>JALRIK010000001.1 GCA_023255435.1 Marivivens sp.
AGCGCCCTACGATGTTCTGGCCGACTGGCACGAAGAGCACGACGGCAACCTGCGGATCATCCTGCCCGACACTTACGGCACCGAGGGCTTCCTCGAACGTGCCCCCGACTGGCTCGCCAAATGGACCGGCATCCGCATCGATTCAGGCAATCCCGCGCGCGGGGCCGAAACGGCGATCCAGTGGTGGAAAGACAGGGGCGAGGACCCGACGCAAAAGCTTGTCATCTTTTCGGACGGGCTGGATGTGGCCAAAATCCACGAGCTTGCGGATCAGTTCAGAGGGCGGGTGCGGGCGTCCTGTGGCTGGGGCACAGATCCTTACCAATGATTTCATCGGCTTGACCGCGGGCGACACCCTCGCCCCGTTCAGCCTCGTCTGCAAAGCCGTCGGCGCCGACGGCCACCCCACCGTCAAACTCAGCGACAACCCCTTGAAGGCCATGGGGCCAGAAGGGGAAGTCGCAAGGTATAAGCGGGTGTTTGGGGTGGGGGAGCAGGAGGCGATGGAGGTTAGGGTTTAAGTGGGATTTCGATTGATTCCGAATAGTTCATTTTGGTGAACAGGTGATGCGTTCAACTCTTCTAGTCGTGCGAGAACTTCGTCATTGCTGAGGGGTGACGAAATAAATTGATTGTTAAAACTAATAACTTTCACAGCACGGGCTGATTTGTATCGCCCGTTTACATCTTGATAGAGAAACTGAGCTTTCATCAAATCGGGAGATGCGGTTTCGAGCTCTTTATCTAAGACCTTCTTCCAAAAAGATGAGTCGGCAATATCGAAATAAATATACCTGCCATCATCCAATCTGCCTTTCCATTTACGCTGATTGTCTTCGCGATCCCATGTTGGTGAAGTCACCGTAAAATCCAGAATAATGCTTCTCCAATTTCCGACAGTGCCGAGTTGGTCTTCAGTGGGGTGAGGTTCGATGCGATCCCGACGCCCTCGGGCCGAAAACTGATTTCGGGTTACCCTAGGTGCGTGTGAAGAAATGCCGAACCTAACACTAGGAATTTCAGGGTTGTTCTTGCATGCCTCATAGAACTTCATCCGGCCTGACATACCAAGATCGGCAGCTTCAGGCCTTTCCGACATAGCTTCTTCAAAGGCATTATTGTCGACTGCAAGGATGCTACTGCATGTCTCTGCTGCGGCCATTAAGTTTGCGATAGTATCGACAGTTTCTTTGGTGCCATCTTTTACGAAAGCAGCTGCCATTTGGCCGTATTCATCTAGCGTTTTACCAGTGAGCCCTTGAATAAAACCACCAGCAAACTCCTGAGCAGCCCATCCGCTCATTACGACCGACACCGCACCAAACCAGGCTCTGAAGGAACTTTCTTCGAACGCGCCTAGTTCTAACTCTAATTCCGAAGTGCTGCCGAATAATGCGATTTCGGCGCTACGATATGCGTCTAATACGCCAGCCCCACATCGCTGAAACGTCGAATATTTTATAGAATGAGAGGATGTTTCGAATGTGATTGGAAAAAAAACGAGCGTTCGGCCTGTTGCATTGGGTAATACCTGCAATTCAGTAAGCATCAACTATCCTCACTACTAACCGGATCTAAATTAAACCAATAGTTGTAAGTCTGACAATCTTTAATTAACCCACCTTCCCCCTCAAAGCCTTAACCTCCCCCCTGATCTTCTTCTCCTCGAGACGCCGCCGCACGGACCCCTTCGTCGGCTTGGTCGCGATGCGGCGTTTGGGGACCACGGTGGCTTTGCGGATCATTTCGGCGAGGCGCTGGCGGGCGATTTCGCGGTTGGAGGCCTGAGAGCGGGTGTCCTGCACAAAGATCACAATCGCCCCTTCGGTCGTCCATTTGGAGCCCGCAATGCGCTGGAGCCGCCGTTTGACAGGATCGGGGAGAGAGGGGCTTCTCGCGGCTTCGAAGCGCAGCTCGACCGCGGTCGAGACTTTGTTCACGTTCTGCCCACCCGGACCCGAGGCGCGCACGAATTGCTCGGTAAGCTCCCAATCCTGAAGGCTGATGTCATCGGTGCAATAGAGCATGGTGTATGTCCGACATGGAAAAGGGCCGCCTCGGCGAGGAAGCGACCCTTCGAAAGTCCAGGAGGTGGGATCGGTTAGGTCTGACCCACCTGAGTTCGGAGTTGACTAAGGGCTGCCCTAGTCGATCGTCCCCCAAGCTGTCCCGACACCTTTCTCCAATACCTTTCTCGACACTGGATCACCTCCTTTCAATGGGTTTCGCCTAAAGAAAAGGTGGCACAGATTTCGTATTTGTCAAAACAAAATCCACCAGTGCTTGCGTGAAGTTTATGCGACGGCCTTTTTCGCCATGATCTGCCCAACGATTACGCGGAAGGGCACCAAAGCGACGAGCGCGACGGCAAGTTTCACGCCGCCATCGGCCAGAGCAAGAGTGACCCAGAGCGGGGCTTCGGGGCCGACGTTGAGGAGCGGCACGGCTTCGAGCGCCCAAGAGACTTCGGCATCGGCGCTTTCACCGAGCGAAATGAAGCCCGCAAACGCGATTGAGAAGAAGAGTGCCGTGTCGACGGCCGAGGAGAGGATGCTCGAAACGAGAGGGGCCTTCCACCAGCCTGCATCGCGCAAACGGTTGAAGACGGCAACGTCGAGGAGTTGGGCCAAGAGGAAGGCGGTGCCTGATCCGATTGCAACGCGAAGCGCCACAGCAGGATAGGTATAGCCGTCGCCCTGAAGCATGATCTGGCTGCCGATAAGCGAGCAGATGATGCCGACGACAAAGCCGACGAGGATCACGCGGCGGGCATCGGAAGCGCCATAGACGCGGTTGGTGATGTCGGTGACGAGGAACGCAAGCGGATAGGTGAAAGCGCCCCAGGTCAAAAGACCATCAAGGATGAGGAATTGAACGAGGATATTGGAGGCCACAACAATGAGGGCCATGGCGATTACGCCGGGAAGGATACGGGTCATGTCCGGTTTCCGTTTTTACAAGGGTGCGGTGACTTGGCCCTCGGACCGAGGACGCGGCTCTCTAGCCTTGAAAAACGGTTACGTCAATCGTCCAGACGATACTCGACCACGCGGGTGGGGAGCCAGTCATACATATTATTGTCCGAGATCATGGTCGCACGGAGCTTGCCTTGGTCGTCGCGCCAGAGGCTTATGCCTTCGAGATTATCGTAGCTGATGTTCAGGATCGTGCTGGATGTCAGGTCTGGCGTGATCTTGCGGACTCGGGACCGGAAGAGGAGGCCCTGAAAGTCGCGCTCGAGGATGTAGAGCGCGCCGCGGTCATCGAAATCCGCGCCAACGGGGAGAAAGGGGAGAATGCGGTCGAGCTGAAATCTCACCGACCAGTTCCGTCCATCCCATCCGTAGACGGGAAACGGGGTGCTATGGCGACCCGAGCGTTCGGGGAGCGTGAAAACCTCTCCTTTGGTGTTGATCGCCAATGCTTCAAGGCTCGAGTTCTCGCCGTAATTCGCAAATTCTGCGGGGACGGTGAGTTGGGTCGGGGTCGCTGTCGGCGAGGTATAATGCCAAACGCGCGCCGGACCTTCGAGGCTCAGGTAAAAACCGCCCTTGCCGTCCACCGCCAGTCCTTCGGCGTCAAAGTTGCGACCAGCGCTCGGTCGACCTTGCGGGTCTTTGAGCATGAAGGACTGTTCGATCGAAAGGTCGATCATGATCCCGTTTTCGCGCAGAACAGAGCCGATCGCGATTTGTCCTTTGTCGGAAACGGTGATGAAGCGTGTTCCGTTGTCGGTGATCTCGAGCGCGGAAAAACCGCCCGAACCTTTGCCGAAATTCGGCATGATGTTCGAAAGGAGCATGCCTTGGGCATGCCCGAGGTTCGCAAACGAGAGGGCAAATAACAATGCGAGAGCGCGAAGCATGGATTAATTGGCCGCCACTGCGCCGCATTGGTTGGGAAGCTCGGCCATCAGGAGCGGGCCGCGCGGCTCGGCGGTGCTTGGCTGTGCGGGAGGCGGGTTAAGGATGTTGTTGACCCAGACTTGCGCATCCTCGCAGCCGTCTCCTGCGGGCGGCGGGGCCTGATCCTCACAGTTTGCATCTCCTGCGACGCAATTGAGGCGCACATGGAAGTGATAGTGATGCCCGAACCAAGGCCGTACTTTGCGAAGCCAGCTGCGATCACCCGTCGCGTTCTTGCACATCTCGACCTTTGCTCCTGCAAAGACGAAAATCCGCGAGACGCGCGGGTCCTCTGCGGCGCGTTTGATGAGCGCCTCGTGTTCGGCAGTCCAAGAAGAGTTCACATAGGCGCCATTGGCCCTCTGCATCGAAATGGACGAAATATTTTCACGCTCGGTTGCGCTCAGGTTGAGCCGCTCGGGAGGCAACATCCAAACATCGATATCAAGTCCCGTCTGGTGGCTCGCGTGGCCCGTGAGCATCGGCCCGCCGCGAGGTTGGCTCATGTCGCCGACATAGAGGCCGTCCCAACCCTTTAGGGTGGCGGCATAGCGACTCAGGTCCTCGACAAAAGCAACGGTCGTCGGCTGCGCCCAGTTGCGGTTGCGGCTGAGGCGCATGGCCTGCCATGTCGGACCCGTTTCGGCCAGTTGCACAGCACCTGCCTGACAGCCTTTGGCGTAACCTCCGATTGACTCGGACTCTTGGGCCGAGGGGGTTGGAATATGGCCGAAGACAGATTTGGCCACGCGGGTGTCGTTGGACGATTGGGTCGAAACACTTGACCTGCGCGGCGTGTCATCGTCGCTCTGGCAGGCAGCCAGACCGAGAAATAGGGCGATTACTGTGATGATGCGGACCATTGTGCTCGATCTCCGTCCTTGTTGACCCAGCGTAGCATTATGAGGCCGACCAAGAAAAGGCCGATAAGCGGAACAAAGCCGAGTTGGTTGTCGCCCGTCATACGTGTAGTGATCAGGATGAGCGCAGGTGCAAGAAAGGCGGTCGCTTTGCCCGTCAAGGCAAAGAGCCCGAAGGTTTCGGTCGCATGTGATTTGTCCGTGTGGCGCACAATCAGCGAGCGGGACGAGGCATAGAGACCGCCACCGCAACCGCCGATCACCGCGCCACAAACGTAGAAGATCAGATCGGCGGTGCCGTAGGTTGCCCCGATGAGGCCCGCAAGCGCTGCATTGGTGGGCAAACCGTCCGCAAGAGCGATGCCGAGGATGTCATTCCGCTCCATCGTGATGATCACGATACAAACGCCGATCAACAAGGTGATAACGACATAGATCACAGGCTTGGGTCCGAACTTTTTGTCACTCAGACCCGCGATCCAGGTAAAGATCGAAGCCGCAATCGCGCTGATGATCCCGAAAACGCCGACCTGATTGGTGGTCCAGTCAAGCACGAGCACGGCATAGACACCGCCATAGGCATAAAGCGCGTTGAGTGCATCGCGATAGAACATGGACCCGACAAGGAGCGCGCTGAGGCTTGGTCTTTGCTTAAGACCTTTGATCGAGGCGAAAAGCTCGCGCAGGACATCCCCGAGCTGTGTGCTTCGCTTGATGGTGGCGGGATCGTCTTTCACCCAAGCGAAGAACGGGATCATAAAGACGATATACCAGACTGCGATCAGCGGACCGACAAAACGTGTGCCTTCGCGCTCGCTCGAGTCGAGCCCCAAAAGCGGCTGACCCCCAAAGAGCGTTTTGCCCCCGTCATCGGCAAAGAACAAAAGCATGATGATGAGCGATAGAACCCCGCCCCAATAGCCGAAGGCCGCGCCTGACCCCGAAATGCGCCCGATCTCTTTGTCGGTCCCGAGCGATGGCAGAAAGGCGTTGATAAAGGACAACAGGATTTCCGAGGCGATGAACCCCGCGAAGAAGACGGTCAAAACAAGATAGAGACCCGTTCCATCGGGTTTGAGCCACCAGATCGCAGCCGATGCGATCACGAAGACAACAGAAAAGGCATAGATCCACGGAATCTTGCGCCCCGATGCATCGGCCCATGTTCCCAAAAGCGGCGCGGACAGTGCAATGATGATGCCTGCAACCGTTTGGCCGAGTGACCAAAGTTCTTGCGAGTGTGCTTTGGCGGCGCTGCTGTCCGCCCCTTGGCTTAGAAAGAATTCGGTCGCCACTGCGGCGAAATAGGGGCCGAAAATGAAGGTGAGGCCAAGCGTGTAAAAAGGCTGCTGCGCCCAGTCAAAGACCATCCAGCCCCAAATTCTCTTGCGCGATACACTTGCCATTCCGCCCTCCCGATCCTTTGTGATCGGTATGACAGCAAGCAAGGTCGTCGCGCAAGAATTGGTTTAGTCCTGCATCGGCGGCCAAGGACGATTTGCTTCGGCTTCGATCCAGGTTTTGATCCAGTCTGGGAGTTCGGGCATTTTGCCGGTGATGCCCATTTCTGCAGCCACTTCGGAGGACGGCACGATACCCGACTTGCTCGTGACTGCCGAACGGATGATCACATGGTTGGCGCATTCGCCGTTCTTGTGGAACATCGCCTGTTCGAGATAGCAGAACCTCTCGTCGAAGCCGATGCAACGAGATCGCATGGTCACTTTGTCAAAAGCGCGCACGCGGCGGCGATAGCGCACAGTCGATCCCGCCACGGTCAGGCCCCATCCGCGCCGCTTGAGCGCATCGAAAAGGCCCGTCCGACGACCGAGCGGAATGCGCCCCAGATCGAAGAGCGTAAGCGTGCGTCCGTTGTTCAACTCCATCCAGAAATCGATGTCCCACGGCATGCAGTAATGCTCGCTTATGTGGGTGTCGAGAAACCCCAGTTTGGGATCGTTGCGGTGCTTATGAAGTTGCCAGAAAAAACGGATAAAGGGATACATGGAAATTTCCTTTCGACCGCACTCGGATACGCGCCCAGACATCGAGGTCAAGTGAAACGTTGGGGCAGGGGATTGCACCAGAGGAAATCGGCCATTACTTGATTGGAAACTTCTAGGGACACGCCACGATGTATTCGATCTTTCAGATTTTGATGCTTCTTCTCAGCGTCGCGCGCTTTTTCGTCTTTGCGCATGTGATCATGAGCTGGCTCATCAACTTTCAAGTGCTCAACACCCGTCAGCCTCTTGTCGCGCAGATTTGGTATGGTTTGAACCGCGTGCTCGAGCCCGTCTATCGACCCATCCGCAATATGCTCCCCAATCTTGGCGGTGTGGACCTCTCGCCCATCGTGCTTTTGCTCGGTCTCGAGATCATTCGCATCGTTTTGGTTAACAACGTGGCGGCTTTCTACTGAGCCGCCTCTTGTTCATGGATTCTTAGTGTGAGACTGTCAGGGCAAAGAGCAGCCAACTAAACTGACAGGTTTCCCACGATGAGCGCTGATACGCTTCTTCGCGATGTATTCGGATTCGATGCCTTTCGGCCGGGTCAGCAGGAAATCGTCGAAGCTGTGATTGCGGGAAAGAACACGCTCGCCATCATGCCTACGGGCGGCGGCAAATCGCTCTGCTATCAGCTCCCTGCTTTGGTGCGTCCCGGTGTGACGGTGGTCATCTCGCCGCTTATCGCGTTGATGCGCGATCAGGTGCGCGGTCTGCGCGAGGCGGGCGTCGAAGCGGGGGCTTTGACTTCGGGCAACACCCAAGAGGAAACAGACGCGGTTTGGGCCGGTCTCGAGGCGGGAACGCTCAAGCTTCTCTATATGGCGCCCGAACGGCTTGCTGCCGGTGGAGTGCCACAGCTTCTCACGCGGATCGGTGTCAATCTTATTGCGGTGGATGAGGCCCACTGCGTGAGCCAATGGGGCCATGATTTCCGTCCAGATTATCTTAGGATCGGGGAATTGCGCCGTGCGCTGGGCGCACCTCTTGCGGCTTTTACCGCCACTGCGGATGCCGAAACACAGGCTGAAATCGTTGAAAAGCTTTTCGACGGCAAAGCGCCCGAGACGTTTCTTCGCGGCTTTGATCGTCCGAACATCCATTTTTCATTCGCGGTCAAAGATAGCCCGCGCAAACAGATCCTCGGCTTTGCTGCGGCGCGCAAAGGCCAGAGCGGGATCGTCTATTGCGGAACCCGCGCCAAGACCGAAGGCATTTCTGCGGCATTGAACGAAGCAGGGCATAGCGCGTGTTTTTATCACGGCGGGATGGAGGCCGAGGATCGGCGGAACGTCGAAGCGCGGTTTCAAAAGGAAGACGGGCTCATCGTTGTCGCCACGGTCGCCTTTGGTATGGGGATCGACAAGCCCGATATCCGCTGGGTTGCCCATGCCGATTTGCCGAAATCCATCGAGAGTTATTACCAAGAGGTCGGCCGCGCCGGCCGCGATGGCGCACCTGCCGAGGCGTTCACGCTCTTTGGTCCTGAAGATATACGCTACCGTCGTCAACAGATCGACGAAAGCCTTGCGCCTCAGGATCGGAAAATGGCGGATCACGCACGGCTCAATGCACTTTTGGGTTTGGCCGAGGCTTTGGAATGCCGCCGCAAAACGCTCCTTGGGTATTTCGGGGAAGAAGCTGCGCCTTGTGGAAACTGTGATCTTTGCGATAAACCCGCCGAGATTTTCGATGCGACCACCCCTGTGCGCATGGCACTGTCCGCAGCGCTTCGCACGGGCGAGAGCTTTGGCGCGGGCCATTTGATCGAAATCCTCCTTGGCGCGACAAACGACCGGATCTTGGAGCGCGGGCACGACAGTCTCCCGACGTTTGGTGTCGGCAAGGAATTCGACCGCAAGCAATGGCAGGCGATCTTCCGTCAGATGATGGGGCACGATTTGCTCAGGCCCGATCCCGAGCGCCATGGCGGCTTGCGGATGACCGAACGGGCGCGCCCGATTTTGCGTGGAGAAGAAAGCGTTCACCTGCGCCGTGATACGATTCGCGCGGCAAAGAACGGGAACGTCGTCCGCACTTTGGTGAGCGATGAGGATGCGCCGCTATTGTCGGCGCTCAAAGCCAAGCGACGCGCATTGGCCGAGGCCGCCGATGTCCCCGCCTATATCATCTTCACCGATAAAACTTTGATCGAGATGGCGCAGGTGAGGCCGAAAACCTTGGACGATTTTGCAAAGGTGGGCGGTGTCGGGTCAAAGAAGCTCGAGCGATATGGCAAAGACTTTCTTGAAGTGATCGCGGGCGATGTCGCCGAACTCCATCCCGCGCGCCGCAAACTTGCAGGGCGGGGAGAAGGGTCGCTTTATGACCGGCTCCTTGCGGTTCAAGCGGATTTGAGCCGTGGAGAGGATGGTTCGGGCAAGCCGATGTCCTGCACTGCCTCGATGCTGGCCAAGGTCGCACAGGTGAAGCCGCGCGATCTTGGGACTTTGGAGCGGCTCTTGGGCGCGCGCTATGCCGAGCGGTTCGGCCCCGCTTTTCTCGAAGTCCTTAAAGAGGCTTCTTGATCAGGCGAAATAATCGGAAAGGATGCGGGTATAGATCGACTTGAGCTGCCCGATCTGTGCCACTTCGACCCGTTCGTCGACCGAATGCATGGTTTTGCCCACGAGCCCGAATTCGACCACAGGGCAATGGTCCTTCATAAACCGCGCATCCGAAGTCCCGCCCGAGGTCGAAAGCTCGGGGGTTCGTCCCAATTCGGCCTTGACCGCTTTGGTGACAATGTCCGACAGCTCGCCCGGCGGGGTGAGAAAACTTTCACCCGAGACTTTGACGGACAAAGCGATTTTAACACCAAAGCTTTTTGCGACGTCATCGACTTCAGACTGGAGCCAGTCGGTAAGCGATGCACCGCTATGAAGATCGTTAAAGCGGATGTTCACCGTGGCGCGGGTTTGTGCAGGGATCACGTTTGCTGCGGGGTTGCCCGTATCCACTGTCACAATCGCAAGGGTCGAGGGGTCGAAGTGATCCGAGCCTTGGTCAAGCTCGTGCGAGGCAAGCCGATCCATCAATCGCATCAACGCGGGGATCGGATTGTTGGCGCGATGCGGATAGGCGGAATGGCCTTGCGTGCCCGTCACAGTGAAAAAGGCGGTGAGCGATCCGCGGCGACCGACCTTCATCATTTCGCCCATCTCGTTCGGGCTTGTCGGTTCACCGACAAGGCAAACGCTCATCTGTTCACCCGCTTGTTTCATATAGTCGAGAAGGGCGACCGTTCCGTCCGTCGCGTCCCCCTCTTCATCGCCTGTGATCGAAATGGCGATTGCACCATCGGGTGGCGTTTGCCGCACAAAATCAATGGCCGCCGCGACGAATGCTGCGACACCGGACTTCATATCGGTGGCGCCGCGCCCATAGAGAAACCCGTCTTTGATTTCTGCTCCAAAGGGATCGACGGTCCAAGCGGCAGCATCCCCGATCGGCACAACATCGGTGTGGCCGTTGAACCCAAAGGTGCGATTGGCGCCTTTTCGGCCCCAACGCGCATAAAGGTTCGATGTCCCGTTTCGGTCGACCCGCTTGCAGTCGAAGCCTGCCTCGGTGAGTAGCTCTTCGAGAAGCACAAGTGCGCCCCCCTCGTCTGGGGTGACAGAAGGACAACGGACAAGGCGGGCGGTTAGGTCGACAGGATCGATGGGCGTGTTCATAGCGGGCTCCTTTGGATCACTGGCTAATCCCAGCGGGGGCGAAATTCAACGGTTGAGAGCATTTTCCTACTGTTTCCGCAGGGACACAGTTTTTCACTTTGCTGCGGAACTGTAAAAAACGTCTACCCCGAAAGGATAGTTCGTATATCCTATTTATAAATAAAATGCCGAGGCAGGCGCTGACCCAAAATGTGGTCGTGATTGAGCAGTCAGTCACAATAATTAGAAAACGGGCAAAGATCCGTTCGGGACAGTGTGTGCACTCGGTCAAAAGGACTGAGGCAGTTAAATGGCGACAGGTGCTGAGCTTAACTACAATCGAGGTGCGTCTGCGACGCAGATGGCCGAAACGATTTTCGGCGATGACGTCCAGATTGTCGGGGCCACTTACACTGGTGCGCGCAACAGTTCCGCCATTTATTCGGGCGGCGACACGATTTCCCCCGATGCCACGCCTTCGGACACGGGTCTGATCCTTTCGACGGGTGACGTACGCGATTTCACCCAGTCGAGCGGTGATCCGAACAGAAGCGCGAGCACCTCTTCGGATATGAACCCCTTTGGAACGGGTGGCGACGCGGACTTCAACGCGCTTGCGGGCACCCAGACCTATGACGCCGCGATCCTCGAGGTCGATTTCATTCCGACGACGAATTACCTTTCGATGCAATTCGTCTTTGCCTCGGAAGAATATCCTGAATACGTCAGTTCGATTTTCAACGATATTGTCGGCGTATGGTCAAACGGTGTTTATGTCCCGCTTTCGGTGGGTAATGCATCTATCGGCGGTATCAACCAGACCAACACCAGCAACCTCTATATCGACAACACAGGGGATGCCTATAACACCGAGATGGACGGTTTTACCGTCACGATGACGCTCGAAATCCCTGTGATTCCGGGTCAGGTGAATACGCTCAAGATCGGTATCGCCGATGTCGCCGACGCTAGTTACGACTCCAACCTTTTGATCGCCGCCAACTCGGTCCAGGGCGCTGTGCTCGTCAATGATGACGATTTCACCATTGCGCCGAACCAGACCAAGACATTTGACGTTCTTGCCAACGACGTGAACCAGTCGGGCGGGTCGCTGACGATCACCCATATCAACGGTATCGCAGTCACCGCAGGAAGCACGGTCACGCTCAGCACGGGCCAAGTCCTCACGCTCAATGCCGACGGCACCATCACCGTGGTCAATGACGCCGATATCGAGGATTTCTCCTTTACCTATACCGGCACCGGCACCACCGGAGGTTCGGGCAATACCCAAAGCGATACGGGTATCGTCACGATCACGTCGATCCCTTGTTTCGTGGCCGGAACATTGATTCGCACCCCCGACGGGGATCGACCAGTGGAAAGTCTCAAGCCCGGTGATCTTGTGATGACCTATGACGACGGTCCCCAGCCGCTCCGCTGGATCGGTCGACGGGTGGTTCCCGCCGAGGGCAAACTCGCTCCGATCAAGATCCGCCGCGGCACCTTCGGCAAACATGGGACTTTGCTCGTTTCGCCCCAGCACCGCATCTTGGTCCGTGATGTTCTTGCCGAACTCTTGTTCGCAGAGCGTGATGTCCTCGTGAAAGCACGTGATCTGGTCAACGGCGGTTCCGTCAAGATCATGGAAGGCGGCGAAGTCGAATACATCCATCTTCTGTTCGACACCCATCAAGTGATCTTTTCCGAAGGGCTTGCGACCGAGAGCTTTTTGCCGGGACCGCAGACCACATCGCTCTTTGAAAAAGAGATCGTGGAAGAAATCGTTTCGATCTTTCCCGAACTCGATCCGATGACGGGGGCTGGGTATGGCCCCTCTGCGCGTCTGACACTCAAGGAATACGAAGCGCGCACCCTTCTGGCTGTCGCGGCATAGGGGGTAAAGATGGGCTGGATTGGGTTAAGCGATTGTCATTCTGCTGTTTTTCGTCGTGGCGGGCTTCAAGAGGGCGCAGCGCCGACGATCGGCGCGCCTGTTGATCAGATGCTGGCAAACGGGTCTTTCTGGATCGAGTTTAATGCCCATGTCGATCAGACACGGCACAATATTTTGAAGTATGGTGCGCGTGACCCCGATGTCAGTGGTCTGACCATCAGTCTTGAACCCGATGCCACCATCACCGTCATGATCGGTAAGGGCGAGCGCTACGAGTCCTTCTGCCTGCCGACGGATCTTGATGGCCGCGAGAACAGCGTTCTGTTGGGCATTTCGTGGTGCCTTGGAACCCGAACGATCAATCTCGCAATGCTGTCACCCGATACTGGACATTTCCATCACGCAGAGCTGCGCGGGATCGTGCCGTTGAGCACGCGCGATTGGCGACGCGTGATCGAGTCGCATCATCATACCCAAGTCGATACTTCGGTGAATTTCTGGGCTGTTTCGGACGTGGTCGAGCCGTTCGGTATCTCGGCAACCTTCGGCGCGAATTGCTGGGTTGAAACCCCGCGTGGACGGACCGCCGTTGCCGATTTGCGCCCCGGCCAATTCATCAAAACCATCGACGGGGATCTTGCGCAAATCCGCTGGGTTGGAAGTCAGGTTCTGCCGGCACGCGGCCGCTTTACCCCGCATCTCATCCGCGCGCCCTATTTTGGAGCGGAACATGACATCGTGATGTCCGCAGAGCAAAGACTTTGCTTGCAAGGCTCTGAAATCGAATATGTTTTCGGTTTGGAAAAAGTGGGTGTCCGCGTGTCGCAAATGCAAAACACGCGTTCGATTCTACCTGTCAAAGGCGTGCCTACAGTCGAATACCACCAACTTTTGCTTGATCGCCCCGCCATCTTTTCTGTCAGCGGGGTGAATGTGAGCGGACTTGATCCTTGGATCCACACAAGCGATCCGACAACTCTTCGACATTCGCTGATCCGCGACTTGCCGCACGAGCTGATTCCCGCCTTTGAACCGATGGAGATGTATCAGCTCAAGCCGTTTGAATCGGCGTCGTTGAACCGCTGATCACTCTTTGTCGAAGAAGGGCGTCATCTGGGCGATGATGACAGAATTCTCGTCCAAGGCTCTTTGCATAAGCTCTTGTTCTTCTTCGTCAATGTCATGTCCCTCGGCAAGTCGCTCTTCAAGGGTGCCGTAGCCCGAAACATCGAGAGGTGCGAGGTCAGCCTGTTTGAGGATGGCCACGGTCTCGCGCACGGCCTCTGCTTCGTCTACGCCGCTCGAGTAACACATCAGAGCCGCACCCGTTGCCCCATCAGGAAGACCGTCGCCCTCTTTGCGGCCGACTTCGACGAGCAATGTGTAAACCTGCTGCTTTTTGGGGGCCTTGGTCATCTCTTGGTATCCTTTAGAGGTATATAAACTAGCCGCATTACGTAGCCACATGACCGCACGGGTCAGGGCATGCATCGACCAAATGGGTTATCTTAAAAGGATACTAGGGAAAAGATGTTATTGCTTTCGATCTTCAAATCACCACTGACCTCACCATCAAGGCTCCGGGCGTGCTTGGTTGCACCCTGATCGACACGCCCAATGGTCTTGTCCGCGCCGAGCGTCTTTCGGCGGGTGATCTTGTTATGACTCGCGACCATGGCGCTCTTCCCCTGACTTCGGTCGTGCTCAATCGCCGCCCTGCGGTCGACATGGCTGCGCCGATCCTGATCAACGCCGGCGCTTTCGGCGATCATGACGACATCACCGTTGCACCAGGCCAGCGCATCCTCGTCGAGTCGGGCGCTGCCGAGTTGTTCTTTGGCGAGCTCGAGGTTCTGGTCGAAGGCAACCACCTTTTGGGTTCCGCCTATGTGCGCCAGCTTCCTTCTGCGCCGATGGTCACCTATGTGCAGCTCGTTTGCGCGCATCCCGAATTGATCGAAGCGAACGGGCTTGTCATCGAAAGCTGTGTTGCAGCCGATGTGCCGCGTGTCGCAGTCGAAGGCGAGAACCGCGATCGTGAAGAGAGCGCCCGTTTGGTGCTTCGTCATCACGAAGCCGATGTTCTTGTGCACGGGATCGAAGCCTACGCCTAAGCTGGACCTATCCGAAAGAGAGCCGAATACTACCTTCGCTTTCTGGTAGAGTGACCCTCCACTTTGTAGCCTAATTCTTGAGACGCTTACTCGCCCCATTCCGATCTTGGTCCGCCAAGGTCAACGGGTAAGTCGCTTCAGTCTTTCAACGCTGGTGGCCGGATCTCCGTCCCGGTTGCCAACATCACTTCCCCAACCCGCAGTTTGTAACTGCGGGTTTTTTTTCTTTGTGATCCGAGCAAACAAAAAGCCCGACCGTTTCAAACGATCGGGCTTCAAATGTCGGTGGTGCGTAAAATCAGTCGCGGAGAAGTTCGTTGATGCCCGTTTTGGAGCGGGTCTTTTCATCGACGCGCTTTACGATCACCGCGCAATAGAGGTTGATCCCGTTCTTGGAGGGCATCGAACCTGCGACTACGACGGAATAGGGCGGCACTTCGCCATACATGACTTCGCCTGTTTCGCGGTCGACGATCTTGGTCGACTTGCCGATGAAGACGCCCATACCGAGCACCGAACCCTCACGAACGATACAGCCTTCGACGACCTCGGAGCGGGCACCGATAAAGCAGTTGTCTTCGATGATCGTCGGGCCTGCCTGCATCGGCTCCAGAACTCCGCCGATACCGACGCCACCCGAGAGGTGCACGTTTTTGCCGATCTGGGCGCAGGAACCAACGGTGGCCCAAGTGTCGACCATCGTGCCTTCGTCGACATAGGCGCCGAGGTTCACGAAAGACGGCATAAGAACAACGCCTTTGGCGATGAATGCGGATTTGCGGACAACGGCGTTCGGAACAGCGCGGAATCCGGCGCCGCGGAATTCGGCTTCGCCCCAGCCTTTGAACTTGCTGTCGACCTTGTCCCACCAGTTATGACCCTGCGGGCCACCTTCGTGGAGTTCCATATCTTTGATGCGGAAGCCGAGAAGCACGGCTTTCTTGGCCCATTGGTTCACGTGCCAATCGCCGTTTGCCTGTTTTTCGGCAACACGGAGCGATCCGCTGTCGAGAGCATTCAAAGTGTCTTCGATCGCTTCACGGGTTTCGCCCGTGGTTGCGGGGGTAATCGTATCACGCGCTTCCCACGCGGCTTCGATTGCGGCTTCGAGTTGGGCATTCGACATGAAAGCTCTCCGGTTTACCTTTGGTCCTGAATTTGAAAAGGCTATAGACCGAAAAACACCACTTGAGCAATGCAAGGCATAAGCAATGGCAACGAAAGACAGACGGCACCCTCTGCGGCACAGTAACGAAGACAGCGCAGCGGTCGAGCATCTTCCCGATACGCCCCAAACACGTTCGCCAACATATCGACTTGCCTTCAACGATACGGACTTCATGTGCCGTGATGACCTCAGGCCTGTGCGGCTCCAGCTCGAACTTCTCAAGCCGCAGCTTGGCATGGACGAAGAAGGGATCGAGTCCACCATCGTATTGTTCGGTGGCGCTCGTATCCCCGAGCCCGCGAACAAGTCAAAGGCCCGCACCAAAACGCTTGCCGATCTTTCGGTCTATTACGAGGAGGCGCGCCGCTTTGCCCGCCTTATGACCGAACAATCCATGGCTGATGGCGGGCGCGACAATGTGATCGTGACAGGCGGTGGCCCCGGTGTGATGGAGGCCGGTAATCGGGGCGCTCATGAGGCGGGAGGCCAATCCATTGGTCTGAACATTGTTCTTCCCCATGAACAGGCGCCGAACAAATATGTGACGCCCGAGCTTTGCTTTAACTTCCATTACTTTGCGATCCGCAAAATGCATTTCCTGATGCGCGCGCGGGCGATCTGCGTCTTTCCAGGGGGCTTCGGGACACTCGACGAGATGTTCGAGGCCCTCACACTGATTCAGACGGGGCGGATGGAACAGGTTCCGTTCCTGCTCTTCGGGCGCTCGTTCTGGGAAAGCATCATCAACTGGAAAGCTCTTGCCGACGCGGGTACGATCTCCGAAGAAGACCTCAAGCTGTTCCGATTTGTCGAAACGGCAGAAGAGGCAATCGAAGCGATCGCGACCTGGCAGGGAAAAGGTCAGAAGCGCGGCGTAATTCCGGGGCGGTGATGCATAAGGCAATTGTGGTTATGGGCGTGTCGGGCTGCGGCAAATCTTCGGTCGGAGCCGCGATCGCGGCGCAGCTTGGCGGTGTCTATGTTGACGCGGACGATCTGCATGGTCCCGAAAACGTAGCGCATATGGCGGCGGGCAAAGCGCTCACCGACGAGATGCGCTGGCCTTGGCTTGATCGCTGTGTGGACGAGGTGAACAGGCTACGTAAAACGACGCCGACCGTGCTTGCCTGTTCGGCGCTCAAAAAGACCTATCGCGACCACCTGCGGCAAGGGATCGAAGGACTTGCATTCGTTTATCTGGATGCGGACCGCGATCTTGTGCTGCAGCGCATGTCAAAGCGCGAGGGGCACTACATGCCCGTTTCGCTTCTCGATAGCCAATTCGCGACACTCGAAGTGCCGAACGAGCAAGAGGGCGTGGTCTTTGTCGGGATTGATGGGGCAGTGGAGGACATCGCCAAGAATGCCCTCCACCAGCTTGTGGTCAAGTCTTCTTGACCCAAGCGCCGTTCGCTTTGCTGCTTTCCTGACAGGCGGAGATGAACCACATTCCGTCAAGGCCCGAGGTGATATCGGGAAGCAGTGCACCGTCACCCGAACCGCGGATGAGATCAGCGGCATCATTATAGATGTTGGCAAATCCTTCGAGATAGCCTTCGGGGTGACCCGGAGGAATGCGGGTCCAGTTGCCTGCACCGCCACCAAGTCCCGCGCCGCCGCGCGTGATGAGCTGCTTGGGCTCACCGAACTTGGCAAAGGTCATGACGTTGGGGTTCTCTTGGTTCCACTCGATCCCGCCCTTGTCGCCATAGATGCGAAGGGAGAGGCCGTTCTCTTTGCCCACGGCAACCTGAGAGGCCCAGAGCATACCGCGCGCACCGCCTTCGAAACGCAGCATGATATGCGCGTTATCATCGACGCGGCGACCGTCCACCATCGAGTGAAGCTCGGCAAGAAGCGCCTCGGTCTTGAGCCCCGTCACAAAGGACAAAAGGTTGAAGGCATGGGTGCCGATGTCACCGATTGCGCCGCCTCCCGCCTTGGCGGGATCGGTGCGCCATTCGGCCTGTTTGTTCGATGGGTCAGCCGCCTCGGTGAGCCAATCCTGTGCATATTCCGCCTGAACGATGCGAATCTTGCCGAGATCACCACGGGCCACCATCTCGCGGGCCTGACGGATCAGCGGATAGCCAGTGTAATTGTGGGTCAGGATGAACCGCGCCTTGGACTTTGCCACGGCATCCTTGATCGCCGCCGCGTCCTCGGCCGTTGCAGCCAAGGGCTTGTCGCAGATCACATTGATGCCTGCGTTGAGAAAGGCAATCGCAGGGCCTGCGTGCATGTGGTTCGGGGTGACGATGGCAACGGCTTCGATCCCGTCGGGGCGCGCTGCCTCGGCTTTGGCCATCTCCTCGTAAGAGGCATAGGATCGATCCGCAGCAATCCCGAGCTCTGCCGCGCTTGCCGCCGCGCGCTCGGGGTTCGAAGAAAGCGCACCTGCAACAAGCTCGAATTTGCCGTCGATGCGCGCTGCGATGCGGTGGACGGCGCCGATGAATGCGCCTTGTCCACCGCCTACCATTCCAAGTCTGACTCTGCTCATAGTCCCAACATTCCTTTGATTTGTGCTTCATCCCGCTCTGCCCCTGCGAAGTCGTCAAAGGCTTTGCCTGTGACTTCGATCAGATGCTTGGCGATAAAGGGTGCGCCTTCTGCTGCACCTTGCTCGGGTGATTTGATGCAGCATTCCCATTCAAGCACGGCCCAGCTGTCATATCCATATTGGGTCAACTTGGAGAAAATGCCGCCGAAATCCACCTGACCGTCGCCAAGGCTGCGGAAGCGGCCCGCACGGTTGGTCCAGTTCTGATAGCCCGAATAGACGCCCTGACGGCCGGTCGGATTGAATTCAGCATCCTTCACATGGAAGGCATTGATGCGATCGTGATAGATGTCGATGAACGCCAGATAGTCGAGCTGCTGGAGCACGAAGTGCGAAGGGTCATAATTGATCATTGCGGCTTCGTGACCGCCGCAGGCGTCGACGAACATCTCGAAGGTCGCACCGTCGAACACGTCTTCACCGGGGTGAATTTCGAACCCGATATCCTGACCGTTGTCCTTGTAGTGGTTCAGGATCGGGGTCCAGCGGCGACCAAGCTCGGCAAAGGCCTCTTCGATAAGACCCGCAGGGCGCTGCGGCCAAGGATAGAGGAACGGGAAGGCGAGCGAGCCTGTAAAGGACACAGTGTGCTTGAGGCCCAATTTGCGCGATGCGACGGCGGCCTTTTTCATCTGGTCGATGGCCCATTCTGTGCGAGCTTTGGGGTTGCCGTGCACTTCCTTCGGAGCAAAGGCGTCAAAGGCGCTATCATAGGCGGGATTCACCGCAACAAGTTGACCCTGAAGGTGCGTCGAAAGCTCGGTGATCTCTACGCCTGCATCGGCGCAAATGCCTTTTACTTCATCGCAATAAGTATCGCTGCTTGCGGCTTTGTCGAGATCGAAGAGGTGACCGACAAAAGTCGGGATCTGGACACCTTTGTAGCCGAGCCCTGCGGCCCATTTGGTGATACCTTCCAGCGTATTGAATGGGGCTTTATCCCCTGCGAATTGCGCCAAAAAGAGCGCCGGGCCCTTAATTTGCGTAGCCATAAGTCTCTCCTAGATTTTGAAGTTATTCCCCGAAGTCGGCCAACGTCGGGACATCGAGATGCTGCAAGGGTTTCTCATCGGGTTCCCTGATCGCGCGGATCGCGGCATGGGCGAGCCGTTGCCCGACGGAATCCACATTCTCCGGAAGGACGATAATCTTGTCTCGGAACAGCTTGAGTACCGGAACAGATTCTTTTCCTACAAGATCGATTTCTTTACCGACGGTCCGTCCATCTGCTTCGACGGCAGCAGCCGCAGCCAATGTGCCGTTGGTGGAACCACATACGATTCCATCGATGTCAGGGCGCTTGCGGAATAGATCCACCAGATAGTTCTGCATGCGAACCATAGGCTCGTCGCTCGTAATCTCTTGGATCACAAAAAAGTCTATGCCTGCTTCGCGCGCGCGGTTGGTCCCGCCAAGCACCATCTCGCGGGCATAGTTATGCTCGAGCGGAGGCGCCAGCATGGCAATTGATTTGCGGCCATTCTGGACAAGTTTCTGGATCGAAAGATCGCCATAGGCCGTGTTGTCGAAATCGACATAGGGATGCTCGGCGCACCATTGGCTCCGACCATGTGTGGCAAACGGAAAATTATGCTCCATGAGATATTTCACACGCGGATCATTCGGGCGAACCTGATTCATGATCAGCGCGTCCGCCGACTTTGTCTCGACGATATAGCGAATCGGCTTGAGGATATCTTCATCGGGAAAGAAGGGCGTCACGATGAGATGGTAGGGCGTGTTCCGAAGCTCTGAGGCAAGAGACGAGATCAATCTTGCCGTGTGGTTCATCATGTCGTGATCGGTCGACAAAACAAGGCTGATGACATTGGTCCGGCCTGTCCGGAGCCTCACTCCGGCGCGATTCGGCACATAGCCAATTGCGTCTGCGATTGAGCGGATAAATTGCTTGGTATCGAATCCGATGTCGGGCGCATCGTTCAGTGCACGGGATACAGTAGGGACGGCCAATCCGCTGAGTCGCGAGATTGTTTTGAGCGTCGGCTTGTCTCCGGATGCTGCAAGAGCGAGTTCCTCGGGATCAATTTCGCGCCGTATTGCCAAGTCCACTTCTCCCCTTTGTCTTTTGGCATTTTTTGGCTTGCCGCTGTGTCAGTGCCCATTATTTCATCAACAGGAACTTTGCAATTTCTGCACTGCGGCGAACTATAGTTTTGGATTATCCTCACTTTCTTTTCAAATATTTCTTGCACCACCTTCCTATAACGTTATAGAAATTTCTACAACGATTTAGCTTAGGGAGGTAAAAATCGTGAAACTGACAACCAAACTGCTCGCTGCGTCCGCAATTGTTAGCGCAACCACCGTCGGTGCAACCGAACTCGAAGTAACCCATTGGTGGACTTCGGGTGGTGAAGCTGCTGCTGTTGCCGAACTCGCAAAGGCGTTCGACGCTTCGGGCGACAAGTGGATCGACGGCGCAATCGCCGGTTCGGGCGGCACCGCACGTCCGATCATGATCAGCCGTATCACCGGCGGTGACCCGATGGGTGCAACCCAGTTCAACCACGGCCAGCAGGCCCTTGAACTCGTCGAAGCCGGTCTGATGCTCGACCTCACCGATGTAGCAGAAGCCAACAACTGGAAAGACGTGATCTTCCCGTCGTCGCTGCTCGACGCCTGCACCATCGACGGCCGCATCTACTGTGCGCCCGTAAACATCCACTCGCCCGAGTGGCTCTGGCTCTCGAACAAGGTCTACGAAGATCTCGGTCTCCCTGTTCCGACCAACTGGAACGAATTCGTAGCTTCGGCTGACGCTGTTCGCGCCGCCGGTAAAGTCCCGCTCGCACTCGGCAACCAGCCCTGGCAGTCGAACCTTGCATTCGGTGCAATGCAGGTTGCAGTTGCCGGTCTCGACAACTGGAAAGCCGTCAACATGGACAAGAACATGGACGTAGCAGCTGGTGCTGAATACGCCGCCGTGTTCAAGGCTGCTGCCGATGCTCGTGCACTCGCAGTCGGTTCGAACGTTCAGGACTGGAACCAGGCAACCAACCTCGTCATCACCGATCAGGCCGCCGGCCAGATCATGGGTGACTGGGCACAGGGTGAATTCCAGGTTGCCGGCGAAGTTGCAGGCACCGACTACACCTGTCTTCCGGGTCTCGGTCTGAATGCTTATCTCTCCACCGGTGGTGACGCATTCTACTTCCCCAAGCTTGACGATGCAGACAAGGAAGCCGCTCAGAAGCGTCTTGCTGCCCTGCTCGTAGCACCGGAAACCCAGGTTGCCTTCAACCTCAAGAAGGGTTCGCTCCCGATCCGTGGCGACGTTGACCTTTCGGCTGCGAACGACTGCATGAAGAAGGGCCTCGAGCTCCTCGCTGCAGGCAACGTGATGCCGTCGGGCGACATGCTCTGGACCCCGGACACCCAGAAGCAGGTAGAAGACCTCATGGTTGAATTCTGGATGACCGATCTGGCTCCGGAAGTCGCTCACGAGCGTTGGGTTGACATCATCAGCAACAACTAAGTCTAGGGACTGAAATTGGGCCATCCTTTCCAAAAGGGTGGCCCTTTTTGTCAAAATACGTTCCGAATGACGAGGGGCACGGGATGTCTACAAAACCTATGGGCGCACGTATGCTGCGCAACTTAAACGCCAAGATCGCAGCACTGCCGATGATTGCCACGGCTATTGTTGTGTTCCTCGGCGGGACGATCTGGTCGGTGGTCTATTCTTTCACCGGATCAAAACTTCTTCCGAAATTCAAATTTGTCGGACTTCAGCAATACGAGCGTCTCTGGGGCAACAGCCGCTGGGTGATCTCTATCGAGAACCTCTTCTGGTATGGTTTCTTTGCGCTTGTCTTCACAATTTCGATCGGCTTTTTGCTTGCTGTTCTCCTGGATCAGAAGATCCGCTTCGAGAGCGCTTTCCGCACTATTCTGCTTTATCCTTTCGCGCTTTCTTTCATCGTGACTGGTCTTGTTTGGCAGTGGCTACTCAACCCGGAGCTCGGCATCCAAGGCATCGTTCGCGGCATGGGTTGGGAGAGCTTTACCTTTGACCCACTTTACACGCCCGAGCTTGTTCTGGTCGGGCTTCTCATGGCCGGTCTTTGGCAGAGCACGGGCTTTGTGATGTGCATCATGCTGGCGGGTCTGCGCGGCATCGATGAAGACATCTGGAAAGCATCGCGCGTCGACGGCATCGCCAAATGGAAGACCTATCTCTTCGTCGTCATTCCGATGATGCGCCCCGTGTTCATCACCACACTTGTGATCGTGGCTTCGGGCATCATCAAACTCTACGATCTCGTGGTTGCTATGACCTCGGGTGGTCCAGGTAACGCAAGCCAAGTGCCCGCCATGTATGTCTATGACTACATGTTCCAAGCTCAGAACCTCGGTCAGGGCCTTGCGGCATCGACCATGATGCTTTTGAGCGTTCTCATCGTCTTAATTCCTTGGGCCTATCTCGAATTCGGAGGCAAGAAACATGGCTGACGCGACCACCAACCTTTTGGACGGCCCCAGCGGTCCCAAGCCGCGTCGCAAGTTTTCGCGCCGCAACATCATGCTCTACGGCATTCTTGCCATGGTCTGCATCTACTATGTCGTCCCGCTTTGGGTGATGGTTATGACCTCGCTCAAGGGGATGCCTGAAATCCGCATGGGCAATATCTTTGCTCCGCCTGTTGAGGTGACTTTCCAGCCTTGGGTAAAGGCTTGGGCAGAGGCGTGCACGGGTCTGAACTGTGACGGTCTGAGCCGTGGCTTCTGGAACTCGGTCCAGATCATGGTGCCTTCGGTCATTATCTCGATCGCCATCGCATCGGTGAACGGCTACGCGCTTGTGAACTGGAAGTTCAAAGGCTCGGAAGTCTTCTTTACTATCCTGATCTTCGGGAGCTTTATTCCATATCAGATCATGCTCTACCCGATCGTTATCCTGCTTCGCGAGATGGGGATCTATGGCACGCTTTGGGGTCTTGTGCTTGTGCACTCGATCTTTGGGATGCCGATCCTGACGCTCCTGTTCCGCAACTACTTCACCTCGGTTCCCGAGGAGTTGTTCAAAGCGGCGCGTGTCGATGGTGCGGGGTTCTGGGGCATTTACTTCCGTATCATGCTTCCGATGTCTCTGCCGATCTTCGTAGTGGCGATCATCCTTCAGGTGACGGGTATCTGGAACGACTTCCTCTTCGGTGTCGTCTTTACCAAGCCCGATCTCTACCCGATGACTGTGCAGCTCAATAACATCGTGAACTCCGTACAGGGTGTGAAGGAATACAACGTCAACATGGCTGCGACTATGCTGACCGGTCTTGTCCCCCTCTTCGTCTACTTTGTCTCCGGCAAACTCTTCGTGCGCGGCATTGCCGCCGGCGCAGTGAAAGGCTGATCTGAAATGAACACTGAAAACTACTCCGTCCAGATCAAGGACCTCGATCTCAACTTTGGCGCCGTAAAGGTTCTCAAGGGTCTTAACCTCGATATCGAACAGGGCGAGTTCGTCGTTCTGCTCGGCTCTTCGGGGTGCGGTAAATCCACGCTTCTGAACTGTATCGCAGGTCTTCTCGAAGTCTCTGCGGGTCAGATCCACATTCAGGGCAAGAACGTCACTTGGGCAGAACCCAGTGATCGGGGCATCGGCATGGTGTTCCAGTCCTATGCGCTCTATCCGCAGATGACCGTAGAAGGGAACCTGTCGTTCGGTCTCAAGAACGCCAAAATCCCCGCCGACGAAATCAAGCGGCGTGTTGCCCGTGCGGCCGAGATCCTTCAGATCGAGCCCCTGTTGAAGCGTAAGCCTGCTGCACTTTCGGGTGGTCAGCGTCAGCGTGTGGCCATCGGTCGTGCGCTTGTACGTGACGTGGACGTGTTCCTCTTTGACGAACCGCTTTCGAACCTTGACGCAAAGCTGCGCACCGACTTGCGCGTCGAGATCAAGCGTCTGCACCAGCAGCTCAAGAACACGATGATCTATGTGACGCACGACCAGATCGAAGCCATGACGCTTGCCGACCGCATCGCGATCATGAAAGGCGGTTTGATCATGCAGCTTGGCTCGCCCGACGAGATCTATAACCGTCCGCAGTGCATCTACGTAGCCGACTTTATCGGCTCACCCTCGATGAACTTCTTCGACGGTCAGTTCGAGAACGGCGTGTTCACGAATGCTGATCTTACGGTTCCGATGACCGGCTATGACTATGTGTCGGCCAACACTGCCGCTTGCACTGCTGTTCTGGGTATCCGTCCCGAGCATATCGTTACGGGCGAGCTTGTGAACTCGGCACCTATCCAGCTCGATAGCGTTGTCGAAATCGTCGAACCGATGGGCGCCGATACGCTTGTCTATGCCAAGGTCGGTTCGAGCTCGATCCGCATCCGTATGGACGGCCAGGCCCGCGTGAGCCCAGGTGACGAGCTCAAGATCGGTGTCGATGCCTCGCGCGCGTCGCTCTTTGATAAAACATCTGAACAACGTCTATAAGACAATCCAGAAAGGACTCGGCTATGCCGAACATTTCGTTCCAACTTTTCTCGACCCGCGAATTTCCGGTCGACGAAACACTCGGTCTTTTGCAAAAGACGGGTATCAAGGAAGTAGAGGGCTTCGGCCCCTACTATGATGATCCTGCGGCGACCAAAGCCAAGCTTGACGCCCATGGGCTTTCGATGCCGACAGGTCATTTTAGCCTCGATATGGTCGAAAAAGAGCCTGCGCGGACCATCGAGGTTGCCAAGACCATCGGCGTAGAAGCCGTGATCGTCCCTTATATCATGCCCGACGACCGTCCGAAGAATGCCTCCGAATGGAAAGCCTTTGGCGAGCGTTTGGCAAAAATCAGCGAACCGATCCGCGCGGCAGGGCTCCAGTTCGGTTATCACAACCACGACTTCGAATTCTTTGCTCTCGAAGACGGTTCGCTTCCTATTGATCACATCGTGAACGCCTCTGAACATATCAAGATCGAGCTTGACCTGTGCTGGGTCTTCGTGGCCAAGCATGATCCCGTCGCATGGATCAACAAGCTGGCTGATCGTCTGATCTCGGTTCACGTCAAGGACCGCGCACCCGAAGGCGAAGCCACCGACGAAAGCGGCTGGGCTGATGTGGGTCACGGTGTCATCGAATGGCGGCCCATCGTTGCGGCTCTCAAGGACGCAGGCGTTCCGCGCTATGTGATCGAGCACGACAATCCGAACAACCAAGAGCGTTTGATCACACGGTCTTACGCCACTGTTTCCAAATTCTAAGGACTTAGACCCATGGCCAAACTTGGCGTAGGTATCATCGGTTGTGGCAATATTTCGACCACATACCTTAAATATGCTCCCGCGTTCAAAGCGCTGGATCTCAAAGCTGTTGCGGACATCAATATGGACTCAGCCAACGCCCGTGCCGCCGAATTCGGCGTCAAGGCAATGACTGTGGACGAACTTCTCGCGTCCGACGACATTCAGGTGGTCGTCAACCTGACGATCCCTGCTGCGCACTTCCCGATCACCAAGCGCATTCTTGAATCGGGCAAGCATGCCTATTCGGAAAAGCCGCTGGTTCTGACGCTCGAAGAGGGCGAAGAGCTTCGTCGTATTGCCAATGAAAAAGGTCTTCGCGTCGGTTCCGCGCCTGACACCTTCCTCGGCGGTGCGCATCAGGCAGCACGCGAAGCGATCGACAACGGCAAAACCGGCAAAATCGTCGGCGGCACCTGTCACTTCATGGGTCACGGCATGGAAGCATGGCACCCGAACCCCGACTTCTTCTTCAAGCCCGGTGGTGGCCCCATCCTCGACATGGGCCCCTATTACATCACCAACCTTGTTCAGCTGATCGGGCCGGTGAAGTCGGTTACTGCCATGACTTCGGCTGCGTTCTCGACGCGCACGATTGCCAATGGTCCGCGTGACGGCGAAGAGATCACGGTCGAAACTCCGACCAATATCCACGCGCTTCTCGAGTTCCATAACGGTGCCGTTGTGACGGTGGGTGTATCCTGGGATGTCTGGGCGCACCGTCACCCGAATATGGACCTCTATGGCGAGCTGGCTTCGCTCTATGTGCCTGACCCGAACTTCTTTGGCGGTGATGTGACCCTCACGGATTCCAAGGGTGATAAGCATATCCTCGACCACAAGGGTCATCCGTGGTCCGTTCACAATCAGGAAAACCACCTTGGCGAGCCGATCTCGAACTATCGCTGTGCAGGCCTTGCCGACATGGTTACCGCGATCGAAGAAAACCGTCAGCACCGCTGTAACATTGATCTCGCTGTGCACGTGACCGAAGTTATGACTTCGGTTCTCAAGGCGGGATCAGAGCGCACTTGGGTCGAGATGACCACGACGTGCGAACGTCCCGAATATATCGGGCCGGACGAAGCCAAGGCGATGATGAACTAAGGTTTCCAACGATGAAAACCACAAGGGCCGCTCTATTGAGCGGCCCTTTGTTTTAGTTCCCGAGACCTGCTTCTGCCTCGATCTGGCGTTTGGATTTACGTTCCCGCTCTGTCGCAGATTTCAGCTGACCACATGCCGCCATGATGTCTTCACCGCGCGGTGTTCGGATCGGCGAGGCATAGCCTGCTTTGTATATGATGTCGGCAAAGGCCTCGATCCGCTCCCAGTCGCTGCGCTGATACGGCGCGCCGGGCCATTCGTTGAACGGAATAAGGTTGATCTTGGCCGGAACGCCTTTGATCAGCTTGACCAGACGACGCGCGTCTTCGTCACTGTCGTTGACGTCCTTGAGCATGACATATTCAAAGGTGATCCGCTCTGAATTCGAAGCCTTGGGATACTCTTTGAGCGCCTGCATGAGCGTCGCGATGTTCCATTTCTTGTTCACGGGAACAAGTTTGTCGCGGATCTCGTCGGTGGTTGCGTGGAAAGACACGGCAAGTTGACAACCGATCTCTTCGGCGGTGCGGGCAATCTCGGGCACAACGCCCGAGGTCGAAAGAGTGATGCGGCGACGCGAGAGAGAAATACCCTCGGGGTCCATAGCGATCTTCATCGCGTTGCGCACGTTCTCGAAATTATAGAGCGGCTCGCCCATGCCCATCAAAACGATATTCGAGAGAAGTCGCTGTTCGTTCTTGGGTGCGCCTTGTTCAGGCCATTCGCCCAGATCGTCACGGGCCAGCATGACCTGACCGATGATCTCGCCTACGGTGAGGTTGCGCACAAGCTTTTGTGTGCCCGTATGACAGAACGAACAGGTCAGAGTGCAGCCCACCTGAGACGAGACGCAGAGCGTGCCGCGATCTTCCTCGGGGATATAGACGATCTCGACCTCGTGCCCGCCCGCGATCCGAACAAGGTATTTGCGCGTGCCGTCCGCGCTGACCTGACGGGTCACCATCTCGGGAAGCTCGATCACAAAGCTTTCGGCCAGAAGCGCGCGGTAGTCTTTGGCAAGGTTGGTCATGGACGCGAAATCGCGCACGCCCCAATGGTAGATCCATTGCCAGATCTGGTTGACGCGCATCTTGGCCTGTTTCTCTGGCGTGCCGATCGCGACCAGCGCATCGCGCATCTCGTCACGGGTCATCCCGACGAGATTGGGCAGACCCTCCGCCAGTTTACGCGGAATGGTCAGAACGTCTTGTGTAATCGGTGCAGTGGCGGTCATGGCAGCAGATCCCTTTGATCAGAGCGGCCTCTTATAGCATTGACGGGCAGAATCAAAAAGATTCCGCCCGAAAACGAGGTCTAATTTCAAAACTTCACCGTGAACGGTGGAAAACGCTTAGCTACAGCGCTTTTCGGCTTCTTCGACGGTGGCGGTAAAGCCGAGCAGCGAGAAGGTGTCTTTGGTCACTGTGCCGCGTCCCGAACGCGCGGTTGCAACCGCATCAGAGCCGCGCTTCATCGCCGCGATGATCTTTGCGTCGTCTTCCGCACTGGCAGGCCAGGCCCACTCGCCTTCGGTAAAGAGCTCGAACGTCGTGCCGCCGATATCAAGCGATACGGTCGAGCCGTTCGCAAAGGGATAGCCGCCTGTAAAGGCAACTTGGCCTTTTACGTTCTGCTCTGGGCGATAGAAGACAAAGAGAAGAATGTCGCCACGGCGAGCCGAGACCACATTACCGTCGCGGGTGTTCACCGTTTCTTTGGGCGCGGAAACGCCCCAGCACTCTTTCGGGTTGCTTTCGACAAACACGCTCCAGTCGGTGTTGGCCGCAACGCGGTTGTTCGACTGTTGCGCGATGGCGGGGGTGGTCATGCCAACTGCGGCAGCAAAGCCGAGTGCGGTCAGGATACGTATTTTCATTACTGCAGCCTCCAAGCTGTCCTAGCCTCAGATCCCGCGCCGCGCGGCTTTTCTTGTGATGCCTGTCACGAAGCGGGTTGGATTGGTCTCGATTGTAAGAGGAATAACAATAAAAACACGCATTGGGAAAGCCCTCTGCGGTCACAATTCTGCGCGGAACTCTGCCATCGGCGGCATTTCCCCATATACTCGACCTTTGGAATCCAAGAGCTATAACCCTTGGGAGTGTTTGGATCGCTAGAAGAAGGAGAGGGTCACTTGCTGATCGTTGTATCCCCTGCAAAGTCGCTGGATATGGAACCTGTGCCGATTGAACCGACGGAGCCGATGTTCCAAGAGGATGCAGTGCGTCTCGCCAAAACCTCTCGCAATCTCACACTTACCCAGCTCAAAGAGCTTATGGATATTTCGGATGATCTCGCGCGGCTCAACCGCGACAGGTTCAAAGCGTTCCAGGAAACCCCCGATGCCGATCGCGTCAAGCCTGCGGTGCTGGCATTTGACGGTGACACCTATAAGGGGCTCGAGGCCAAGACCCTGTCCGAAGACGATCTTCGCTGGGCTCAGGATCATCTTCGAATTCTTTCGGGGCTTTACGGGCTTTTGCGGCCGCTCGATGCGATGCAGGCCTATCGTCTTGAAATGGGAAGCAAACTCAAGACACGTCGCGGCAAGTCGCTCTATGACTATTGGGGGGACCAGATCGCCAAGACCCTGAATGCCGAGGCCGCAGTCATCGGCACCGAAGTCCTTATCAACTGTGCATCGCAGGAGTATTTTTCCGTCGCTGATCGCAAGGCGCTCAAGCTTCGGGTGATCACGCCTCAGTTCTATGAGTTGAAGGACGGCAAGCCGCGCATCGTAAGCTTTTTCGCCAAACGGGCACGGGGCGCGATGGCGCGTTTTATCATTGAAAACCGTTTGACCGCACCCGAGGAGATCAAGGGTTTTTCCTCGGGCGGCTATGCTTTTGACCCAGATCTGTCAGAGGGCGACGCTTGGGCATTTGTGCGGGACTATCCTGAAACCAAATAGGACCGGACCATGTTTCTCGAGGTCTCAAATCTCGCCAAATCTTATGTCACGGCGCAGATCAGAACGGATGTGCTTCGGGATGTCAGTTTTGGGCTCGAACAGGGCAAAAGCCTTGCGCTGACGGGTGAAAGCGGCTGCGGGAAAAGCACGCTGTTGCATCTCATCGGCGGGCTGGATGTTGCGGACGCAGGCACGATTTTGCTCGATGGTCTCGATGTGACGGGGTTGAACGACAAAGCGCGCGCAAAGCTCAGGCGCGAAACGGTCGGCGTTGTGTTCCAACAGTTCAATCTTATTCCCTCGCTCACTGTCGGGGCTAACCTTGTGTTTCAAGCGCGTCTGAACGGACGCTATGACCCTGATTTTGCGAAACTTCTCGCTTTGCGCTTGGGCATTGAGGGCCATCTGGATAAATTCCCCGACCAGCTCTCGGGTGGACAACAGCAAAGGGTTGCGATTGCGCGCACGCTTGCGGCGAAACCCAAACTCGTGCTTGCGGACGAGCCGACGGGAAATCTTGACGAAGGGACCGCAGCCGAAGTTCTGGCGCTTATGCTCGGGCTGGTGCGTGATGCGGGAACGACACTCCTTATGGTGACGCACTCCCAAAAAATCGCCGATCAACTCGATCAAAGTATCAAGCTCAGTTCCGGTCGAATTCTGTGATACGCGCGGTCTTTTCTGCTCTCTTGTCGCATTGGCTGAAAAGTCCATTGCAGGCCGTCGCGCTTTTTGGGGGGCTTGCGCTCGCGACTGCGCTTTGGAGCGGCGTTCAGGCCATCAATGCCGAAGCGCGCCAAAGTTATGCGCGTGCCGCTGCGACCGTGTCCGAAGGCGACTATGCCCAGATCCGCGGGGCTCTGACTCTCTCGGATTTCGTCACTTTGCGCCGCGCGGGTATCCTTGTCTCGCCGATCGTTGAAGGGCGCTTGAACGGTGTCCGGATCATCGGTGTCGATGTTCTGACTTCGCCCACACTGACGGCCTTTCCGACCGAAAACATGAACGAGATCGAGGGGCCAGCCTTCTATGGAACCGCCGAGGCATTGGCTTTGGTCCAGCTCGCGCCCGAAATCGGCAAAGTCGTGGTTGAAGGTGCTGCTCCGAATACGGTTTATGCGGATATCACTCTCGTTGCCGATCTTTTGGATCGAGGCACCGAGATCGACCGCTTGATCGTTCTCAAGGATCAGCCCGTTGGAGCGGCATCCCCTGAAGAACTCGGTTACAAGGTAACGCCCGCCCAAGCGGGGACCGATCTGGCCAAATTGACCGATAGTTTTCATCTCAATTTGACGGCTTTCGGACTCTTGTCCTTTGCAGTCGGGATATTCATCGTTCACAGCGCCATCGGGCTTGCCTTTGAACAGCGCAAGCCGATGATACGGACGCTGCGCGCCGTTGGCGTGCCGTTGCAGACACTGATCGGCCTTATGGTAGCCGAGTTGGTTGGTCTTGCGACGGTGGCAGGCGGAATCGGTGTGTTCCTCGGTTATCTCGTCGCGGCTGCCCTCTTGCCCGATGTGGCGGCAACCCTGAGGGGACTTTACGGAGCGAGTATCGAGGGCACGCTTAGCCTTTCGCCGATCTGGTGGCTTGGTGGTGTCGTCGTGTCTATCGGCGGAGCCTTGATCGCGTCGCTCGGCGTCTTTCTCAAACTCTGGCAGATGCCTCTCTTGGCTGCGGCCCAAGCCCGCAACTGGCAGACAAACGGACCGCTGCGCCGTCTGCGCCGTGGCGCGGTGATCCTTTGTGCTTTACTTGGATTTGGCATTCTTTTCTTCGGCAAAGGACTTGTTGCAGGTTTTGTCCTTTTGGGCGCTCTTCTAATCGGAGCTGCGCTTTTGCTTCCAGGCGTCCTTTCTCTGGTGCTGTCACTTGGTCAACGAATGGCCAGTGGCGTCCTGAGCCAGTGGTTCTGGGCGGATACGCGGCAACAGGCTTCGGGGCTTTCGCTCGCGCTGTCTGCGCTTCTTCTGGCCATGGCGGCCAATGTGGGTGTGGCGACGATGGTGTCGTCTTTCCGTGTGACCTTTGTCCAGTTTCTAGACCAAAGGCTTGCGCCCGAGCTTTATATCTATGCCGAAACCGAAGACGAGGCCGAGCGGATCGAGCGCTTTGTAGAGCCACTTGTCGATGCGGTGTTGCCGCTCGTCTATCAAGATACCGTTGTGAGTGGCGTTCCCACCGAAATTTACGGCGCAAAAAACCATTCTACCTATCCTGACAACTGGCGTCTGATCCAAGGATCAGAGGACCCTTGGGGGCAGGTAGCGCGCGGTGCCGTGCTCGTGAATGAACAATTCGCAAGACGGACCGATCAATGGACGGGCACAGAGATCGAGATCGAGGGACGAACCTTTGTGGTCGCGGGGGTCTATGGCGATTACGGAAATCCGATTGGCCAGATCGTAATGACCCAAGCCGTGTTCAGTGAAGTCTATCCCGATAAGCGTGCATTGCGTTTTGGTTTGCGCGTTGATCCCGACAAAGTGCAAAACGTATCGGATGCGCTTCGCGACTTTGGTCTGTCCGATGACCAGATCATCAACCAAGCAGCAATCAAGAGCCTGTCCAAGGGTATCTTTGAACAAACCTTTGTGGTGACGGATGCGCTGAATATTCTGACGCTCGCAGTGGCGGGCTTCGCCATTTTGATGAGTTTGCTGACCTTGGCCACAATGCGTCTTCCACAGCTTGCACCAATTTGGGCGCTTGGGCTGACGCGGAACAGGCTTGCACGATTTGAAATCCTGCGGGCGCTTATTTTCGCGTTGATCACAAGTGCAGCGGCCATTCCGCTCGGGCTTATTCTGGCTTGGGTGCTTCTTGCCGTCGTAAACGTCGAAGCCTTCGGTTGGAAGCTCCCGCTCTATTTTTTCCCGCTCGACTACGTCAAACTGGTGATCGAAGCGCTTATTGCGGCGGTCTTGGCGTCGCTTATTCCAGCGATGCGGCTCGGCAAAACGTCTACCTCCCAAATGCTCAAGGTCTTTGCCAATGAACGCTAGAATCTTTGCGTTGCTGTGCATTTTGCTTCCATCCTTTGCTTTGGCTCAGGGTTTCGCAGGGCTTGGGACCAAAGCCGATGACTTTGCGCTCCCTGAAAAAGGGTATCAATTCGAGTTCCCAAAGGACCACGGACCGCACAACGATTTTCGCATTGAGTGGTGGTATGTCACTGCGAATTTAACGGCCAAGGACGGAACCCCCTATGGCATTCAGTGGACGCTGTTTCGCAATGCGCTCGAACCAATTGCGGCAGAGGGCTGGGGGCTTGAACAGGTCTACATGGGCCATGCGGCCCTCACGACGCCCAAAGCCCATTATGCCACCGAGCGCTATGCAAGGGGTGGTACAGGACAAGCGGGAGCGCTTGCATCAGAGTTGACGGCTTGGATCGACGATTGGACTTTAACGCAGAACACGATTTCCGCTGCGGGACCCGATTTTGCCTTTGATCTACGGATCGATGTAGTTGGCCCGTTGGTGTTTCACGGGGATCAGGGTTACTCGGTCAAATCCGCAGAGGGCCAAGCCTCGCACTATTATTCCGCGCCCTTCATGAAAGTGGACGGCACGCTTCATTTGCCTTCGGGCGAGGTTGAAGTCTCGGGCACGGCTTGGCTTGATCGCGAATGGTCGTCCCAGCCCTTGGCTTCGGATCAGACGGGGTGGGATTGGTTTTCGCTCTCCTTTGACGGAGGGGAAAAGTTGATGGGGTTCGTTCTGCGCGGCGAGACGGACTATACCCAAGCCACATGGATCAATGCCGACGGTTCGACCGAGCCCCTCGGCAACGGTGCATTTCAGGCGACGCCTCTGGAATGGTCTGAAACTTCCGGTCCCGAGGTGCCCACCCGATGGGCTGTAATGCTCCCGCAAAAAGGGATCGACATCGTGGTCGAGGCACTGAACCCCGATGCGTGGCTCCCGCTTTCGATCCCTTATTGGGAGGGACCTGTATCCGTATCGGGTTCGAAATCAGGGCGCGGCTATCTTGAAATGACGGGCTACTGATATGTCGCACTGGTGAAGTTTTGTTCCGCCCACTAGATTGAGGGTATGAAACAGAGCTTCCCCTTTTCCCGTGATCTCGTGCTCGTCGGCGGCGGGCATACCCATGCACTTTTCCTCAGGATGTGGGGGATGAACCCGCTCGCTGGGGTGCGCGTGACCGTCATCAATCCCGGACCGACCGCACCCTACTCAGGGATGCTCCCCGGTTTTGTCGCAGGCCACTATCAACGGGACGAACTTGATATCGACCTGATCCGGCTTGCCCGATTTGCAGGGGCTCGTGTAATCAATGCCAAGGCAACATCGCTTGATGCCGAGACCAAGACGGTCAGCGTGGAAGGCTTTCCCGACATCCGTTTCGATGTTGCCTCGGTGGATATCGGGATCACCTCGGAAATGCCGCTTCTCGATGGTTTTGCAGAACATGGCGTGCCTGCAAAACCGCTCGGCGTTTTCGCGAGTCGCTGGGATGCCTATCGCAACGGCGACGGACCTGCTTCGGTCGCAGTGATCGGCGGCGGCGTTGCGGGAGCAGAGCTGGCGATGGCGATGGCGCAAGCCCTGCGGTCGAAAGGGCGAGAGCCCCAGATTTCTCTGATCGATCAGCGAGAAGTGCTTGGCGGTTTCAACACAGTGGCAAGGGCCAAGCTCCTCAAGGCACTTCGTTCCAACGGAGTTTCGATTATTGAGAACGCCCAAGTCGCCAGTGTGGGTGCCGAGGGTGTCGCACTCACAGACAGCCGTATGATCAAAGCGGACTTCGTAACGGGAGCCGCAGGCGCGCGTCCACATGATTGGATCGCGCAAAGCGGTCTCGAGCTTGTCCAAGGCTTCATCGCGATCAGTCCCACCCTACAATCCAGCCATCCCGATATCTTTGCCGCTGGCGACTGCGCACATATGGGGTTCGCACCAAGACCCAAGGCGGGGGTTTATGCTGTGCGTCAAGCGCCCGTTCTTCTCGCCAATATCCGTGCCGCACTCGGGGCTGGAAAGTTCATCGAATATTCGCCGCAAAAAGACTATCTCAAGCTGATCTCACTAGGGAAAAAGTCTGCACTTGCCGAGAAACTCGGAACCGCGTTTTCGGGTTCGCTCCTGTGGCGCTGGAAGAACCATATCGACGTTACTTTTATGAACAAATTCCGCGATCTGCCAACGATGGCGGGTCCCGAACTTCCCAAAGAGCACGCTTCTGGAATGCGCGAGGCGCTCGGGGCCAAACCGATGTGCGGCGGCTGTGGAGCCAAGGTCGGCCGTGGTGCCTTGCGAAACGCTCTCAAGGGACTGCCTGCCCCTGCGCGAGCGGATATCGAAACGCTTCCTGGTGATGATGCGGCCGTCATGGTGACAGGTGGTCAGAGACAGGTCTTTACCACTGACCATCTCAGGGCGTTCAATGCCGATCCTTTTGTCATGACCAAGATCGCGGCCATTCATGCGCTGGGCGATGTGTGGGCGATGGGTGCCGAGCCGCAAGCCGCTACGCTTTCGGTTGTCTTGCCGCGTATGTCCGCCGAGCTTCAGGAACGAACGATGGCCGAAATTCTGAGCGCTGCGCATGATGTGATCGGCTCCTCTGGCGCGGCTATCGTAGGTGGACACAGCTCGCTCGGCGATGAATTCACGGTGGGTTTTGCCGTGACCGGCCTTTGTGACAAAGCGCCGATCCTTTTGTCAGGCGCCAAGGAAGGCGATGCGCTGATCCTCACCAAGCCGATCGGGTCGGGGGTCCTTATGGCGGCAGAAATGCAGGGTAAGGCGCGGGGACAGGACGTTGTGGATGCTTTGCGCCTGATGCAGCAGCCGCAGGGTGTGGCAAGCCGCGTTCTTGCGCCCTTTGCCCACGCAATGACGGATGTCACAGGCTTCGGGCTTGCCGGACATCTCGGAGGCATTTGCGAAGCGTCCAGCGTGGCCGCCGAGATCGATCTTGGGGACGTGCCGTTCATGGAAGGTGCGATCGAACTTGCCGATGGCGGAATGCGGTCGACATTGTTCGATGACAACCGTAGCGGTGCGGGACCAGTGTTTGGCGCGGGTGGGCCGAAGGGCGAGCTTTTGTTCGACCCGCAAACGGCGGGCGGGCTTTTGGCCTCGGTGCGGGCGGATGCCGCCGATGAACTGGTCCGAAAGCTCTGGCTCTGCGGCTATCCTGCCAAACGCATCGGGCGGATCGTCGCGGGCGAGCCGAGCGTCAGAGTTCTCTGAGAACCTCGGTCGCGCGCACTGCGGCGTGCTTCAGGCTTTCCTCGTCGAGTGCACCCGCGTCGATGCGGGCTGCAAAAACGGGTTCATGCGCTGCTCGCGACTTGGAATAGGTCGGGTCATAGTGGTCGACGATAAGCGACCGCGCCAAGGCGACAAAATCTGATTGGTCGATTAGCGCGTTCCAAGTGTCCACCTGCTCGTGGCCTCTGATCCGACGCAAAGGCGCAAGACAGCTCTTGAGCATTTCGCGCTCGGCGGACAAATCGCCATAGGCGCGTGTCAGATATCGACTGCGCGCTTCGACATCGGCAGTGATTTCGATCCGCGGAGCTTTGCACATCGCTTCCCAAAGGCTCGGAGGAAGAACGATGCGCCCGATTTTGCTGCTTTCGGCCTCGACAACGATGGGCCGCGCGGGATCACATTTGGAAAGCTCGAGGCATAAAAGGCTCTCGAACCACTTCTGACTTGGTTGTCCGCCCTGCATGCTGCCGAGCAACGAGCCGCGATGGTTGGCAAGCCCTTCGAGGTCGATCACCTGCCCCCCGAGATCTTTGATGTGACGCAAAAGGTCTGTCTTGCCCGTCCCCGTGTTCCCGTCGATCAGCACAAAGCGATAGGGCAGGGGCTGTTCGTAAAGCGCCCCGAAAACCAAGCGGCGATAGGTCTGATACCCGCCCTTGATTGTGTCGGCGCGCCAGCCGACCTGTTGCAGGATGATCGTCACGGATCCCGAACGCTGACCGCCGCGCCAGCAATAAACCAAAGGCCGCCAGCTTCCGTCCTTGTCTGCAAGTGGTCCGTCGAGGTGCGTTGCAACATTGCGCGCGAGGATCGCTGCGCCGATCTTGCGGGCGTCGAACGGGCTAACCTGTTTATAAATCGTCCCGACTTTGGCGCGTTCCTCGTTCGACATTGCGGGCAAACTGATCGCACCTGGGATATGGTCCTCGGCGAATTCGGCGGGTGAACGCACGTCGATCACGGTGTCGAAGCCGTGGTCATAGAGAGATTGCAAAGTTTCAAACACGATAGGCATGAAAGGTCTCTACGCCTCGCGCGTGGCGAGGGAAAGCGCCGTCTCGGCAGGCGGGGTCAAGGGAACGCGACCCTCTTTGGTCAAAAGCCAACAATCTGACCCTTCGAACACCGCCGGAACAAGCTCACGCCCATAACCGCAGCCTCCGTCAAGATCGATACGATTGCCGAAATGCTCTGGCGTATCGAGCGCAGTGTGCCCATGGATGATAAGCTTTTCGTGCGAGCCTTGGTGGTCCAGAAAGCCGTCGCGGATCCAGATCAGATCGTCTTCGGTTTGGTCTTTGAGCGCGACGCCGGGGCGAATGCCCGCGTGAACAAAGATCAAGTCCTCGGTTTCAAGGTAGAGCGGTCTTGTTTCAAGAAACGCAAGATGCTCGGGCGGAATCTTGGCCTGCGCTTGGGCCAAAAGATCAGCTGCTTCTGCATCCACGCCATATGATCTTAGGGTGTCGGTGCCTCCAAGGCGCGGATGGAGCCAATCCAGACCCGGCGTTTTAATCCCTTTGTCGTGGACCGTGCCATCGGTCACAAAACGGCAGAACATGCGGTCATGATTTCCGCGCAAGACGGTCCAGTTCCTGTCACTGTTCACCCCGTCGAGAAGCCGTGCGACAACACCACAAGAGTCGGGGCCCCGGTCAGTGTAATCCCCGAGGAAAACGATACGTGCATCCGCGCCACCATCTTTTTCGATACGGGCAAGAGCTTGGTCGAGTTGGTCCGTATAACCGTGAATGTCGCCGACAGCGTAAATCATCTTGGTCCCCTGAGGTTCTGCACAGGCTGTTTACCAAATAAATCAGGGGACGGAAGGTTCCGTCCCCTGTGTCTCTCACACTTGTGCGAAAGGCTTACTTTACGTCGAAGCTCAGCGGTTTGATCTGGCGGAACAGACCCGTTGCATTCAGCTTGTCGAGCACATCGGTTTTGACGGGTTCGTCGACATACAGAAGCGCAATCGCTTCACCACCACGCGCCGCACGGCCAAGGGTAAAGTTCGCGATATTAACACCATTTGCGCCAAGGGTCTGGCCAAGCGTACCGATGATACCGGGAACGTCTTCGTTGGTGGTGTAGAGCATGTTCGCACCGATTTCGGCGTCGACGTTGATGCCCTTGATCTGGATGAAGCGCGGCTTGCCATCCGAGAACACAGTGCCCGCGACCGAACGCTCACGCTTGTCAGTGACGATCGTCACTTTGACGTAGCCTTCGAAGGCGCCCGACTGCTCTTGTTTGGTGGTCGAGATCTGGATGCCGCGCTCTTTGGCGATCACGGGGGCCGAAACCATGTTCACGTCAGGGTTGGCCTTTTTCATGATGCCGGCGATGACTGCGCAGTTCAGAGCCGCAAGGTTCATCGACGAAACGGTGCCGTCATAAAGAACGTTGATCGCTTTGATCGGCTCGTCTGTCATCTGGCCCGAGAAGTTCCCGAGATGACCTGCAAGCTCGATCCACGGGCCCATGACCTTGGCTTCTTCTGCGGTCACGGACGGCATGTTGAGCGCGTTGGTCACAGCACCAGTCAGCAGGTAATCCGCCATCTGCTCGGCAACCTGAAGCGCCACGTTCTCCTGGGCTTCGGTGGTTGCTGCGCCGAGGTGCGGGGTGCAGACGACGTTGGGAAGGTTGAAAAGCGGGTTCTCAACAGCAGGCTCTTCCGAGAACACGTCGAAGGCCGCGCCTGCAACATGGCCCGACTTGAGAGCGTCGGCGAGAGCTTCTTCGTCAACGAGACCACCGCGTGCGCAGTTGATGATGCGAACGCCCTTTTTGGTCTTGGCGAGGTTTTCGCGGCTCAGGATGTTGCGGGTGCTGTCGGTCAGCGGAACGTGCAGCGTGATGAAGTCGGCGCGCTTGAGCAGGTCTTCGAGTTCGACCTTTTCAACGCCCATGGTGTCTGCTTTTTCTTCTGAAAGGAACGGGTCGAACGCGATGACCTTCATTTTGAGGCCGCGGGCACGGTCGCAAACGATGCCGCCGATGTTGCCCGCACCAATCACGCCAAGGGTCTTACCCGTGAGCTCAACGCCCATGAACTTGGACTTTTCCCATTTGCCTGCATGGGTCGAAGCCGAGGCTTCGGGGATCTGACGCGCAACCGCAAACATCATCGCGATGGCGTGCTCGGCCGTGGTGATCATGTTGCCGAAGGGGGTGTTCATCACGATGATGCCCTTCTTCGAGGCAGCTTCGCGGTCTACGTTGTCCACGCCGATACCTGCGCGGCCGATCACCTTGAGGTTGGTCGCAGCTTCGATCAGCTTGTCCGTGGCTTTGGTTGCCGAGCGGATCGCCAGACCATCATAATTGCCGATCACAGCAAGAAGCGCATCCTTGTCTTTGCCGAGTTCAGGGCGGAAGTCGACTTCGATGCCGCGGTCTTTGAAAATCTGGACGGCTGCGTCCGAGAGCTTGTCGGAAATAAGAACTTTGGGGGCCATGTCTGGGCTCCTTTTCATATGCGGGGGCAGAAGCTCTGCCGTGAAGGGGGGAAGTCAGGGCAGATCTCTGCCCTGAATGCAGTTATTGGGCTTCGATCTCGGCGTTGAACGCCCACTCGAGCCACGGAAGCAGAGCTTCGATGTCTGCGGTTTCGACCGTAGCACCACACCAGATCCGAAGACCCGCGGGTGCATCGCGATACGCGCCAACGTCAAGGGCGACGCCCTCTTTTTCGAGTCGCTTGGCAACGGCTTTGGCAAAGGCTGCGCCGTCTTTGATGCGCGCGTCGGTGAATTTGAGGCAGACCGAAGTGTTCGAACGGATCTCGTCCGAAACGGCAAGGTTTGCGATCCAGTCACGGGTTTCGCAGAAGTCCCAAATCGCCTGAGCGTTCGCGGTCGAACGGGCGATGAGAGCCTCAAGACCGCCGATCTGCTGTGCCCACTTGAGGCCGACGAGGTAATCCTCGACCGCGAGCATCGACGGGGTGTTGATGGTTTCCCCGACGAAGATACCTTCGATCAGCTTGCCCTTGGAGGTCAGACGGAAAATCTTGGGGAGCGGCCAAGCAGGCGTGTAGCTTTCAAGGCGTTCGACTGCGCGCGGGCTGAGGATCAGCATCCCATGCGCGCCTTCGCCGCCCATCACTTTTTGCCAGGAGAAGGTTACGACGTCGAGCTTGTCCCAAGCGAGATCCATCGCGAAGGCGGCCGAAGTCGCGTCACAAATGGTCAGGCCCGCACGATCTGCGGGGATCGCGTCACCATTGGGAAGACGCACGCCCGAGGTTGTGCCGTTCCAAGTAAAGACGACGTCGTTGTCGAAGTTCACATTCGCGAAGTCGACAATCTCGCCATAGCCTGCTTTGTGGATGTTTGCATCGAGCTTGAGCTGTTTCACAACGTCCGTTACCCAGCCTTCGCCAAAGGATTCCCAAGCGACCATATCAACGCCGCGTGCGCCGAGCATAGACCACATGGCCATTTCAACAGCGCCCGTGTCGGATGCCGGAACGATACCGATGCGATAATCAGCAGGGACCCCAAGAATTTCGCGGGTGAGGTCGATCGCCTCTTTCAGCTTGGCCTTGCCGACAGCGGCACGGTGCGAACGACCGAGCGGGGCGTCAGCCAGCATATTCAATTCAAATGCGGGGATTTTGGCGCAGGGGCCGGAAGAAAAACGCGGGTTTGCCGGCCGCGTTGCCGGAGTCGTCGTGACCATTTCTGGTACCCTCTCAGATAAGCGCTCCTCGTTGGGGAGGAGTGTCCCGCTGATGCAGATACGCGGCACCCGAGAGGGCAGCAAGAGCCAAAATAGCGCAGTTGCGAATATTTATGTGCCGTTTGCGTCAGGTCTGTAGCGGATCGGAAACTCTATCGGTGTCGATCACTTGAACGCTGCTTTGAGCGCAGTGACGCCTTCGGGGGTTGCAGGACCCGAAGTGGACCAGAGCACGTCACCGTTCCGGCGCACGACCAGAACGCGGATCGTATCGGTTCCCGAAAAGCCGAGCGGGGTATTGATGAGCGAGGGGCTCTCATACAGCGTTATCGTCCGCGCACGCATATTCATATCGGGGATTCCCTTGCGCATGCCGTTGTCGATGATCCCCCGCATGAGCGAGGCGCCGCGACCGACCACGGGCAATTCGACAAAGGCCGCACCACGCGCAGGATCAAGCCCGAGCGAGTAGACCCATGAATTCACATCGTCCTGCTGCCCCTGCTTATAAGCCACGAAAACGATCGTCGGATCACCGGGAAGATCACGCGGAAGCGTATGTTCCGCCCCGTTCAAATCCTTGGACGTCACAGTTGGAAAGGTGCCCTGTGCGGCAACAGTAGTGCCGAGCAGGCCGAGCATGATGGCGAGGGGATAGAAAATACGCATTCTGGTTTCCTTTTCTCTGATACGGCCAAGGCACTTCGGTGGATCACTTGGCAGAGCAGACGAGAAATGCGATAGGGCGATAAACCAAAAGGATTACCGAGATGTTCACCGTCACCGTGCTCAGTGCCCCTTCATCAAGAACCGTCGAGGCCACGCTTGTCGAGAATCTTCGCAATGCGTGGGGCGGCGGCGAGGCGGTTTGGCTTTCGGTCGGAGAAGCTGCAGAATTTGCGGTCGCGCAAGAGCCCGATAATTTCTGGCAGGTGTGGGATAGCCTTCAGGCGCAGGGTCTGGATCTCGTGATCCAACCGACGTCAGGTCGCCGCAAGAAAATGGTTCTTGCCGATATGGACAGCACGATGATCGAGCAGGAATGTATCGACGAGCTTGCCGCCGAAGCGGGTGTTGGGGCGCGTGTCGCAGAAATCACCGCGCGTGCCATGAACGGCGAACTTGATTTCGAAGGCGCGCTCGATGAGCGTGTCGGTCTTCTTGCCGGACTTGATGCGGCAGTGATCCAGAAGGTCCTTTCCGAGCGCATCACCCTCATGCCAGGTGGCAAAGAACTTGTATCCACCATGAAAGCCAATGGGGCTTATGCTGCGTTGGTTTCGGGGGGCTTCACGGCCTTCACCTCCAAAGTCGCCGAAATAATCGGCTTTGACGAGAACCGCGCCAACACGCTTTTGCAAGAGAACGGCAAGCTGACGGGCAAGGTTGCCCGCCCGATCCTCGGCCGAGAGGCAAAGGTTCAGGCGCTCGAGGAAATCACCGCGCGTCTCGGTATTTCCGAAGCGGATGTGATCGCCGTCGGTGACGGTGCAAATGACCTTGGTATGCTTGGCCGCGCAGGAACAGGTGTCGCGCTCCACGCCAAACCGAGCGTGCAGAAGGAATGCAAGGTGCGGATCAATCACGGCGACCTAACGGCGCTTCTTTTCATTCAGGGCTATCAGCGCTCTGAATTCGCGAGCTGATCTTGCTCGAAGTTTCGATCGAACTTCTATCTCTCCTGCTTGTCGCGGCATTCGCCGCCGGTTTCGTCGACTCTATTGCGGGGGGTGGTGGATTGATCACCCTTCCCACATTGATCATCGCAGGGGCGCCCCCCGTCACGGCGCTTGCTACGAACAAGGTGCAGGGCCTGTTCGGCGCAGGGATGGCCGCGATCAATTATTCCCGCGCAGGGCATGTGAAGCTTTCGGAGCAAATCTGGCCTGCACTCGTTTCATTTGCGGCGGCCGTGATTGGTGCTTTGCTGGCAAGTCATCTTCCGACCGAGGTTATCCGCCTCGGGCTTCCTGTTTTGCTGATCGGGATCGCCCTGTTCTTCGCCTTTAAACCTGGTCTGAACGATATTGATCGTGTCCGCCGTATTTCACCGACGATCTTTATGGTGACCTTTGTTCCTGTCATCGGCTTTTATGATGGATTGGTCGGTCCGGGCACGGGCGCGTTTTTCATGCTCGGGTTTGTCGCGCTGGCGGGTTTTGGTGTGCTCAAGGCGACTGCGCATACCAAGCTTCTCAATTTCGCGTCGAACGTCGGGGGGATGCTTGCCTTTGCCTTTGTCGCCAAACCGTGGTGGATCACGGGCCTTTTGATGGGTCTTGCCCAGATGGCGGGCGCTTGGGTCGGTTCCAAACTTGCGATGCGGGTCGGTTCAAGGATGATCAAGCCCGTTCTTGTGATCGCCTCAACCTCGCTTGCGCTCAAACTTCTTTGGGACATGATCTAGCGGCTCACTTTCCCGCATGACGTTTCTCGCGTGCCGTGCTAGGCGGGATTTATGCAACGTATCCCATCCAAAGCCGAGATCCTTCAATGGATCACCGACAACCCTGCCCTCTCCGCCAAGCGCGATATCGCCAAGGCGTTCGGGATCAAAGGGGCTGCCCGTATCGATCTCAAGCGTATTCTTAAAGAGCTTGAAGAAGAGGGCAAGCTGACCAAGCGGCGCTCGTCCTATCGCGATGCGGACAAGCTGCCTCCTGTCGCCGTGCTCCAGATCATCGAGCAGGATGAGTTCGGAGAGCTTTGGGCGCGGCCGCTTGAATGGCACAGCAAGTCCAAAGAACCGCGCATTCTGATGGTACTCAAGGACGGCGATCCCGCACTTGGCGTGGGGGAACGTATTCTTGGCAAGATAGTCGAGTCCAAGACCGAAGAGCACGACTATACCGCTCGTCTTATCCGTCGCATCGGGACCAACCCAGAGCGTATTGTCGGCATCTATCGTGCTGACAGTGAGGGTGGGCGTTTGCTCCCTGTCGACAAGGGCTCGGACAAGCAATGGGTGATCGTGCGCGGCGGTGAAGGCGGGGCACGCGACGGCGAGCTGGTCGAAGCCGAACAGGCAGGGCCCAAGGGTCGTCTCGGGCTTCCCAAGGCACGGATCGTGAACCGCCTTGGTGATCCGACCGCGCCGCGCGCCGTGTCCCTGATCGCCATCCACCAGCACGGGATTCCCGATCATTTCCCAGACGAAGTGGTCGAAGAGGCGGACGCCGCCAAACCTGCGGGTCTCAAAGGTCGCGAAGATCTACGCGCGCTGCCGCTTTTGACGATCGACCCTGCCGATGCGCGGGATCGCGACGATGCGGTTTACGTCGAAGTCGACGATGATCCCAAGAACGAAGGCGGCTTTTATATCTGGGTCGCTATTGCCGATGTGGCCCATTATGTGCGCACCGGCTCTGCTTTGGACCGCGAAGCCCGCAAGCGCGGCAACTCCACCTATTTCCCCGACCGTGTCGTGCCTATGCTGCCCGATCGGCTGTCGGGTGATCTTTGCTCACTGCACGAAGGCGTCCCGCGTGCCTGTATGGCGGTTCGTATGCGGATCGACAAAAACGGCAACAAGCTCTCGCATCGCTTTACGCGCGGCTTGATGCAGTCGGTCGCTTCGCTGGCCTACGAGGATGTTCAGGCCGCGCTTGATGGCAATCCTTCGGACAAGGTTGCGCCCCTGCTCGAGGAGGTCATTCGTCCGCTTTATGCGGCGTTCCAAGCGCTCTTGCGGGCCCGAGATGCGCGCCAGCCGCTCGAACTTGATCTTCCCGAACGTCGGATCGTTCTCGACGAAGACGGCAAGGTCGCTTCGATTAATTTCAAGGACAGGCTCGATGCCCACCGTTTGATCGAGGAATTCATGGTTCTGGCAAACGTCGCCGCAGCCGAGGAATTGATCACCAAACGCACACCATTGCTTTTCCGCGTTCACGAAGAACCGAACCCCGACAAAATCGATGCGCTTCGCGAAGTTGCGCAGTCATCTGGGTTCAATCTTGCCAAAGGTCAGGTGCTTCAGACCCGTCATCTCAACCAGCTTCTTTCGCAGGCCGAGGGAAGTCCGCATGACGAGTTGATCAACCTCTCGACGCTGCGCTCGATGACCCAGGCCTACTACAGTCCCGAAAATTTCGGGCACTTTGGTCTGGCACTCAAGAATTATGCGCACTTCACATCGCCCATCCGTCGCTATTCCGATCTCATCGTGCATCGCGCCTTGATCACCGCGAACAACTTTGGTGACGGTGGCCTGACGGATGCGGATATCGATCGGCTCGACGAAACAGCGCAACAGATCAGCGATACGGAACGACGGTCGATGATGGCCGAGCGGGATACCACGGATCGCTATCTTGCGGCCTTTTTGTCCGAGCGGGTGGGCGCAGAGCTGAGCGGTCGGATCAGCGGAATTGCCAAATTTGGTGTTTTCGTAAAGCTCGACGAGACGGGGGCCGACGGCCTTGTGCCTATGCGGAACTTGGGAGCCGAATATTTTAACCATGACGCCGAGGCGCAGTGCCTTGTCGGGTCGAGTTCGGGCCGCGTCATCGGTTTGGGCCAGCGCGTGATTGCAAAGCTTGTCGAAGCGGCGCCCGTGACGGGTGGTCTCATCCTCGAAATCGTCGAGATCGACGGTGCGGTTCTTCCCCAATCGGGGCGCTTCAAGCGCGGTCTCAAAGGTAGACCCAAAGGCAAGGCCCCGCGCAAGAAGGTTGGCGCGGCAAAGGCCAAAGCCGCCAAGATCGAGCGCAAGGTCAAACGGACCCGCAGGTCCTAGCGAAAGAGCGGGCCTTCTTCACAAGGCTCGCCGCGCATACAGTCTTCAATCGTTTTTATTGTTTCGGCTGTCGGATCGATAAAGATCCAGTTGTCACAGGGCGCAACGTCCACGACGGTGCCGCTGTCCGTCACCCGTGCAAAGAAGAGAGCAGTAGTTTGGGGCGCCATACTTCCGCACCACTCCGCTGCGCAGCGAGAGACGAGCGTGAATTCGCGATCCGAGATCGGTGAAAAGCCGTGCTTGAGAAGACCTTGGCCATGGAACGTAGCTTTGGTCGATCCCCCATCGGGCAACTTATCGCTAAGTGTCAGCTCACCGAAGTATACATGGTAAACTTCGGTCGCATGCGCTGCAGCGTTGAAGCTGCGCGCGGCATCGGGACGAAGACAGCTTAGGGCAGTGGCCTCGGTGGCAAGCATTGTCGCCAAAGCCACCAATGCCCAAGCCCGTGTCAAAGCAGGTCCCTGAATTCTGCCAGCACCGCCTCGTAGACCGCGCGTTTGAATGGGACAATCGTATCAAGAAGCTGATCGGCAGGGAGCCACCGCCACTCGGAAAATTCGGGATGGTCGGTGGCGATGTCGATCTGGTCATCTGTGCCAATAAAGCGCATCAGGACCCATTTTTGCATCTGTCCGCGATATTTGCCGCCCCACATTTTGGGCACGATATCGAAGGGCAGATCATAGTTCACCCAATCGCTCGTCTCGGCCTCGATGGTGACGAGATCGGTCGTGACGCCTGTCTCTTCCCAAAGCTCGCGCTTTGCGGCTTCGAGCGGGGTCTCGCCTTCGTCGATCCCGCCTTGGGGCATCTGCCACGCAGGGTCTTTCCAGTCCTTGCGTTGACCGACGAAAACCTCGCCCTTGGCGTTGGCGAGCATGACGCCGACGCAAGGACGATATGGCAGCTTACCGATTTCTTCGGGCGTCACGGGTTATTCCTTGGGGCCGAGGGCGCTCAGGCCTTTGAGGATGTCGATCGCATAGGCAAGTTGATAATCCTGTTCGCGAAGCGCTGCCGTGGCCTCGGCCTTGGCGGCGTCCTCTTCGATCTGGCGGATTTCATCCTCGCTCAAACTATCGTTGTTCAGTGCTCCGCGAAGATCGGCTTCGGAGCGGAACTTCGGTGCTTCTTCTTCCTCGTCGGTTACCGGCTTCGGGAGGGGCTGCTCGACGATGATGTCGGGCTGGATGCCGAGCGATTGGATTGAGCGGCCCGAAGGTGTGTAATACCGCGCAGTCGTCAGACGCATCGCGCCGTCACCGCGCAACGGCATGACGGTCTGGACCGAGCCTTTGCCGAATGATTTCGTCCCGATGACGATCGCGCGGCGATGATCCTGCAACGCACCCGATACGATTTCGGACGCAGAGGCCGAGCCGCCGTTGATCAGCACGACGATCGGTTTACCTTCGGCAAGATCACCTGGCGTTGCGTTGAAACGCTCGCCGTCCTCGGGGTTGCGGCCACGGGTCGAAACGATTTCGCCTGCATCAAGGAAGGCGTCGGCAACAAAGATCGCCTGGTTCAAAAGACCGCCAGGGTTATTGCGAAGATCGAGAACGACGCCGTTGATATTGTCGATGCCGCCCGCTTCTTCGATCTGCTTTGCGATCCCGTCGGAAAGATTGGGGAAGGTCTGATCGTTGAAGGTGGTGATCCGAAGCACGACCGATTCCCCTTCGGTGCGGGCGCGCACGGCGGTGAGCTTGATCGTATCGCGAATGATCGAGACGTCGAACGGTTCGGACGTGCCTTCGCGTACCACGGTGATGATGATTTCCGACCCGATCGGGCCACGCATCATCTCGACGGCTTCGTCGAGCGTCAGACCAAGGACGCTTTCCCCGTCAACGGCGGTGATATAATCGCCCGCAAGAATGCCCGCGGCATCGGCGGGGGTGCCGTCCATGGGCGAGACGACTTTGACCCAGCCTTCTTCTTGGGTCACTTCGATGCCGAGACCGCCAAATTCGCCGCGGGTCTGCACGCGCATATCTTGCGCGTCATCGGGGGAAAGATAGCTCGAATGCGGATCAAGCGAGGTGAGCATCCCGTTGATGGCAGCTTCGATAAGATCGGCTTCGTTGACGTCCTCGACGTATTGCGAGCGAATGCGTTCGAAGATGTCGCCGAAAAGATCAAGCTGTTCGTACACCGTGGTGTTACGCGCAGACTCTTGTGCAAGGAGCGGTCCGGCAACCTGAGTGGTCAGAACGAGCCCAAGGATGGTGCCGGTTGCGGCTGCAATTGCGAATTTCTTCATTCTTCTACCTCATTCGACCGCGAACCACGTCGCGGGGTCAACGGGACTTTGCCCTTCTCTTACTTCGAGATAAAGCGTTTCCGTTGCTTTTACTGTCATACCTTCGCCGGTATCGCTCAAAATATCGTCAACAGCCTCTGCGACACCGCCCATAAGACCCAAAGGCGCCCCCGCAGGAAGTACTTCACCGACCGTTCCAAAGGACTCGGTCAGACCTGTGATGATGAAAAGAACATCCGCGGTGGGTTCAAGCACGACCACATTGCCATAGTCCAATAGGTCGCCTTTGAAACGCAGTGTGGCCGCGATAGGAGTTGTGACCAAGGCGCGAGGTCGTGTCGCAATAAGAAGACCCGGACGGCTGACGCCTGCAAGATCCTCTTCGTTGAAGCGACGAAGGAGCCTCCCTTGAACGGGGAGCGCAAGGGCGCCTTTTTGGGCGGTTGCATCGGCGCCGGCTTCGGTGCCTTCTGTCGCGACAAGGCTCGAGGCAAAGGCATCAAGGGTTTCAGCGGAGGCGATGATCAAGGCGGTTTGCACGGGGTCTTCGATGTATTTCATCGGAAGATCGGTGCGATCACTGATGGCGGCGCTCAGTTCGGCGCGCGCGCTTTGTGCGCCTTGGAGGCCCTTTTCGAGCGTCTCGGAGGCCCCTGCCTGAAGCTGGCGCAAGAGCGTGACCTCTTCGAATTGCGCCTTGAGCCGATCGACTTCGGCTTGGATGGCGGGGGTCACATCGCTGATGATCATGCCGCTTCGGGCGGTGCCCGTAGGACCGCTTGGATGGAGCAAAAGGAGCGGCCCGGGGCTTCGTTCCATTGTTTGCAGAACACCGAGCAAACGCGCGACTTCATCGCGCTTGGCGTTCAGTTCGAGTTCGAGAGCCTGCTGGCGGATCGCGGCACTCCGCAACCCTTCGCGCATGGCGACAAGCCCGTCTTCATAGGCTTGAATGGTTTCGGTCAATGCTGCGACACGGTCACGAGAGGACCCCGCACCTTCGAGCATGACAGAAGCGCTTTCGAGCCGCTTGGCCGCCGCAAGCGCAGCCTGTGCCGCCCCATCCTGAGCGGCAACAGGCGTAGCAAGCAAGGCAAGGGCGAAGGCCGCCGAACGCATCATTTTTCGATCAGGCTCCGACCAGTCATTTCGGGCGGAAGTTCTAGCCCCATCAAGTCAAGAACCGTGGGTGCAAGATCCGCAAGGCGACCATTCCGAAGTTTGGAACCAGCAGGCGCGCCAAAGACCGCCACATTGACGAGGTTGAGCGTATGCGCAGTGTGCGGTCCGCCTGTTTCGGGGTCGATCATGGTTTCACAATTGCCGTGATCGGCCGTAAGCACCATCGCGCCGCCTGCCTTCTCAAGTGCGGCGACCACCTGCGACAGCCCCTGATCCACGGCTTCACAAGCCTTGATCGCGGCATCGATATCACCAGTGTGACCGACCATATCGGGATTCGCATAGTTGGTGACGATGAGATCGTAGCCTTTTTCGATCGCCTCGACAAAAGCCTTGGTCACTTCGGGCGCCGACATTTCGGGTTGAAGATCGTAAGTCGCGACATTGGGCGACTTCGGCATATGCCTGTCTTCGCCCACCTCGGGGATTTCCTTGCCACCGTTCAAAAAGAACGTGACATGCGGATACTTCTCGGTCTCGGCCAGACGGAACTGGGTGAGACCGTGTTTTGCCACCCATTCGCCAAGGGTGTTCACGATCTCGCGCTTGGGGAAAACTGTGTCGAGCCAAGTGTTATGGGCCGCCGAATATTCGACCATTCCAAGGAGGGCCGAGAAGGGGGCAAGAGCTCCGCGGTCATAGCCGCTGAAATCAGGGTCAGCGATTGCTGCAAGGATTTCACGCGCGCGGTCCGCTCGGAAATTGAGACAGAAGAACCCGTCCCCCTCTTTGACGCCTGCATATCCGCCAATCACGGTCGCGGGGATGAATTCATCGGTTTTCCCTTTGGCATAGGATTGGGTGACTGCCGCCACTGCGTCGGGGGCCTTCTCGCCCTTGCCGTTGATCATCGCGTCGTAAGCGGTGCTTACGCGCTCCCAGCGGTTATCGCGGTCCATGGCAAAATAGCGACCGATGACGGTTGCGATGGTCGCGTCCTGAGGCAGACGAGCGGCCAACTCTTCCATGAAGTCTTTGGCAGACGAAGGGGCCACATCGCGGCCATCGGTGATCGCGTGAAGGATGACCTTAACGCCCTGAGCGGTCAGCGCCTCTGCCGCGGCGACAATATGGTTGATGTGTCCGTGAACACCCCCGTCCGACACAACGCCCATAAGATGGGCCGCGCCGCCTGCGGCTTTGACCTTGGCTGCAAATTCGACAAGCGCGGGGGTCTTGGCAAACGAGCCGTCTTCTATCGCAAGGTCGATTTGTCCAAGGTCCATCGCAACAACGCGGCCTGCACCGATATTTGTGTGGCCGACTTCGGAGTTGCCCATCTGTCCCGTGGGAAGACCGACATCGGGGCCGTGGGTAATGACTTCTGCCGTGGGGCAACTCGACATGATGCGGTCAAAGGTCGGCGTGTTCGCAAGGAGCGGCGCATTGCCGGTGCGATCATCTCGCTTGCCCCAGCCATCAAGAATGCAAAGAACTACGGGTTTGGGTCGGCTCATAACAACGCTCCTTCTGCTCGCGCCTCTCATAGCGCAAGGGGGTAGGCCTTGGAACAGTCCAAAGTGTGTTTTGGCCAAAAATGGCCGTTAGCCTGATCCGATAAGGGCGCCTGCGGCAAAGACGAGAGCGCCGCCGAGCACCACCTGGAAAGCCGCGCGCAAGAACGGCGTGTCCATGTAACGGTTCTGGATCCATGCAATGGCCCAAAGCTCGATGAAGACAACGACAAAAGCGATGAACGTCGCGGTCCAGAAGTGCGGGATCAGGTAGGGGAGCGCGTGGCCGAAGCCGCCCACAGCCGTCATAACGCCCGCCGAGATGCCGCGCTTGAGCGGCGATCCACGTCCCGAGATCTGACCGTCATCCGATGCCGCCTCGGTAAAGCCCATCGAAATGCCCGCGCCCACAGATGCAGCGGCCCCGACGAGGAACGTCGTCCAAGTGTCCTGTGTCGCAAAGGCGGTCGCGAAAATCGGAGCAAGGGTCGAAACAGAACCATCCATAAGGCCCGCAAGACCGGGTTGAACCCATGTCAGAACGAACTGACGGTGGGCGGTGTCTTTTTCGGTATCGCGGGTCTCGGTGTCGAGATGCTTATTCTCAAGCTTGTTGGCGGTGTAGCTGTGCCCCGCCTCTGCAGCCGCAAGATCACCAAGGAGTTTGCGTGTGGCGGCATCTTGGGTGTTCGCGGCGGCCGTGCGGTAAAAACGCTCGGCGTCTTGCTCCATTTTCTCAGCTTCTTCGCGCATGCGTTCAAGACCGAGATTCTCGATGAGCCAAACCGGACGGCGCGCGTAAAAACCTGAGACATGTTCACGGCGGATGAGTGGGATAACGTTGCCGAAACGCCGCGTGTGAAGGTCGATCAAGCGGCGACGGTGGTCATCCTCTTCTTCGGCCATTCCGTCAAAAACGGCGGCAGAGGCGGGGAATTCCCCGCGCAGTCGCTCGGCATACATCCGATAAATGCGTGCGTCGTCCTCTTCCGATGAAATGGCAAGGGCGAGGATTTCTTGTTCACTAAGGTCTTTGAAACGGCGGCGTGACTGAATGCCGGGGATCATGAGTGGCTCCTTTTAGAATGATTCTAAAATAGACCCTTGTGGCTTGGTTGCAAGCGGAATGAAAAAGGGCGGGGAAATCCCCGCCCGACTTTGTCAGTAGATCACAACAGAGCGGATCGACTCGCCTGCGTGCATGAGATCGAAACCCTTGTTGATGTCTTCGAGCGGCATCGTGTGGGTGATCATCGGATCGATCTCGATCTTGCCGTCCATATACCAATCTACAATCTTCGGAACGTCGGTGCGGCCGCGCGCGCCGCCGAAAGCGGTTCCGCGCCAGCTCCGACCTGTGACGAGCTGGAACGGGCGGGTGCTGATTTCTGCGCCTGCGGGGGCAACGCCGATAATGATCGACTCGCCCCAGCCTTTGTGCGCCGACTCGAGCGCGGTGCGCATGACGTTGACATTGCCCGTCGCATCAAAGGTGTAGTCCGCACCGCCGCGGGTCAGCTCGACCAGATGACCAACGAGGTCGCCTTTGACTTCACTCGGGTTGACGAAGTCGGTCATGCCGAAACGCTTGGCCATCTCGACTTTGCCGGGGTTGAGATCCACACCGACAATCTGGTCCGCACCCGCAAGGCGAAGACCTTGAATGACGTTAAGACCGATCCCGCCCAGACCGAAGACGATCGCGCGGCTGCCCAGTTCGACCTTGGCGGTGTTGATCACTGCGCCGATGCCGGTCGTGACGCCGCAACCGATGTAACAGATTTTCTCAAAGGGCGCATCCTTGCGAACCTTGGCCAGTGCGATTTCAGGAAGGACCGTGTGGTTCGAGAAGGTTGAGCAGCCCATATAGTGAAGGATGGGGGTGCCATCGAGCATGGAGAAGCGGCTGGTGCCGTCAGGCATGAGTCCCTTGCCTTGGGTCGAGCGGATCGACTGGCAAAGGTTGGTCTTGGGGTTGAGGCAATATTCGCACTCACGGCATTCGGGGGTGTAGAGCGGGATCACGTGATCGCCCGGTTGGAGCGATGTGACGCCGGGACCCACTTCGAGCACGACACCTGCCCCCTCGTGGCCGAGAATGGCAGGGAAAAGCCCCTCGGGGTCAGCGCCAGACAGGGTGAATTCGTCTGTATGGCAAATGCCTGTTGCTTTGATTTCGACCAGAACCTCGCCGGCTTTCGGCCCCTCTAGGTTCACCTCCATGATCTCGAGCGGTTTGCCCGCCTCAAGTGCGACTGCTGCACGCGTTCTCATGACTCTCTCCTCGTTTAGGTTGGCGCTAGGGTAGCGTCCAGACGGGAAAGCTCAATCTCTAGTCTCTGTTGTTTTGCGTAAATCTCGCTAGAATCTTTCAAAATCATTCATTGAAAGGGTGCGTTGTGCGTAAGTTTTTGGTTCTTTCCGTTTTTCTCGCGGCCTGTTCGGGGGGATATGTCCCGCCCGAGGCGCCGGCCTCTCCGCAACCTGCGTCCATGCCGGCCGTCGATACCTGCGAAGCCGCGAATTATGCGGGGCTCGTCGGTCAGCCCGCGACCGAATTGGAAAAGGTCTTGATCATGAGAATGGTTCGGGTGATCCGGCCTGGCGACGCAGTCACGATGGACATGCGCGCCGAGCGGATCAACTTCGAGGTGTCTGGGGAAGAAACCATCGAACGGATCTATTGTGGTTGAACCAACTATGGTTGAACCAACGAAGTAATCCTGACGCCGCGCTCTGGGTGGGGGCTTGGTACGCCGCGCCAGGACTTACTTCGTATGGTTGTGTTTTGATGGTCCATTGCGGCCATTGCGAGTGCGAAACATGAACTTTGCAAGGTAAGTTTGTGTCTTTTTTGTGTTCAACGGCTTTGCATCTTCTTGATTTGAGAAACAAAAGGCGCAACTCTACCAAGAATGACCATACAGCCGCCGATACCTTTTCCCGATCCGAACGAGCAGGTCGCGTTCCACAGGACCGAGCTTGGGATCATCCTTGGACTTTATGGACGGATGGTCGCGGCAGGCGAGTGGCGGGATTACGGGATTTCGACACTCAAGGATTTGGCTGTTTTTGCTGTCTTTCGGCGCACTGCCGAGAACCCGCTCTACCGTATCGAAAAGCGCCCCAAGCTGCGCAACCGTCAAGGTCAATACAGCGTTGTGAGCATGGAAGGACAGATCCTCAAGCGGGGTAACGACCTCAAACAGGTTCTGAGTGTTCTCGAACGAAAGCTGATCCGCGCTGTCGACTGATCAAAGCCGCCGAATGGCAAGAACCTCTCCGTCTCCCTGAGCCGAAATCCTGAGACGGGCGTTTTGGAACGGTTCGTATTTTACTGCCATGTGGTGGGCATTTGCATGGATCAGCGTTTCATCATCTACCATCATTGCGACGTGACCCTTCCAGAAAACCAGATCACCCCGCTTGGCGAGTCCATTCGCATCGGTACCGAGCCTCAGCTGCATATCGCTGTCGGCGGGGCAGTCGATACCGCAGGCAAGCAGCGAGGCTTGAACAAGGCCCGAACAATCGATCCCTAATGTCGAATTGCCACCCCAGAGATAGGGCACACCGAAATGGAGTGAGGCCACGGTCGCAGGATCACCCAGCGGCATGTCGAGCGGTCTGAGATGGCTTTTGGGAATAAATCCGATCGTGGTTTGCCAGAACTTGCGATGTTCGAAAAGAACCGTGACCCGCGCCCCGAAGGTCAAGAATGCGACCTCGCGGGTTTTGAAATCGGGCTCGGGATAGGCATGCGTCGCAAGGCTTTGCACGAAATGGGTCGGTGCAGCGGTTCGGGCCAATGCTCCGCTTTCGACATAGCCAACATAGCCGTCGCGCTCTGCTCGCACAAAACTCCACCCCGCATGGTTTTCAAAGACCCGAACAGAGGCGCCAAGCAACAGTTGCCTGTCGCGTGCTCCATCGGGGGCGGCGCAGAGGTCAACAAGAGGACGCGTGACATTAAGCACTTCGCCTTCGACAAAGCGATCCGCTTTGACCAAACCCTGAAGATCGAGCGCGGCGACCCTTCCGTTTGATGCTGTCGTTCGGCGGTCCATCAGAGGTTCAACATCACTGGCAAGGCTTCCAGAAGGGCGCGTGCGCCTTGGCCGACACCGCCCTTGGGGCGGGCCGGTGCGGATGACGGGTTCCAGCCATAGATATCGAAGTGCATATAGGGGCTTTCGCCCGCGAACCGCCGCAGGAACAAAGCGGCCGTGATAGATCCCGCAAATCCGCCCGAAGGTGCATTGTCCAGATCGGCAATCGCGGGTTCGATCATCTTTTCATAGGGGGTATAGAACGGCATCCGCCAGACCGGATCCTTGACCAAAGCGGCACCCTTGGCAAGCGCATCGGCATGGTGTTCATCGTCGGTGTAAAAGGGCGCCAGATCGGGCCCAACGGCAACACGTGCCGCCCCCGTAAGCGTCGCCATGGACACCATCAAATCGGGAGCGTCCTCGGCTCCCAATGTCAGAGCATCCGCCAGAACCAGCCGCCCTTCGGCATCGGTGTTGTTGATTTCCACGGTCTTGCCGTTGCGCGCAGTCAGCACGTCACCAGGACGAAAAGCGTTGCCGGAAATCGAGTTTTCAACGGCAGGGATCAAGATGCGAAGACGCACCCCAAGGCCAATCGCCATGATCATATGCGCAAGACCCAGCACGGTCGCTGCCCCGCCCATATCTTTCTTCATCAGTCCCATCGAGCTTGACGGTTTGATGTTGAGACCGCCCGTATCGAAGCACACACCCTTACCAACCAGTGTAAGCTTTGGCCCGCTGCTGCCCCATGTCATATCTATCAGGCGCGGCTGTCGATCTGAGGCGCGGCCAACCGTGTGGATGAGCGGGAAATTCTCTTGGAGGAGAGCCTCACCTGTTATGACATGGATCGTCGCGCTATGCTCATTTGCCAGAGCGCGCGCCGCACTCTCCAACTCATCGGGTCCCATTTGTGCAGAGGATGTATTGATCAGATCCCGAGTGAGGAATTCGCCCTTGGCGATAGACTCGATCTTGTGGCGGTCAATGCCTGTCGGAGCGACAAGGCGCGCTTTGGCCTGCGACTGTGATTTATAGGCGTCGAATACATAACTTTCGAGAAGCCACCCAAGTGCAGCCTCTTCCATGTCATGCGGCGCAAGCGGGGTCGCAATCGCATAGGTGCCCTCGGGCAATTTGCTTGCCCCGTTTGCAACCGAGAAACGCCCCGCCTTTTGTGCTTGGGCCGAACCGATGCCGACGAGTGCGTGCTCTACCGTGCCAAGGTCATTGGGAAGAGCGATCACCGACCCTGCCGCGGCCTTGAAATCGTTCGCTCGTGCCCAATTGCGTGCGGTTTCGCCGAGTTGATCTAGCACCGCATCAAGGGTGTCGGGCGTGACAATCGAGACGGGCGTTGCGGCGGTATCGGCAGGGGCGAATTTCAAGACCAGGCTCCTCGGGATGTGTTGGCCCTACAGTATCCGACTTGAACCTGCCTTCAAGTGGCTCCGCCATGGCCCGACCATACCTCTACCATCGACGGTTCAGTCACGCGTTTAAGCCGCGCAAAGATCGAGGCGAGCGAACTTGCCTCTCCACAGATGGCGGCGGTGTGCAGCGCGTGTGAAACTTTCGCAACCGAGCGCAGCCCAACCCCCTCGGCCAAAGAGCTAAGATCCATCGCCAGCACAGAGGTCAGCTCGAACTGATCTTTGCCAATCGCTCTTTGCAGGCGATCCAGCAATCGCGCGATGTTTTCTAGGGCATCGCAAATTTGTTCCTCTGCATCTTCGTGGCCGAGGTTGGCATAGAGCCTGCGCACGGGGTTGGGATCGAATTCGATGTGCTCGTGGAACCGCAGCTGCACGACTGTGCTGGGCGGATGGGGAGCAGAATTGGTTTTCGGGTCAAGTTTTTGCATGGATCGGTCATACGCCGAACTTGGTTCCCAACCTCTTTATCGGTGGGGCATTTTATCCCTCGAATTTCCTGAAAATCCGCAATATTAACAATGAAACTGCGACAGGGGACATGCCATGCAATTTGCCAAACCGCTGCCTGAGTATCTGGTTCGCCGCTATGCTGGTTGGAAGGCTACGACGCACGCCGAGAACAAAGCCTGGTATCGCCGTCTGGCAGACGAAGGCCAACGACCGCGCGCGATGGTGATTTCTTGTTGCGACAGCCGTGTCCATGTCACGTCGATTTTCGGAGCGGATCAGGGCGAGTTCTTTATCCACCGCAATATCGCGAACCTTGTCCCTCCGTATAAGCCCGACGGGCTTCAACACGGAACATCGGCTGCGGTCGAATACGCAGTGACGGCACTCAAAGTCGCGCACCTCATCGTGCTTGGGCATTCGGGATGTGGCGGTGTCAAAGGGTGCTATGACATGTGCACGGGTCATGCGCCCGAGCTTGAAGAGGAATCGAGCTTTATCGGCCGTTGGATGGACATCCTGCGCCCCGGTTTCGAGCGCCTTAAAGACGGTGATGAGGAAACCCGCACACGCGATCTTGAAAAAGAGGCGGTGCTCGTTTCGCTTGAAAACCTGATGAGCTTTCCCTTTGTCTCGAAGGCCGTCGAGGACGGCGATCTGACGTTGCACGGTCTTTGGAACGATATCGGAGACGGCACGCTCGAGTGCTATCATCCGTCTTCGGGGACCTTTGATGCGATTTGATGAATTTTCGGGGCCAACCACGAGGGAGGAGAGAAGTCGGCCCCGAAAGGCTCAAAATGCTATAACTATGCGTCCGAACCTGTGTCTGCCGAAGCGTCGCGTTCAGCCTTGATCTTGAGAGCTGTAATGCGGCCGAGGCGAGCTTTGGAGGCAAGGTCCATTTTAGTTTCCTAAAGTCTTACTTGAATTCCCTTCCGGTTGCCGGCGACGGATGGATTGGGGGAAGCCGCCGCCGGACCGAGGAAGGTTGGTAAGCGACGGGTCTGGATTGGGACAGCCCCGCCACAACTTCAATCTACCCGCAAAGGTGGAAATAATCTCTATCGCCATTGTATTATAGGGGAGCGCAAACGGCGGTTGCTCCTATCCTATCGGATGGAAATTTGCAGAAATTTTTCCCCAATAAGGAGAGTGTCGGGGTTTAATGCGCTCCACAAGAAAAAAGCCCCACCGAAAGGTGAGACTTTCCTGTCTGATTCTATCTAGGCGATTAACCCTTTTTCAGGCAGCGCTGACCAAGAACTTCTGCAATCTGTACCGCATTGAGAGCAGCACCTTTGCGGAGGTTGTCCGAAACGCACCAGAAGTTGATGCCGTTTTCAACAGTCACATCCTGACGGATACGGCTGATGAAGGTCGCATAGTCGCCAACGCATTCGATCGGCGTGACGTAGCCACCCGCTTCACGCTTGTCGATCACCATGATGCCGGGGGCTTCGCGCAGAATGTCAGTTGCTTCTTCCCAGTCGAGGAACTCTTCGAATTCGACGTTGATCGATTCCGAGTGGCCGACGAACACGGGAACGCGCACGCAGGTGGCCGTGAGCTTGATGTTCTTGTCGAGGATCTTCTTGGTCTCGGTGACCATCTTCCACTCTTCTTTCGTGTCGCCCGAGTCGAGGAACACGTCGATGTGCGGGATCACGTTAAAGGCGATCTGCTTGGGATAGACGCTGGGTGCGACTTCCTGACCGGGGACATACATGCCCTTGGTCTGGTTCCAAAGCTCGTCAATGGCCTCTTTGCCCGTGCCCGAAACTGACTGATAGGTCGAAACGACGACGCGCTTGATCTTGGCGCGGTCATGCAGCGGCTTGAGGGCAACGACCATCTGCGCGGTCGAGCAGTTCGGGTTCGCGATAATGTTCTTTTTGGTGTAGCCTACAACAGCGTCCGCGTTCACTTCGGGAACGATCAGCGGAACATCGGGGTCGTAGCGATAGAGCGACGAGTTGTCGATCACAACGCAGCCCGAAGCGGCGGCTTTCGGAGCATAGGTCTTGGTTGCGTCCGAACCGATGGCGAACAGAGCAATGTCCCAGCCGGTGAAGTCAAACGCATCAAGATCCTGGGTTTTCAAAGTTCGCTCGCCAAAGCTGACTTCGGTCCCCAGCGACTTGCGGCTTGCAAGTGCGGCGATCTCATCGACCGGAAACTCGCGCTCGGCGAGGATGTTCAGCATTTCGCGGCCCACGTTACCCGTGGCGCCAACGACGACGACTTTGTAGCCCATTGGCCTTGCTCCTTGGTTTAAACGGGGGCCGTATACTGGCAAAGCGCAGCGAGTAAAAGTGCCTTGTCAGTCTGTGCGGTCCTTGGCGAAAAGATAAATGACCAATCCAAAGCCGATCAGCCCCGCAAAGCACCAAAACAGGAGGCTATAGGCCTCGGCGGGAGAGGATGTTGAGGCTTGGAACGACTCAAACAGCGGACGCGTCGCGAATTGGCTCAGGCCGACCGAGCCGATGGAGAAGAGGTTTACTAAAGTTACCCCGCGACCCGTGAGATGGGGGGGAAAAAATCCGCGGGCATGTGCCACGATCATCGGGAACGACGCGCCGAAGAAACCGACGATCGCAAGCATCACGGTGGCCGCAACGATCCCGCTGGCGGGAAAGAGTGCAAGACCGATGAGCCCGAACATCCCGATCAGGTTTCCACCCCAGATCACCCATTTGCGGGTCCCAAAGAGCCGATCCATCGGACCATAGGCAAAGTTGCCCGCAATCATCGCGAGACCCATGACAAGGGTAATGTTCCCGATTGTAGCGGTATCCGCCCCAAGCACCGAGGCGGCATAGGGGCCCGACCAAAGGCCGCGAATACCTGCGGCAGGGATATAGTTCACGGCGACCATCACAAAGATCGGCCAAAGGACGGGCATCTTCAACAGATCAAGGAGCGAACCGCGGTGCGCGGTTTCGACTTTTTCGGGGTCTTTGATGGTGAAAAAGAGCACAATCGCGACCACAAAGGTCAGGACGCCAACGATCAGCATCGTTTCGCGCCAGCCGATCACTTCTACCGCCCAAGCGGTCGGTGCCGAGCTTGCGATGTTGCCCAAAGAGCCGAAACCGAGCGTTGCCCCAGCGAGGGTTGCGAACATTGCAGGCGGAAAGACGCGGGCAAAAATGAAGTAAGAGGCCATGAGCACGGGCGAGCACCCGATGCCGATCAGAGCCATCGCAAGGTTCACATGCCAAGGCGCGCTCGCGAAGCTGAAGACAATCGCCCCGCCGCCCGCAGCAACACCGAGAAGAACGGATGTCGTGATCCTCGGCCCGATCCGGTCAAGGGCTTCCCCCACGGGAATCTGCATAAGGGCAAAGATTACGAACCACGTTCCAAGCGCGGTAGAGAGGCTTTCAGGTGTTACACCGATATCCGAGGACAGCACCCCCGAGAACACAGCAAGAAACGCGCGATAGAACTGGCTCAGCCCGTATCCGACGATCAAAACAATAAGGCCAAGACGCATGCGAAAGCTCCTCCCCGAGACTTCGTAGTGATGTCTAGATAACGCAAGTTCTTCAGAACGCACGTTCTTTCACGACGGCTTCCCAATCTTTTTGCGACAGGGCATAGCATTTCCATTCCTTTGCAGGCCCCCCGATCTCGAGCGCGGCATCGTATCGGAACCGCGCACCAAGTTTTGACGTTGCCTTTTGCGACCTGATGTTGTCGGGCGCGATGTGGAACCAGATTTCGTCGAAATGGGCAAAGGCGTGTTCGTGCATGAGCCGCTTTACCGCGAAGTTCGTCGTGCCGCCCCAACGGCTGTTGGTCAGGAATGTGAAGCCGATGGAAATGCTGTTTTCATGATCGGGCGCAGGGTAGAAACTTGATGTTCCGATAATCTCGCCCGATGCGCTGTCACGAATTGCAAGCGCATGCCCTGTTTCGAGCAGAAAATCGAAATAGGGATGAAACACTTCGGGTTTGTAACGGTCCTTGGCGGGATGGCCTGCCCAAACCTCGGGATGGGCTGCCGCCGCAAAAAGCCCCTCGCGGTCCGCTTCGCAAAGCGGCGCGAGAGCAATGCCGTAACCCGAGATCGATGGCTGGGGATTAAAGCCGGTCATGCAAAGAGATCCTTATAAGTTTCGCGCAAAGCGGCTTTTTGCACTTTGCCCATCGTATTTCTGGGAAGCGCTTCGATTAGGATCAATTTGCGCGGCTGCTTGAACCTTGCAAGACGGTTTCCGAGATTGAGCTGGATCGAGTCGAGGTCGGGCGTGAAACCTGGTTTGGCGACGATGATCCCGACGGTTGCCTCTCCGAGGTCGGGGTGCGGCACACCGATCACCGCACTTTCAAGCACGCCATCTTGGGTGTCGAGCGCTTCTTCGACCTCTTTGGGATAGATGTTAAAGCCCCCCGAAATCACAAGATCCTTGGCGCGGCCGACGATGGTTACATAGCCGTCTTCGCTCTGCTGGGCGAGATCGCCTGTGATGAAAAACCCGTTCTCGCGAAGCTCTTCACGTGTCTTCTCAGGCATTTGCCAATAGCCTTGGAACACGTTGTCGCCGCGCACTTCGAGGGTGCCTATTTCCCCGCGGGGAAGGTCATTTCCTTCGCTATCGCAGACTTTGACCTCTACCCCGGGGAGCGGGAGCCCGACCGTCCCCGGTCGACGATCGCCGTCATAGGGGTTCGAGGTATTCATATTGGTTTCGGTCATCCCGTAGCGTTCAAGGATTTTGTGACCCGTGCGGTCAAAAAAGCGCCGATGCGTTTCCGCCAGCAGAGGCGCGGACCCCGACACGAAAAGACGCATCGACTTGGTCAATTCTTTGGTGAAACGCGCATCGCCGAGCAGACGGGTGTAAAACGTCGGAACGCCCATCATCGTCGTTGCGGTCGGCATCCATTTGATAAGCGCATCCACGTCAAGCTTGGGCAAAAAGATCATCGCGCCGCCCGCAAGAAGAGAGATGTTGGTTCCGACAAAAAGCCCGTGCGTGTGAAAAATCGGGAGCGCGTGCAGCAGCACGTCGTTTTCGTCAAATCGCCATTCGGAACAGAGCACTTCGGCATTCGACAAAAGATTGCGCTGCGAGAGCATCGCGCCCTTGGAGCGCCCTGTCGTCCCCGAAGTGTAAAGGATCGCAGCGAGATCGTCCTCTGTTCGCTCGACCGTCTCGAACTCTTCGGGCTTGCCGGCGGCTTTTGCCGCCAAGGACCCGTTGCCGCTTTCGTCCATGGTCAGAAACTTTGCACCATAGCGGGACGCGACATCCGAAAGGTTCCCCGCTTTTTCGGGGTCTCCTATCAAAAGGCCCGCCCCCGAGTTGGAGACGAAATAGTCCACTTCATGTGCCGTATAGGCCGTGTTCAAAGGCAGAAAAACGAGACCCGACTGGGCGCAGGCCGCATAGACGGCCAGTGCGTTAGGCGATTTTTCAACCTGCAGGGCGACACGGTCGCCAGCTTTCAAACCCAGTTCCGCGAGAGCATGGGCATAACGTGCGGCAAGCTTCAAAAACCGGCCATGGCTCAACCTCGACCCATCGGGAAGGATGAGAAAGGTCGAAGTCTTGCCGATATGGCGTCCGAAAAGCCGATCAAAAAGCGGATTACCCATTATGCCCTCAAAACTCGTTCGAGCGCGACTATCCCCAACATTTCGACCAAAACAAGGCTCTTTGCGGGAATGGCGTCAAAGAGCCCTACTATGGCGGCCTTCGGGCATCGCGTAGGCATCGACCTCCTGAGCGCAAAGTCGAGCGATAAGGCGCGCGCTTTCGTTCAGTTTGATGACGCCATCTTCGATCACGAGCTGGTCGTGAAAACGCTCTCTCATCCGTGTGGTCATGGCAAAGATTTCGCTTTCCGTCTTGTGATGCCGTGCGGCAAGCGCTTTGCAGTCGATGGCAAAATTGCACATCAGGCTTTCGATCATATCCGAACGCAAAAGATCATCGACTGACATCGTATGGCCACGTTCGGTCGCAAGATGGCCCTCTTCGATATAGGTCGCATATTTCGACGAAGCGGAAACGTTCTGCGCAAAGCCTTGGGGATAGCGCGAGATGGCCGAGGCCCCCATCCCGATCAGAACATCCGATGTGTCGTCCGTATAGCCTTGGAAGTTGCGGCGCATTGTGTCGTTGCGGTTGGCGAGCGCCAGACTGTCATCGGGGCGGGCATAGTGGTCGATCCCGATTTCTTCGTAGCCGTCCCAGAGGAACAACTCGCGCGCGGTATCGAAAAGCTCGAGCCGTTGCTCGGCGCTGGGCAGTTCGTCTGCAGGGATCATGACCTGACGTTTGGCCATCCACGGCACATGGGCATAGCCATAGAGCGCAACACGGTCGGGGCTGAGCGAAAGGACGCGCTGCACACTGTCCGCCATCCGTTCTTTGGTTTGGAACGGCAAGCCGTAGAGAATGTCCATGTTGAGCGAGGTGATCCCTGCGGTGCGGAGCATGTCGACAACGCGGCGCGTATCTTCGAAGCTTTGATCGCGACCAATGGATTGCTGGACGATCGGGTCAAAGTCCTGAACCCCGATCGAAGCGCGTGTCATACCGATCCCTGCCAGAGCGTCGATGCGGGCTTGGTCCACTTCCGTCGGGTCGATCTCGACCGAAAACTGGAGATCCTCGGCCAGCGGTCGAAACGCCCGAACAGCAGCTCCGAGTTCTCGGATCATGTAAGGCGGCAACAATGTCGGAGTGCCGCCGCCGAAATGGATCTGGCTGATGATCACGTCCTTGCGAAGGTTCTTTCCCACAAGCTCAAGTTCCTTCTTGAGCAGTGCAAGGTAGGGCACAAGCGGCCGATCCGTCGAGGTGCCCTGAGTGCGGCAAGCACAGAACCAGCAGAGCCGCCGACAATAGGGGATATGGAAATACAAAGACACTCTTGCGCCCGAAGGAACGGCGCTGATCCACTCCGCGGTTGTCGTCGGGGCGACATCATTCGAAAAATGGTTTGCTGGGGGATAGCTTGTGTATCTTGGCGCACGGGCGTCAAATAGTCCCAATTCGCGAAGTCTTTCATGAGAAACCATTGCATATCCTCGGGCAAAATGGATTAAGGTAAAGACACTGCACGCGCGAACCGAGGGTCAAAGTTTGACGATACCACTGACCAATGAAATCCACTGCGGCGAGTGTCCGATCCGCCATCGGGCGGTCTGTGCGAAGTGTGACAGCGACGAGCTCGAACGGCTTGAAGCGATCAAATATTATCGAACCTATGAAGCGGGCCAGACCATTGCCTGGGCGGGAGACGAGATGAGCTTTCTCGGTTCCGTGGTTCGCGGTGTTGCGACCCTGAGCCAAACGCTCGAAGACGGTCGCACGCAAATGTTGGGGCTTTTGCTCCCCTCGGATTTTATCGGCCGACCGGGTCGCAGCGCCTCGGCTTATGACGTGACAGCCGTGAGCGAAGTGACGCTTTGCTGTTTTCGTCGGCGCCCGTTCGAACAGTTGATGGCCGTTACCCCGCATGTTGCCGAACGGCTTTTGGACATGACGCTGGACGAGCTCGATGCAGCGCGCGAATGGATGCTGATCCTCGGGCGCAAAACGGCGCGGGAAAAGATCGCAAGCCTTTTGGCAATCATCGCGCGACGCGAATCCACTTTGACGTTGGGTAATCTCAAAGGGCGCATCGAAATCAACCTGCCCCTGACACGCGAAGCGATGGCCGATTATCTCGGTCTCACGCTCGAAACGGTGAGCCGCCAGATCTCGGCGCTCAAGCGAGAAGGGATCATCACGCTCGACGGCAAGCGCAAAATCCTTGTCGAGGACTTTGAAGCGCTGCTCGCCGAGACTGGTGACGATATGGACGGCGGTATGATCGCCTGATCCAAATTTTGCCGCGATTTGGCACATCAGTGCGCCATAATCAGCGGTATTTTCGTATGTTCGAGCAAATCCCGCGTCGCTCCGCCAAGGATCGACTCGCGGAAGCGCGAGTGTCCATAAGCGCCCATCACGATGGCATCGATAGCGTGATCTATTGCGAAACGGGTCAGAACCTCGGAAATGCGCGGCATCGTTCTGGCAAGGATCGAGACTTCGGCTTTGACCCCGTGGCGCGCAAGCATCAAGCAAATCGCTCCGCCAGGATCAGAGCGTTCGGGAGAATGCGCGGGCGGGTCGACCATCACGATATGGACGCGGTGCGCCTGTTTGAGCACGGGCAAGGCGGCACGGATGGCGGCAAAGGATTCACTGCTTTCGTTCCATGCCACCAGAACCTGACGGAAGGGCTCTCCCGAAAGAACCTCACCTTGGGGAATGACCAAAACGGGCGCGCCCGAACCGAAGAGTTCTGCTTCGAGAACGGTTACGTGTAGCGGGTTCTTCTGGGGGCCATAGGGTTTGGCGGCAACGACGATGTCGCAATAGCCCGCAAGCCGCGCAACCATGGCCTCGATCCCCATTTGAGGCACAACCGAGGGAATGATCGCCAAGGGGCCATAGTCTTTTGGGAGAAGCGCAGTCACCCAAGCGGCAAGCTCTTCTGCGCTCTGGCGGGCGTCTTCAAGCGCGTTCACTGCAAGACTCGCGGCGCTCCCTATGGGAACCGCTTCGAAACGGGCGGGATCGATTCCGATGCAGTGCACGTCAATATGCGCACCGCCTGCAACGGCGAGGTTAAAGGCGCTCATCAGGGCGTCATGGTCGGCTTCTTGATCGGTAACTACGACCGAAATCGTTTTGTAAGCCATCGGTTGCTCTCCCAAATCGACGAATTGAACGGGGAATCCCCTCCGTTCACTGGAAAAAGGACTATCAGAGCTTGGCGTCTGAAAACTTGACATGGATCAAGGCGGCGACCTCTCGCGAATGTGAAACCCCTAACCAGAGCTGAACAGCCTGCGCACGATTCTGCGTGGGCGAAATAAGGGAACGCTTGTTATGTGGGATTGGATCAAGATCGCGGTCTTTGGCATTATTGCCTTGCTGGCCGCACTCGCCGCGAACTTCGCGCGCGACCTGGCGTATCAGGTCCACGCGTTGATCGTGATGGCCGTCGCTGCTGGCATGTTCATCTGGACTGTCCGCCGCACAGGAGAACCGTCGGTGCCTGCACCGACCGGTTATAATGATGGCGTCATTCGTTATGGTGTTATCGCAACTGCTTTTTGGGGCCTTGCCGGTTTTCTGGTTGGCACCTTTATCGCTTTTCAGTTGGCCTTTCCGGCACTGAACTTCGAATTTCTTCAAGGCTTCGGCAACTTCGGTCGCCTTCGCCCGCTGCACACTTCGGCGGTGATCTTTGCGTTCGGTGGTAACGCGCTGATCGCGACGTCGTTCTATATCGTGCAGCGCACCTCGGCGACGCGCCTTTGGGGCGGCAACCTTGGTTGGTTTGTGTTCTGGGGCTACAACCTCTTTATCGTTCTGGCGGCGACGGGCTATCTGCTCGGCGCGACCCAGTCGAAAGAATACGCAGAGCCCGAATGGTATGTCGACCTCTGGCTGACCGTTGTTTGGGTTGCCTATCTTGCCGTCTTCCTCGGCACGATTATCAAGCGCAAAGAGCCGCACATCTATGTTGCGAACTGGTTCTTTCTGTCGTTCATCGTGACTGTGGCAATGCTCCACGTCGTGAACAACCTCGTTGTTCCTGTGTCGATCTTCGGTTCGCGCTCGGTTCAAGTGATGGCGGGCGTTCAGGATGCGATGACCCAGTGGTGGTATGGCCACAACGCTGTGGGCTTCTTCCTGACCGCAGGCTTCCTTGGCATGATGTACTACTTCGTGCCTAAGCAGGCCGAACGCCCCGTATTCTCGTACAAGCTGTCGATCATCCACTTCTGGGCGCTGATCTTCCTTTACATCTGGGCTGGCCCCCACCACCTCCACTACACCGCGCTTCCCGACTGGGCTTCGACCCTCGGTATGGTGTTCTCGATCATCCTCTGGATGCCGTCGTGGGGTGGTATGATCAACGGTCTGATGACGCTTTCGGGCGCATGGGACAAGATCCGCACCGATCCGATCATCCGTATGATGGTCTTCTCGCTGGGCTTCTATGGTATGTCCACCTTCGAAGGTCCGATGATGTCGATCCGCGCAGTGAATTCGCTGTCGCACTACACCGACTGGACCATCGGTCACGTCCACTCAGGCGCTCTTGGCTGGAACGGCATGATCACCTTCGCAGCGCTCTACTTCCTGACGCCGCGCCTCTGGGGTCGCCAGTCGCTCTATAGCCTCAAGCTTGTGAGCTGGCACTTCTGGCTCGCCACCATCGGTATCGTGCTCTACGCCGGTTCCATGTGGGTCACGGGCATCATGGAAGGTCTGATGTGGCGTGAAGTCGATGCGCAGGGTTTCCTCGTGAACTCCTTCGCCGACACGGTAAGTGCGAAATTCCCGATGTATGTCGTTCGCGGCATGGGCGGGGTGCTCTATCTCACCGGCGCGATCATCATGTGCTACAACCTCTGGATGACTGCCTTCAGCAAGCGCGTGCCTGCTGCAGTCGCCACCCCCGCAGAATAAGGAGAACTGATTATGGGTATCCTTGATCGCCATAAGGTTCTTGAGAAAAACGCCACTCTGCTGCTTATCGGTAGCCTTGCAGTGGTCACTATCGGCGGGATCGTTGAAATCGCTCCGCTGTTCTATCTGGAAAACACCATTGAGGATGTAGAAGGCGTTCGCCCCTACTCCCCGCTGGAGCTGGCAGGTCGTGAGATCTACATCCGTGAAGGTTGCTACGTCTGCCACAGCCAGATGATCCGTCCGATGCGTGACGAGGTCGAGCGCTATGGTCACTATAGCCTCGCGGCCGAGTCCAAATACGACCACCCCTTCCAATGGGGGTCGAAGCGGACCGGTCCCGACCTTGCGCGTGTCGGTGGTCGTTATTCTGATGAATGGCACGTTGACCACCTCACAGATCCGCAGTCGGTTGTGCCGGAATCGGTCATGCCCAAGTATGGCTTCCTTTCGAATGCTATAATTGAGCCGACCTACATCACCGACCTGATGGAGACGCACGCGATTGTGGGCGTTCCCTACACCGAAGAGATGATCGCAGAAGCTCAGGCCGACTTCCTTGTGCAAGTCGATCCTGACGGTGACTACGATGCTCTGGTCGAGCGTTATCCGGGTGCAGTGGTAAGCAACTTTGATGGCCAAGAAGCCGTGACCGAAATGGACGCGCTTATTGCATATCTTCAGATGCTTGGCACGCTGGTCGACTTCTCGACCTTCACCCCTGACGCTAGCCGGTAAGGGAGGGCGTGATGAACTATCACATCCTACGTGAAATCGCAGATAGCTGGGTTCTTCTGGCGCTGTTCCTGTTCTTCGTGGGCGTGTTTTTCTGGGCTTGGCGCCCCGGAAGCCGCGCCACCCACGATGACGCCGCTGCGGTTGTTTTCCGCAACGAGGATGCGCCGGCCCAAGACAGCAACATCGAAGGTGCGGAGGCTCGGGTATGAGCAAGAAGACGCAAGATAAACACGAAGTCGAAACGACCGGCCACAGCTGGGACGGTATCGAAGAATACAACAATCCTCTCCCGCGTTGGTGGGTTTGGGTCTTCTATGCGACCATCGTTTGGGGGATCTGGTACACGATCGCCTATCCCGCTTGGCCGATGCTCAAAGGCGCGACGGCAGGCTATCTCGGCTTCTCGACCCGCGCGGACGTTGCTGCCGATATCGCAGCCGTAGAAGAACAGAACGCCGCGCTGACCACCGAGCTTGCCTCGATCGATCTGACGACGCTTGCGGACAATGCCGAGCTTCATCAGTTCGCCATTAACGGTGGTGCCGCCGTGTTCCGTGCCAACTGTTCGCAGTGTCACGGCTCGGGTGCAGCAGGTGCCAAGGGTTATCCGAACCTTCTGGATAACGACTGGCTCTGGGGCGGCAGCATCGAAGACATCGCTTTCACGGTCACGCACGGTATCCGCAACGATCAGTCGGGCGACGCCCGCTGGGTCGAGATGCCCGCCTTTGGCGACATCCTTGAAGAAGGCGAGATCGACGCGGTTGTGAACCATGTCCTTTCGATCTCGGGTCAAGAAGCCGATGCGACCCTTGCAGCGGCAGGCGAGACCGTCTTCCTCGACAACTGTGCCTCGTGCCACGGTGATGCAGGCGAAGGCAATCGTGACTTTGGTGCGCCGACGCTCAACGATGCGATCTGGCTCTATGGCGGCGACTTCGACACGCTCAAGGAAACCGTCACTAAGGCACGCTTTGGCGTGATGCCCGCATGGAGCGAAGAATTCCGCCCCGGTGTTGGCCTCACGGCTGCTGAAATCAATGCTGTTGCGGCTTACGTCCATCAGCTTGGTGGCGGCGAGTAACCACAAGCAGAATACCGAGCGGCGTGTTGCAGCCACGCCGCGCGGTTCCATCGGTCCAGCCCCTGTTCGCGCATGACGCAGGACTGATGGCTCCCTCTGGCGAGAGGGCGGAACCTCCGGTCGGGAATTTTCCCCGCACCGGAGGTTTTCGTATTTCAGGGGCCATTGTTCACACTTGGCGCAATCTTGATCTGGGTCAAAGAAGGTGACTCGGAGCCGTGCAAAAAGGACCATGCGAACAGAGTTGAAATTTTAGGATTCCTTTATGTCCTCCTCCGATACACCGCCGTCCCTTTACGCCGCTCGGGAACCTGTTTTCCCGCGTCGCGTCTCGGGTTTTTTCCGCTCGATGAAGTGGGTCATAATGGCCGTCACCTTGGGCATCTATTACCTGACACCGTGGATCCGGTGGGACCGTGGGCCGGAATTGCCCGATCAAGCGGTTCTGGTCGACCTTGCAGGTCGGCGGTTCTTTTTCTTCTGGATCGAGATTTGGCCTCAGGAGTTCTATTTCGTCGCAGGACTGCTCATCATGGCGGGGCTTGGGCTCTTCCTCTTCACCTCGGCACTTGGTCGAGTTTGGTGCGGATATGCTTGCCCTCAAACCGTTTGGACTGATTTGTTCATTCTTGTTGAGCGATGGGTTGAGGGCGATCGAAACGCCCGTGTTCGTCTTTGGAATGCAAAGTGGGATTTCCGCAAGTTCCGCCTTCGCATCACGAAATGGACCCTCTGGGTTTTGATCGCGCTCGCCACAGGCGGTGCTTGGGTGTTCTACTTCACCGACGCGCCTTCGCTTTTCGTCGCGCTTTTGAATGGCACAGCGCACCCTGTCGCCTACACAACCATGGCAATTCTTACCGCGACCACTTTTGCTTTTGGTGGCGTCGCGCGCGAACAGATCTGTATCTATGCCTGCCCTTGGCCGCGTATTCAGGCTGCGATGATGGACGAAGACACCATCACCATAGGCTATCGCGAATGGCGCGGAGAGCCGCGTGGCAAGCTCAAGAAAGGTCAGGAAACGGGCGAGCAGGGCGATTGCATCGATTGTATGGCCTGTGTGAACGTGTGCCCGATGGGCATCGACATCCGCAACGGGCAACAGATGGAATGCATCACCTGCGGCCTGTGTATCGACGCTTGTGACGACATGATGGAGAAGATCGGCAAGCCGCGTGGTCTGATCGACTATCTCGCACTTAAGGACGAAGCGGCAGAGCGTGCAGGTCAGGCCCCGACGCCGATCCTGAAGCACATCCTGCGTCCGCGCACGATCCTATATACCTCGCTCTGGTCGGCTATCGGTGCTGCACTCGTCTTTGCGCTCTTTATCCGCCCCGAAATCAATATGACCGTGGCTCCCGTGCGCAACCCGACCTTTATCGTGCAATCCGATGGCACAATCCGTAACGTCTATGACATCCGTCTCCAGAATAAACATGGAGAGGCGCGGCCTTTTGGTCTCTCGGTAAGCAACGGGTCCGATTTGAGCATCGACGTCGAAGGTGTTGACGGTACGCTTGTGACAGTGCCTGCTGACGAAACCTATCAGGTGCGTGTCTATGTCGACGCCCCTGCGACCTCTGACGCAGCTCATGCAGAGCGCACACCTTTTACCTTCTGGATCACCGATCTGAACAACAATGATCGCGCCTACAAAGAAACCATCTTCAACGGACGGGAGAACTAGGATGACATCATTTTTTCGCGGCCCGATCACCGGCCCAAAGTTTTTCGCCATCTTTGCTTCGTTCTTTATCGTCATTATCTCGGTCAATCTCGTGCTGGCCTATAGCGCGGTAAAAACCTTTCCGGGTCTCGAGGTGAAAAACTCGTATGTCGCGAGCCAAACCTTCGACAAAGATCGCCAAGCGCAGGAAGCGCTTGGCTGGAACATCGACGCGCGGGTGCAGCACGGCGAGCTTCATCTCATGATCACCGATGCCGGCGGCAAGCCCGTCGAGGCAAAGTCGGTCAACGGAACCTTTGGCCGTGCGACGAGTGTGCGGGACGACCAAGCGCCCGTATTTGTTTTTGACGGAACGATGTATCGCGCGCCTGTAACCACCGCTCCAGGAAACTGGAACCTTCGTTTCGAAGCGCTGGCCCAGGACGGGACCCTGTTCAAACAGCGCGTGGTTGTGATCGTAGAAAGCTGAGATCATGAGCGTTTCCGAAGTGCCCTCAGTCGCCGCTTGTCCGGCTTGTATCGCGACCCCTCTGGCTATCGAGCGGGCCAAGGGCAAAGCGGCAACTGCGGATCAGGAGTTTCAACTCTCGTTGCCGACGGTTCATTGTGCGGCCTGTATCTCGGCCATCGAGAATGGCTTGATGGCCACTGACGGCGTTGCAGATGTGCGCGTCAACCTCACCCGCAAACGCGCGACCGTTAAAGTCTCTGCGGGGATCACGGTTGACGACATTGTGGAGCTTATCGCCTCCTTCGGCTATCAGGCATCGCCGCTCGATATGGCCACGCTGACCGCAGGGGAATCCGACCGCGCGTCTCGGGATCTGGCTATGCGGCTAGGCGTTTCGGGCTTTGCGATGATGAACGTCATGCTGCTTTCGGTCGCTGTCTGGTCGGGCGCAACAGATGCTACGCGTGATCTCTTTCACTGGATTTCCGCGGGGATCGCGCTTCCGACGATCGTGTTCGCGGCGCAACCGTTTTTCAAAAGCGCTTGGTCCGTTCTGAAAGTTGGACGCCTGAACATGGACGTTCCGATCTCGCTCGCCATTTTCTTGGCTTCGGTCATGTCCGTGTTCGAAACTATGTCGGGTGGTGCGCACGCTTATTTCGATGCAGCTTTATCGCTGACGTTCTTCTTGCTCGCGGGACGTTATCTGGATCAGAGAATGCGCGGTGTGGCTCGGTCCGCTGCGACCGAACTTGCCGCGATGGAGGCGCCGATGGCGCTTCGGTTGAGGAATGGTCATGCCGAGACGATTGCCCTCAAGCATGTGGCCGTCGGTGATATTCTCCTTGTTCAACCCGGCTCGCGTGTGCCCGTTGACGGCACCATCATCAAAGGCGCAACCGAGCTTGATCGCGCTTTTCTCACGGGTGAGACAGACCTTGTTCCTGCTGGTGTCGGTGATTTTATCCGTGCAGGCGAGGTGAACCTTACTGGTGCCATCGAAGTCCGCGCCGATGCTGTCGGCGAAGATACATTGCTTCACGGCTTGGCCGATCTGGTTTCGGTCGCCGAGCAAGCCAAGTCACGATATAACTCGCTCGCGGATCGCGCCGCCCGCATTTACGCGCCGTTGGTGCATTTACTGGCATTGGTCGCTTTCGGGCTTTGGCTTTGGCTGAGTCATGGTGACGTGCGGCTCGCTCTGAACATTGCGGTTGCGGTTCTCATCATCACCTGTCCCTGTGCGCTTGGGCTCGCGGTGCCTGCGGTTTCGACCGTTGCCTCGGGACGCTTGTTCAAAGCGGGGCTCTTGGTCAAACACGCGAGCGCGCTTGAAAGGCTTGCCGAAGCGGATCACGTGGTCTTTGACAAAACAGGCACTTTGACCCTCGGTCGCCCGAGTTTTCATAACGCACATCTATTGAGCAAAGAATCTCTTGCGATAATGCACGCCTTGGCCCAAAGTTCAGCGCATCCGCGGTCCAAAGCGATCGTAGAAGTGACGAAAGACATGTCTTTACCTTGGGTAAGCTTGTCGGATATCACCGAATTGCCCGGACAAGGCGTCGAGGGTCAGTGGGAGGAGCTGACTGTCCGACTTGGCCGGGCAAGCTGGGTGACGAATAATCCCCAGAGTAAAGGCACGATGTTCATGGTTGAAGGCCACGAACCCGTGCAGCTTTCATTCGAAGATGCCCTGCGACCCGGTGCGCGGGAGCTTGTTCAAACGCTTCGCGAAAGTGGGATTCCGATGACACTTTTGTCTGGGGATACCGAGACCGTTGTTGCCGATCTTGCCCGTGATCTCGGGATACCCGCGTATCAGTCGGAAATGATGCCCGATGAAAAGGTTGCGGCTGTGCAGTCGCTTCAGGCCAAGGGCGCCAAGGTGCTGATGATCGGGGACGGTCTCAATGACACTGCTGCGCTTGCCTCGGCCCATGTGTCGGCGGCGCCTGCCTCAGCCCTCGAAGCCACCCGAGTCGCTTCGGATTTTGTTCTGGTTTCCCAAGATTTGTCGAATATCGGCCGCGCCATGTGCCTCTCGAAGTCTGCAAGAACGCGTATTCTCGAGAATTTTGGCGTCGCGGCTGTCTACAATTTGATAGCGGTGCCGATTGCGTTCATGGGTTTTGCGACTCCGCTAGCTGCGGCAATTGCGATGTCGACGTCTTCGATTATAGTTTCCCTTAATGCGCTGAGGGTTCGATAACGATGGATGTGCTAGTCATTTTGATACCCGTTTCGATCGGGCTCGGGATTCTCGGGTTGCTGGGGTTCTATTGGACCATGCACAACAGCCAGTATGATGACCCCGATGGCGACGCCGAGCGCATTCTGCGCCGTGATTTCGATGAATTACCTGCAGAAGATCGCTAGAATTCGCAACCTTTGAAACGAAACAAGGCGCGGGACATTTCCGCGCCTTTGTTTTTCCGAAAATCGGGAAATTGGTCGGAGCGAGAGGATTCGAACCTCCGACCCCCTGCTCCCGAAGCAGGTGCGCTACCAGGCTGCGCTACGCTCCGACCGTGGACCGCGAGTTACTAGCTATCGCGGTGTTTGGCAAGGCCGGAAAGGGCCTTGGCACCGCTTTTTCGCTAGGACTTCGACCGAACGGTTTTGCCAAACCAGACGCGGCTCAGGATGCTTGCGCGAGGCGAGGTGACGGTCTCGTTGCGAAGGCGGCTTTGCAGCACAGGTTGCGTCGAAGAGGCATCGCTGTTGCCTTCGCGCAGGACAATATAGACACCCGAAGCGATAATGATTGTTGCACCGATCACGGTGTTGAGTTCGAGCGACTCGCCGAAGAACAGATATCCATAGGCAGTGGCCCAGAGGATCTGGCTGTATTGCATGGGTGCGACCATCATCGCTTCGCCCGCGCGATAGGCCTTGATCACCAAAAAGCCGCCCATGATCCCGAACACCGAGATGATCAGCAATAGCCCGATATGTTCGATCTGCATCGGCACGTAAAAGAACGGTAGCGCGGCGCCCATGGCGACAAAGTTGCCGATCATGGGATAAAGCATCAGAACGACGCTGCGTTCTTCATTGCCGATCTTGCGGACAATCACGGCGACAAAGGCGCTGCACACGGCTGCAACAAGCGCGGCAAGGTGCCCAAGGCTAAACTCTGTCACGGATGGATTGAGGACGACCATCACCCCTGCAAGACCGACAACAACAGCAAGACCGCGACGAATGCGGACTTTCTCGCCGAGCATCGGGATTGCAAGGATCGTGATGAGAAGCGGAGAGGCAAAGAGGATGGCATAGGTTTGTGCCAAGGGAAGCGTCGAGAACGCGTAAAACGCCGATACGCCTGTGATCACCGTGCAGACCGTGCGTAGTGCAATCCAATAAGGATGGCGCGGCATCAGATTGTCCCGCTCGCGGTCACTCATCAGAATAACCGTCACGATGGGAAAGCTGAAGAGCGCAGCGAAGAATACGATTTGCACCGCAGAGTAGGTCCCGCCAAGCAGCTTTACGACCACGTCATGGGTCGCATATATCCCCATCGCCAAGAGTGCATAAAGAGCGCCTACGACGTTGTTTTTCACGACTTCAACCATTTGGGTCCTCTGGTAGCGCAAACATATTCGTGCAAATGCACCTTGGGCGCTTGTTTGAAATTGGTCAACGCTATGACTTGCCAAAAGTTGCAAGCCCGCAAAAAAAGGGCGCCCGAGAGCGCCCTTTTCGCATGTTTTGTCGCAAGACTTACGCGAGCGATGCGTCCAATGCCTCGACGATCTTGTCGCCCATCTCGGAGGTACTGACGGGCGTGACGCCCTCTTCCCCGAGAAGGTCGGCAGTGCGCACGCCATCGGCGAGAACCTTTTCCACAGCCTTTTCCAGACGGTCGGCTTCGTCGCCGAGATCGAACGAATAGCGGAGCGCCATTGCAAAGGAGAGAACACAAGCAATCGGGTTGGCTTTGCCCTGACCCGCGATATCGGGAGCCGAGCCGTGTACGGGCTCGTAGAGCGCTTTGGGACGTCCATTGGCCATCGGAGCGCCGAGCGAAGCCGAAGGCAGCATGCCGAGCGAACCGGTGAGCATGGCAGCAGCGTCCGAGAGGAGGTCACCGAAGAGGTTGTCGGTGACGATGACGTCGAACTGCTTGGGCCAGCGGCAAAGCTGCATTGCGCCAGCGTCTGCATACATGTGCGACAGCTCGACGTCCGAATATTCCTTCTGGTGGATTTCGGTCACGACCTGACGCCACAAGATACCGGATTCCATAACGTTGGCCTTCTCCATCGAGCAGACCTTGTTATTGCGGCGGCGTGCGAGTTCAAAGGCCGAACGGGCAACGCGTGCGATTTCCGACTCGGTGTAGCGCTGGGTGTTGATACCGACGCGTTCATTGCCTTCGGTGATGATGCCGCGCGGCTCACCGAAATAGATGCCCGAGGTCAGTTCGCGGACGATAACGATATCAAGACCTGCAACTACGTCACGCTTGAGCGACGAAAAGTCGGCAAGAGCGTCAAAGCACTGAGCCGGACGGAGGTTGGAGTAGAGGTCCATTTCTTTGCGAAGACGGAGAAGACCGCGCTCGGGTTTCACCGAGAAGTCGAGATCGTCGTACTTTGGGCCGCCAACGGCACCAAGAAGAACAGCGTCGACTTCCTGAGCCTTGGCCATGGTATCGTCGTGAAGCGGGGTGCCGTGCTTGTCATAGGCGCAGCCACCGACGAGGTCTTCGGAAACGTCGAATTTGATAGAGCGCTTGTCGCCGTACCAGTTAATGATCTTTTTGACCTCGGCCATAACTTCGGGGCCGATGCCGTCGCCGGCGAGGATCAGGATCGAGGGGTTGGACATCTGGTCTTTCCTTGTCTGAACGAGGTTGCACTCGCCTAAACCGAACGTCTCGAATGGTCAAGAAATCAAGGTGAAAGAGTCGTCTCGGCGCTCTTGTTTTTTGACGCCGCTGCCGAGATTTCGATCCAGACCAGTGCGTGCGCTCCGATTTGCGTGTTGTGGATTATTCCTGCGTCCAAGATATCGAAATGCTTTGAGGGGAGCACATACGACACCCTCAGGTTTCCGCCTTTTTCGGGGGGCCAAAAGGCGGTGTCGAGGTCGGGCAGGGGATCTTGGAGTGTCGGCTGCTCGAGTAGCGAGGTAATCGCCTCATGATAACCCTCGCCCTTTTGGGGGTCGAGGTTGGCGTTTCCGGCGATGACAAAGGGCGTGGGCCTGAGAGATGCCCAAGTGGTCCAAAGTGTGATCTCGTCGGCATTGCGTCTGTCGTTGCGCTCTTCTTCGCCATCGAAAACGGGGGGAGTCGCCGCAAAAACGGCGAGCTGGAAGGTAGGACCGCAGTCGACATCCAAGACCCAATGCCCAGAAGAGGACAAACGCTGAACCGCTTTGATCGCATCGGGCGTCTCGGGTGGCATTCGGGTTAGCGGTAGGTCCCGCCAGAGGCGTGCAGAGTGGTCCTCGGCAAGAGCAAGAGGGCAGCGCGAGAGAACAAGGAGCCCCCCATCCCCTAAAAACCGGCCATAGCCTTGGGCATCGCGTGGCTCCCCCTTTTTGCCGTTCCCGTCGAGATCAAAGCCCGTCGCCTGTCCTGCGTTGGGTTCGAGCGCGAAAGAATGCCGATAGAGCGTGCCGCGATGTTCCAGATTGGCGATCAACGCATCGGCCGCGTGGCCGTTCGCATCAAAGTCGAAGTCGGTCAGGACGAGGACATCAGCGTCGGCTTGGGCAATAGCAAGTTCGATGGCAGTGATCTGGGCATCCGACGCTTTGACCAGATCGCGAAGCAGAAGTCCCGGACCTTCGCGGCTTAGAGGGGCGGCGAAGGTCGCGACTTTGAGGCTCTCGGACGCGAGGGGGGAGCCCAGCCAGACCGAGATCAAGCAGGCAAGTAGTCCTCGGCCTCTTCTGCTTCGTGCGAGCGTTTGCGCTTTTCTTCGACCATCTGTGCGATACGGCCCATCGCGGTGCCGCGCATGATCAAAGAGGAAGGAAGGAAAGCCCATGCCGTAACGGTCCAAATCATCGTGTGCTGGCTCTCGAGGCTGATCGGGCTGAGGTTGTCAGACGCGAATTTGACCAGAGCCGGTATGATGAATGGCAGAAGGAAGCCTAAGATAATGTTAATCTGACCGTCACGGTTCAGACGTTCGACGATATCGCCCCCTGCTGTGGGGTCGAAGGTCGGAAGATTGGTCCAGACATTGAAGCCGCCGGGTTTGGTGGGCCATCCGTTGAAACGCACCAACAGAACGAAGAAGGCAAGCGAGACAATCGAGAAGAAATAGGCCACGCCCGCAGCTGTGCGCAGCGTCGTAACGGATTCGGCGGGGGCATCGGCCGGCAGAACCAGAAGCACGAGACGCACGGGCGAATAAGGGAAGTCGATCAGCTCGCCAAGTCGTGCGCCCGTCGATCCGAGAAGTTGGGTGAGGGTCGACGGGTTCTCGGTTCCAAGACAGATGAGCGACAGAGCAAAAACCGTGATCCCCAATGCGACAAAGCGGATGCGGTTAAAGGGCGGGGCGTCGCGGAATTCGACAAGGCTCGGATATTCGGAATTATATTCGGCAAAGGTGAATACTGCTGCGACAACTGCGATGAGCGCAATAAGAAGTGCAGTGTCCGAATGCGTTTCGGGCAGGACAATCGAGGGCGTTGCAACCAGCAACACCACAAGAATAGTACGCACAATTGCCCCTGCAATTCGCTTGATCACTGCTCTCTTTTCCTCAATCCGGTCGGTCGCGATACGTTGCCGTGACCTTTTCCCAGTTTGATTCCGCCCAATTGTGACGGACTGCCTCATATTTGTCATAATGTTGCCCATTTTTCCCAACCTTCGCAACTCGTGGGTTAACAGGACGAAATCTATTGGGCGGTTTTGGGGCAAAGGTGGTGCGAGAATGCAACCATTTGACGGCCTCTGTTCGGCGATAATCTATTGAAATACCGTATTTAGTAGATGTGCCGTCCCAGATGACTACGGAGCCTTAACGCAAACGGCCCGCTCGAAAGAGCGGGCCTTTGTGTCGGTTGTATCGCCAAGGGCTTAGGCCCAGGGGAATGCTTCTTTGTTCTTGGCTTCAAAGGCGTCGATGGCGGAAACATGCTCCATCGTCAGGCCGATGTCGTCGAGACCGTTGAGAAGGCAGTGCTTCTTGAACGCGTCGACTTCGAATTTGAATTCCTGACCGTCCGAAGTGGTGATGGTCTGATTTTCAAGATCGACGGTCATACGGGCGTTCGAACCTTTTTCGGCGTCCTTCATCAGAACATCCACAACGTCCTGCGGAAGAACGATCGGAAGAATGCCGTTCTTGAAGCAGTTGTTGAAGAAAATGTCTGCGAACGAGGTCGAAACGATGGCCTTGATCCCGAAGTCAGCGATCGCCCAAGGGGCGTGCTCACGCGACGAGCCACAGCCGAAGTTGTCACCCGCGATCAGGATTTCTGCATCGCGATACTGGGGCTTGTTCAGGACGAAATCGGGGATCTCGTTACCCTGACGGTCATAGCGCATCTCGTCAAAGAGGTTCACACCGAGACCGGACCGCTTGATCGTCTTGAGAAAGATCTTGGGGATGATCATGTCGGTGTCGATGTTGACGAGCGGCATCGGGGCCGCAATGCCAGTGAGTTTCTGATACTTTTCCATTACATCATCTCCCGAACGTCGGTCAGGTGGCCAGTGATAGCAGCGGCGGCAGCCATTGCAGGGGATACGAGGTGGGTGCGACCCTTGTAGCCCTGACGGCCCTCGAAGTTGCGGTTCGACGTCGAAGCACAGCGCTCACCCTCGGCCAGCTGGTCGGGGTTCATCGCAAGGCACATCGAGCAACCGGCCATACGCCATTCGAAACCTGCATCGATAAAGATCTGGGCGATGCCTTCTTCTTCGGCTTGAGCGCGGACGAGGCCCGAACCCGGAACGACCATAGCGCGCAGGCCGTCCTTGATCTTTTTGCCTTTGAGGATCTCGGCAGCAGCGCGAAGGTCTTCAATACGACCGTTGGTGCAGGAGCCGATGAACACGGTGTCGATCTCGATATCGGTGAGCTTCTGACCTGCGGTCAGACCCATGTACTCAAGCGCGCGCTTGGCGGCTTCGACCTTGCCGCCCTTGAACGACTCGGGTGCGGGAACGACCGCCGAGATCGGCAGAACGTCCTCGGGCGAGGTGCCCCAGGTTACAACGGGCTCGATCTCTTCGCCTTTGAGCGTGACGACCTTGTCGAAGTGCGCGCCTTCGTCGGTGAAGAGCGTTTTCCAGTATTCTACGGCCTTGTCCCAATCGGCGCCTTTGGGGGCGTGGGGACGGCCTTTGCAGTAAGCAAAGGTCTTTTCATCGGGAGCAATGAGACCTGCACGTGCGCCACCTTCGATGGCCATGTTGCAGACGGTCATACGGCCTTCCATCGACAGATCGCGAATGGCTTCACCACAATATTCGATGACATAGCCGGTGCCGCCAGCGGTGCCGGTCGCGCCGATCACGGCAAGGGTGATGTCCTTGGCGGTCACGCCCGGCTTGAGCTTGCCGGTGATTTCCACCTTCATGTTCTTGGACTTCTTCTGGATCAGGGTCTGCGTGGCCAGAACGTGTTCCACTTCCGAAGTGCCGATACCATGGGCCAATGCACCGAATGCGCCGTGGGTAGCGGTGTGCGAGTCACCGCAAACGACGGTCATACCCGGAAGGGTCCAACCCTGCTCGGGTCCGACAATGTGCACGATGCCCTGACGGACGTCCGAAACGGGGTAGTAGTTGATGCCGAAATCCTTGGCGTTCTTGTCGAGTGCTTCGACCTGAATGCGGGACTCTTCGGTCATTGTCGACGCGTTGGCACGGTCGAGCGTGGTCGGAACGTTGTGGTCCGGCACGGCGATGGTTTTTTCGGGGGCGCGCACCTTGCGTCCCGCCATGCGAAGGCCTTCGAAGGCCTGCGGCGAGGTTACTTCGTGGACGAGGTGGCGGTCGATGTAGAGAAGGCAGGTGCCGTCTTCTGCTTCGTGGGCGACGTGTGCGTCCCAGATTTTATCATAGAGGGTCTTGGGGGACATGGTCCTCTCCCGTTCAATGTATCGTGGATTTTGACAGTAGGAATTGGTCGCGCAAACGCGCACGCCGCGATCAAAGTCGGGCGAGAATGGTGTGGGTTGCGCCGAAGAACCTCCAGGGCAGGCGCGACCGATCGGCCATGTCGAATACCATATTCATAGGGGCCAGATACACCCTGCGACTGAGTCTCGCAAGTGTCAGGCGTGCGCGGCTCTGATTGTCGGCGCTGTCACCTGCGCTTCGAGCGCAGCATTTTCGTCGCGAATGACAACGTAGATCTCGTCGGTGTTTACTTCCGAGGCGTCGATTCCCACGAGAGTGAGGCTCCCGCCCTTGGTCACGCTCGAAAGACCGAGACCGCCGTCATTGAAATAGAGATCGACGCGCGCTGCTGCGCCAAGCTCCGTCGTGACGTTGGTGACGGTAAAGCTGAACATATCGGGGGTGATCTGCTCCAGAAGTGCAGGATTGTCATCGGGACCATTGGTGAGTTGAAGGACGAGGATGTCTTCGTTCGGATCATAGTCCGACACGATCACGTCATTCAGATCGCCGTTCGCGGAAATGGGATCGTCTTGGGAGGCGGACCAGAAAATATCGCTTCCCGCGCCGCCCGACAGGATAACCCCGCCCCCAGCTGAGAAAAGAACGTCATCACCTGCGCCGCCATAGGCCACGCCGCCTGTGCCGCCTTCGTTGAATCGCAGCACATCCGAGCCATCTTCGCCGTAAAGAAGATCGTCCGAGTCGCCAGAGAGGACATCGTCGCCGAGATCCCCGAACAGGCTATCGCTGCCTCGACCACCATAAAGCATATCGTTTCCGAGACCGCCAAAGATCTGATCGTCTCCATCCCCGCCGAGAAGACGATCATCGTCTGCTCCGCCGTTGATCACATCATTGCCGTTGCCGCCGTATACAAGGTCTTCGCCGCGCCCTGCGTCGATGAAATCGTCACCACCCATGCCACCGATGATGTCGTTACCTTCGTGTCCGGTGATTTCTTCGCCATCGTCGGAGCCCCAAAATCTCTGGTTTGTGGCGACTCTGATGAGGTTATTGTCTGCGCTGACAGTGTCGGGGGAGTCGATGATGTTGTTATTCAAAAGCCCATCGGTATCAGGGGAATCATCGGTTTGGGGGAGCTGGTCTTCATCCGAGTCGTCGCTCTGCTGACCGGTCGCAAGGCCGGCCAGAGCGAACAGGGGTAAGAAAAAAATAATAGCCAACATGACAATATCCACTCCACACTACGCGCGTGTCGAGCGTAGTAACGACTTTGGTTGAAAGCATTTTAGGGTATCATTGAAATATTGTGATGTTTCCCTGCAAAGACCGTGCCAAATTCAATTCACGCGATAACCACTCGGGAAATGCCGAGTTGATTGAACTACGGCACAGCGTTTATGTCTTTTAGCTGTTGAGCTTTGCCGCAATCTGCGCCAAATGCCGCTCTGCTTAGGTGAAAGGACGCGTTTTGTTGAAAACGGGAGCTTTCACTGCTACTTTTGCAATAGTCCCAGCGTCGGGGAGTTGAGGCGACGCGCAACCCCCGGAGGACAATGACCTGTCTCTCGAATATACTGCGGTATGTGCCGCACCTGCGAGGCCGTAAATGACGGCGAACGCTACCATGACGACAAGCGACAACACGCTCGCCTCTGTCCTAGCATCTCTCGATGATGATAAAGCCGAAGACATCGTGCAGATCGATCTGCGCGGCAAGACCTCCATCGCCGATCATATGGTGATCGCGTCGGGCCGTTCGACCCGTCAGGTTGCCTCGATCTCGCAAAAGCTTGCTGAGAAGCTCAAAGCCGAGTTCGGTATTCTGTGCAAAGTCGAAGGCGCTGAAATCGGTGACTGGGTTCTGATCGATGCGGGCGACGTGATTGTTCACGTGTTCCGTCCCGAAGTGCGCGAGTTCTATCAGCTCGAGAAGATGTGGCTCCCGTCCGGAGCGCATACCGCAGGCTGATGCGCGTCCACATCGTTGCTGTGGGCCGCCTTAGGGCGAGCCCCGAGTTCGAGCTGATCAACGACTATCTGACGCGATTTGACCGCACGGGTCGGGCGCTTGCGCTCGGGCCCGCGAATATCATCGAGGTCGAGGATAAAAAAGGCGGCGGTATGCCTGCCGAGGCGGCCTTGATCGAGCGCGCCATCCCTAGCGGATCTTTGATTTGTATCCTCGATGAACGCGGCAAAGTAATGACGTCCCCCGCCTTTGCCGAGCAGCTTGGCGGCTGGCGTGACCAAGGCCGTCAGGATGTCGCCTTTGTCATCGGCGGTGCAGATGGCATCCATCCTGCATTCCGTGCCAAAGCAGATGCAGCGCTTTCCTTTGGCAAAATGGTCTGGCCGCATATGCTTGTTCGGGTCATGCTGAGCGAGCAACTTTACCGCGCGGCCTCGATCCTCTCGGGATCGCCCTATCACAGAGAGTGATGTTCTGATGACTGTTTGGATAGGGATTGCCCAAAGATGACAATTCACGAGGCATATCATGCTGCTGTCGCGACAGGGACGATCACGTCCGATCCCGCTCAGCTTTCGGTGCTTGATGATCTTGAACGTGTCCGCGAAGAGTTGTTGCGCCCGATCAAACGGGGGCTCTTCCGCAAGAAGCCCGAACCCGTAAAAGGGCTCTATCTTTGGGGTGGCGTAGGGCGTGGTAAGTCCATGCTCATGGACCTTTTGTTCAATACCGTCGACGTTCCAAAGGAACGCAGCCATTTCCACGCCTTTATGCAGTGGGTCCATTCGGAAATGAACCTCGCGCGCAAGCGTGGCGTCGATGATGCGATCAAACCTGTCGCGGACGATCTTGCCTCCCGTGTCCGTTTCCTTGCTTTTGACGAAATGCAGATCACCGATATCACCGACGCGATGATCGTCGGGCGTCTTTTTGAAAAGCTTTTCGAGGCAGGCGTTACCGTTGTGACGACATCGAACCGTGTTCCTGATGACCTTTACAAGAATGGACTGAATCGCAATCTCTTCTTGCCCTTTATCGAGCTCATCAAAGAAAAGCTCGAGGTGCGCGAGCTCGCGAGCAGGACTGACCACCGTCAGGGGCGACTTGCTGGTGAAAAGACATATTTCGCGCCGAACTCACCCGAGGCGCGTGCCGCGATCGCATCTATTTGGAACGATTTTACCCAAGGCGAGGCAAAGCCGTTGGTGCTCCGGATTAAGGCCCGCGATGTAGAGCTTCCCGGCTTCTATAACGGTGTGGCCCGCGCTTCGTTCTTTGACCTGTGTGGCAAGATGCTTGGGCCCGCGGATTATATCGCAATCGCCGAAGCCGTTCGGGTGCTCATTTTGGAAGATATTCCGCGTCTGAGCCGTCATAACTTCAACGAGGCCAAGCGGTTCGTTACGTTGATCGACGCGCTCTACGAGGCCAAGGTCCGGTTGATCTGTTCCGCTGCGGATATTCCCGAGCGGCTTTACGTCGAGGGGGAAGGCGCCTTCGAGTTCGAGCGCACAGCCAGCCGACTGCGCGAGATGCAGGGCGCCGACTGGGGCCGCGAGGAATAAAAAGGCGACCTTTTGGTCGCCTTTATTTCACGAAATATCGGGGATGATCAGACGCTGGCCCGTCTGGATGCGATCAGGGCTCGAAAGAATCTGGCGATTTGCTTCGAAGATGCGCGGATAATGCGCGACCGAGCCATAAAACTTGATGGCGATTGACCCGAGACTGTCGCCCGTACCGACAGTATAGAAGCGATACTGTTTCGTGTCGGTCGCGGTTTGGACAACGCGAACCTCGACACCTGTGCCATCACCGATCGGGACGTTGGGAACTTCTGGCGCCGCGCCTCCGGCAAGGGTCTGAGCATCCGCAACGATCGAAGCAAGTAGAGTCGCCGTATCCACTTTGCCGTCCGAGGTGACAAGGATCGCAGGAACCGCGACTTCACCCGTTACCGCGGCTTCGTTCAAAAGAGCGTCGATATAGGCATCCGATTGGCCTTCTTTGAGGGCCTGCGCTACGAGCGATTGGAGACCCGTGGCAGGGCGAGCAACCTCTTGGGGTTTGCCCGTGACGCCGTTGATACCCGCAAGGATCGAGGCAGTGACGTCCTGAAATTCGCCGCCGTCCGTGACGGTCGTATCGGCATTCTGCACCCCGAGCGCAGCAAGCACTGCGGCGGAAGTTTCTGCCAATGTCGAATTGTCGGTCTTGATCTTTTGCTCCGGCTGGACGCCGCCACCCGTAGCAGCCAGAATTTTGGCTGCTGCGCTGTTGCCCATCGGTGCGGGTGCCGCTGCTACCGCGAGCGCTGTCGGGTTGGCGTCCTGCATCAGCGAAGAGATCGTCGCATCAGTTGCCGCACGCGTGACCTGAGCTTCGGTCGGGGTTTCCTCCGAGCCGAAAGGCATGAAGATGATAACGCCACAAACAGCGATGGCGAGGGAGACAAAGGCAAGGACTAAACGGATCATGACAAATCCCTCGCTTTATTGATTGGGAACAATGGTCGAAAGCCCAAGACCGAGCCAGTCCTGCATTCCGCCGCGATAATATTTGATCCGCTCTGCAGGATAGCCCGCATCGAGCAATTCGGTGATCGCGCGTGGCGATTGCCCACACCACGGACCATTGCAGAAAAGCGCGAGTTGAAAGGCAGAGCTGAAATCAAGTGACCCACCTGCATCCTTGGCACCAAGTGCCTTGAGAATATCGGTCAGGTAGGGGTTGTCTGTGGATAAGGCAGAGAAGGGGATGTTCAATGCCCCAGGGATCGTGCCTTTGACGTAAAATTCAGGCAGGCGCGCATCAACGAGAAGCCCTGTGCCGCCTGCGACCTCGTTTTCAAGAAAACTGAGGATCTCGAGTTCGCCGTAGGTTTCGACACCTTCTGCTACGGAAATGGGTTGAACGCAGAACGGCGGACAGCTGCGCGAGGTTTTTGTGAACTCGGCTTCGAGCGTCGCGTTTTCATCCTGATTTCGTTCAATCGTATACGACTGACCGTTGAGCACAAAGCTCACGCTGGCCTTGTCCTCTGTAATTTTCACTGTCTGTGCCGACGTTCCCGATGCAAAAGCAAAAGTCACTACGGCTGCGATCAACGCGCCAATACGCACCATCATCTGCTCCCCCAAGCAAATTGCACCACATATTGACTGCAACGCTGGCGGCAGTGGTGCTTTGGTTTTCTTATACAGGTTGTAGTATGGAACGAATCGGCAAGTCAATTTCCCAATCCTATGTCCGAGGGAAATGACAGTGAGGCGAGCCACTATTATTATTCGCTCGCCCCGCCGCCCTGCCAAAGAGGTGTCGGGGGCTGATTTGCCACCGCAAACTTGATCCAAACATAGGGATAGGGGTGATTCGCGGTCAAGAGCCTTCGATTCGCAAAATGCGAATCAAACGCTCTCTTTCGTATCGAAAAGGTGGATTGCCAAAGAACTAGCCGTTTTCGCGCAGAACCCCGCCAGCAAGATAGAGAGAACCGCAGATCAAAATCCGACAATTCGCATCTTTGGACGTGATGTCGTTGATCGCGTCCAGAACGCTGTCGGCGGTTGTTGCCGTCATCCCGACAGCGAGTGCCGCGTTACAGGTTTCTTGGGCGGGGAGCGTGTTCATTTCGCCAGGGATCGAAACGGCATGAAGGCTCTGGGTCACTTTCGCAAGGGGGCGAAGATAGCCTGCAATGTCCTTGGTGTTCAGCATCCCGCAGATCATATGGGTCGGCTTTTCGGGCATTCGCGCAAGTGTTGCGGCGATGGCTTCGCCACCTGCTGCATTGTGCCCACCATCAAGCCATAGCTCGGCGCGCCCTGCCGCATCGACCAGCGGCCCATGCTTGAGCCTCTGCATGCGAGCGGGCCACTCGGCCTTGGTGACACCTGCCTCGCAAGACGCATCATCCATTCCGAGGTGACGCAAAGCCGCAAGCGCTGCGCCCGCATTCTGGATCTGGTGGGGGCCGGGGAGATTGGGTAGCGGCAAGTCCAACAGACCGCGCTCGTCCTGATAGATCATGCGTCCGCGCTCTTCGCCGATATGCCAGTGCTGGCCGAATGCGATGAGCGGCGCGCCCATCCGTGCGGCCTTGGCCTCGATCACATCCATTGCGTCATCAAGCTGGGGACCGACGACACAAGGCACACTACGCTTGATAATGCCTGCCTTCGCGGCAGCGATCTCGCGAAGCGTTTCGCCAAGGTATTGCTGATGGTCGATCGAAACAGGCGTTATGACAGTGAGGGCAGGCTTTTCGAACACGTTGGTCGCGTCGAATTCACCTCCGAGACCGACCTCGAGAAGTGTGTAATCCGCTTTGGTTCTGCTGAACGCCAGAAGGGCGGCGGCAGTGGTGATCTCGAAGTAGGTGATGTTCGCACCGTTGTTGGAGCGTTCGCATTCATCCAGAATCTCGGTGAGATGCTTCTCCGAGATCAGCTCGCCCGCGAGTCTGATGCGTTCGTGAAACCGTGCAAGGTGCGGGGAAGTATAAGCGTGCACCTTTTTGCCTGCGGCTTCGAGGCCCGCGCGGATCATGGCTTGGGTCGAGCCTTTGCCGTTCGTGCCCGCAAGATGGATGATGGGCGGAAGCAGGTCTTGCGGATTGCCGAGCGCAGGCAAAAGCCCAAGCATACGGTCGAGCGTGAGGTCGATCACCTTGGGGTGCATCGACATCATCCGCGCAAGAATTACGTCGGACGCTTGGGGTTTCGTCACTTCTTGGGTGCCTCTTCCTTGGCCTTCGCGTTGGGAGCGGGCACCTTGTCCTCTTCGGTGGGAACGAGTGCGGGGGCGGGCAAATCGCCTTTGACCGCTGGTTCAAGCCCCAGCATCATGCGCAGGATCGTGACAAGCTCGTCCTTCAACTGGCCGCGAGGGGTTACGCGATCCAGCATACCGTGGTCCAAAAGATATTCGGCCCGCTGGAAGCCCTCGGGGAGCTTTTCGCGGATCGTTTGCTCGATCACGCGGGGGCCTGCAAAACAGATGAGCGCATTCGGCTCTGCGATCTGGATGTCGCCCAGCATGGCATAAGAGGCCGTCACACCGCCCGTGGTCGGATGGGTCAGAACGACGATATAGGGCAGGCCCGCTTCTTTGAGCATGTCGACCGCGATGGTCGTGCGGGGCATCTGCATGAGCGAAAGAATGCCTTCTTGCATACGGGCGCCGCCCGCAGCCGAGAACAGAACGAGCGGGCGCTTGGTTTCGACGGCGCGTTCTGCAGCAGCGATAATCGCGTTGCCGACATACATCGACATTGAACCGCCCATGAATGAAAAGTCTTGGGCCGCAGCGACGATCGGAGTGCGGCCGATCTCGCCCTCGGCAACAAGCATGGCTTCTTTTTCGCCCGTTGATTTCTGGGCCGCGCGGTGGCGATCGGTGTATTTCTTCTGATCGCGGAATTTCAGCGGGTCCTCGATGGGTTCGGGAACCGCGATTTCCTTAAAGACCCCGCCGTCGAAGAGTGCTTCGAACCGCGCGCGTGGGCTGATGGGCATGTGGTGTCCGCAATTTGTGCAGACATTGAGGTTTTCGCTCAATTCACGGTGAAAGAGCATCGTCCCGCACTCAGAGCATTTCGTCCAAAGATTCTCGGGCACTTCGCGGCGCGAGAAGAGAGAGTTGATCTTTGGGCGGACGTAGTTCGTGATCCAGTTCATGCCGTAGCCTCTGACGTTACGAGAACCGAAATAAGCCGCAGCACGAAGAAATGCAATCAACCCTAGCTTCATTCGATAAAACGAAAGCAGGGTTGCACCGCGAAGTTGCACCGAATATCCCCCAAAACCAGTTGGGATGAGGAATGAACAATGGGCTTTGAGCACAGGACGCGCATCGTCGCGGCTGTCGGAGTTTTGGGGCTTTGTGCTTGTGTCCAGATCGGTGGGCAGAAACCCGTGCAGTCATTGGCTCTTTTAGAGGATGCTGTGACGCTCAGCGCGCCGAGCGGCTATTGCATCGATCTGGAGACAAGCGAACCCTCCAAAGGCTTTGCTGTTCTTGCAGGCTGTGGTTCGGTGATTGCCGATGTGTCGCGCAAGAACCCGCCCGGGATTGCAACCGTGCAGATCGGCGAAAAAGGAAGCGCGATTGTCGGAGATCAGGAAAGCGATCTCGTGACCTATCTCAATAGCGAGAGCGGTGCAAAACTGATTGGAGCGACACCTGATGAAGTGTGGGGCAAGGACGGGATCGTCGGCGCGCATTTCGCGGATGGCGGTGATTTTCGGGTCGTCGGGCTTCAGGACAGCGAATGGCGCGTTTTCGTAGACAAGGGCGACAGGCTTGTCACAATCCGCCTGAGAAGCTCCTACCTCAATCCTGTGGGGGTTGACCGTGGGTATGCGATCCTGACCTCTATCGCGCAGGGGATCGAGGGGTGATCGCGTTCACCGACAAAAATATTAACCCTTCACTGTTTCCTTTCTTGTAAATAATCACCAAGATACCGCCTTAGCGGGTGTAATTTGGAAACAATGAACTTCGGAATGGCAGGCAAGGCATGAAGCGCAGAGGGTTCGGTCTTTGGGACGCGTTGTCCTATCGTTTTGCGCTTCGCCGTTGGAAAAAAGCCAGATCCAGCGCTCGGTTCGATGAACTCGATTTGCTTCGGAAGAACCGGTTTCGGGCGCGCCAGCTTCGTGATGAACTCGACCAACTTGTCGAGATTGCCGACAATCGACTGGCCCTGCCTCGGATCGGCTCGAATACCTTCACCCGTCCCAAGGGCACTGACTGGTCTTGGCGTCCGCAAATCTGGCGTGGTTCGCTGCGTCAACGAGGTGTGGTGAGCATTCAGAGTAAGACGATGATCGGGGACGAGGTTACGCTCTTTCACGATTGCCGCATTTCCGAATTGAATTTGCGCCAGCTTCGCAATCAGCGTGAACAGGATCTTGCGCCGTTCGGGCTCAGCATGGATGTGTTCCGTTTTGACGGATCGTTCCTGTCTCTTGCGGTCGACATTCCCGATGATGCCTGCGCGGGATTGAAAAAACGCCATCTCATCCGACTTGATACGATTATCGAGCTTGAAAAACCTCTCGAGATTTTTGCCCGCCTCAATATCCGTCACGGGCCGAACACCGAACAGATTGTCCGCGAGCTTCCGCTCCATCAGGACGATCTGGCTGTTGAATTCGACCTTGCCTATACCAAGCTCAACGAAAAGAGAGTGGAACGCATGTGGCTCGATTTGATCTTCGAGGGACCCGAAATGAATCAGGTCACAATTCGCGATATGACCTTTAGCCGCTTCCCGCGTGCCGACCTCTAAGGGGGATCCGATGTCAGATATTCAACTCACGAAACTCCAGCTGATCGAAGGTGTTTGGAGCGGCATCCTGAAAGGACCTGCGCTCGGGGGGGATGTTCCCGATCTGCGGGTCACACATAACAATCTTGTCGTCGAGGGTGTCAAAGTCCAAGCCGATCCCGAAAACGACGGATGGCGTGTGACCATCCCCGTGCCGCTTGCGGCGATCTCGGACGGGGTCCAGACCGTCCTGATTTCCGATCCGGTCACGAATTTGGCGCTTGGTAATTTTACGCTGTTGGCTGGTGAGGTGTTCGACGACGATCTTCGGACCGAAGTGGGTCTTTTGCGGGCCGAGCTCGATCTCTTGAAGCGGGCCTTCCGCCGCCACTGTGTCGAAACGATGTGACCTGACGTGGCGTTCAAGGTGACGTGCGCGTAAACATCGCGCTATCTCCCTAGCAAAGGGAGGCCTTCATGACAGCATATCCGCATCTTTTTGCTCCGCTCGATCTCGGGTTCACGGTTTTGAAGAACCGCGTCTTGATGGGGTCAATGCATACAGGTCTCGAGGAAACCAAGGACTGGAACCGTGTCGCCGAGTTCTATGCAGCGCGCGCCCGCGGTGGTGTTGCTCTCATCGTGACGGGGGGCATGGCTCCAAACGCTGAAGGCGCGGTTTTTCCGGGTGCTTCGGGACTCTTCACCCTAGCGGATATCGCCAACCACAAGGTCGTCACTGACCGCGTCCATGACGCAGGTGGCAAGATCGCGATGCAGATCCTTCACGCGGGACGATACGCCTATGGCAAGACATGTGTCGCGCCCTCGGCCGTGAAATCCCCCATAAGCCCATTTGTGCCGAACGAACTCGACGCCGCAGGTATCGAAAAGCAATTGAACGACATCGCCACAGCGGCGGCTCGCGCCCGCGAGGCAGGGTATGACGGTGTCGAAGTCATGGGGTCTGAAGGGTATCTTATCAATCAGTTTCTGGTGACCCATACCAATCGCAGAACCGACGACTGGGGCGGGAGCTATGAAAACCGCATGCGTTTTGCGATCGAAGCGGTAAAGCGGGTGCGCGCCGCCGTGGGGCAGGATTTCATCGTGATCTATCGTCTTTCGATGATCGATCTGATCCCCGACGGCTCGACCCATGACGAAGTCGTCCAGCTTGCCCAAAGGATCGAAGAGGCAGGGGCGACCATCTTGAACACTGGGATCGGTTGGCACGAAGCGCGCATCCCGACAATCGCGACGAGCGTTCCGCGAAAGGCTTGGGCATGGGTTACCCAAAAGATTATGGGCAAAGTCTCGATCCCTGTGATCACCTCTAACCGCATCAATACGCCTGAAGTCGCCGAAGAGGTGCTCGCCGATGGGTGTGCAGATATGGTCAGCATGGCGAGACCGTTTCTGGCCGACCCAGACTTTGTCGCAAAGGCAGCAGAAGACAAAGCCCATCTGATCGCCCCTTGCATCGCCTGCAACCAAGCCTGTCTCGACCATACGTTCAGTCTGAAGATGGCCTCCTGTCTGGTAAATCCGCGCGCGTGTCATGAAACCGAACTGGTGACAGCCAAGGCCGCTTTGACCAAAAAAGTTGCCGTGGTCGGTGCGGGGCCGTCGGGCATTGCGGCTGCTTTGACGGCGGCCGAGCGCGGCCATAGCGTCACGCTGTTCGACAAAGCCCACCAAATCGGCGGCCAACTGAACATGGCCAAAATGGTGCCGGGTAAGGAAGAGTTCCACGGGCTTGTTGCCTATTTCGAAGCCGCTTTGGCCGCAGCCGACATTTCGATCACTTTGAATGCCGAGGTTGGGGAGCATGATCTGGACGGTTTCGACGAGGTGATCATCGCGACGGGTGTCGTTCCGCGCGATCCGCAGATCAAAGGGCAGGATAGGCCGAATGTCCTCTCCTATATCGACGTGCTGCGCCATGATGCTCCGGTCGGAAATCGGGTTGCAATCGTCGGCGCGGGCGGCATCGGGTTTGATGTCGCCGAAAAGCTGGTGACGGGCGATAGTCCGACGTTGAACTTGCCCGAATGGCTTTTGGAATGGGGAGTTGGTGATCCCGAAATGGAACGTGGTGGTCTTCTTGCCGAGGGGCCAAAACCAGAGCCGGCGGTGCGCGAAGTTACGCTTTTGCAGCGCAAGGCCCAAAAACCTGGGCGTGGTTTGGGCAAGACGACGGGTTGGATTCACCGCGCTTCGCTTCAAATGAAAAACGTGCGGATGCTCGGCGGCGTGAGTTACGATGAAATCACCGATGAGGGTCTCTGGATCACGCGAGACGGAAGCCCCGAGTTGATCGCCTGCGATACGATTGTCCTTTGTTCGGGACAGGTATCAGAGCGTAGCCTTGCAGATGCGCTCTTGGCCAAGGGGAAATCGGTTCACGTGATCGGCGGCGCCGACCTTGCTTCCGAGCTTGATGCCAAGCGCGCCATTGATCAAGGCACTCGTGTGGCGAACGCGCTCTAGTTGTTTCCGTGCCCTGATCAAATCCCCAGAAAACCCCGATATTGTCAGGGCGAGGCCCAAGTCTCGCCCGATTTGATCCCGATAACCGTCCTCAATGAAGTCATTTTGAAGGGACGATTATGGATCGGCTCACGGAAATGGAGGCCTTCGCCACGGTCGTAGATCAGGGCGGGTTTACCGACGCAGCAAAGAAAATGGGGATCTCGAAATCCGCCGTTTCCAAACATGTGTCTGCGCTCGAAGCGCGTCTTGGCGCGCGTCTGCTCAACAGAACCACACGGCGTGTCAGCCCGACCGAAATCGGTCTTGCCTATTATGATCGTGCGCGCCGCGTGCTCAATGACGCAGGCGAGGCGGATGCTCTTGTGACCTCGATGCAATCTGCGCCTTCGGGCCTTTTGAGGATCAGTGTTGCCACCGACTTCGGCGTCAATCATCTGTCTCCGGTCTTGGGTGAGTTCCTTCAGGAGTTTCCCGATATCACGGTGAACATGGTTTTGAATAACCGCTATGTCGAACTTATCTCCGAAGGCTTTGATATGGCCATACGGATCGGCGAGCTGGAAGATAGCACTCTACGCGCCCGCAAGTTGACAGAAACCAACAGGCGGATGATCGCGTCGCCATCCTATTTCCAAAAACACGGTCGACCGATGAAGATCGACGATCTGAACGAACACAAGTTGCTGCATTATTCCAATCAGGCCAATTCCGCCGTTTGGAAGATCACTGCGCCTTCGGGCGAAAAGCGTCAGGTCCGCACGGCGGGCTGGCTTACGGTGAACGATGGCCAATCGCTTTTGAATGCCTGCATCAGCGGCCTCGGCATCGCTTATCTGCCTTCGTTCCTTTATGCCGATGCTATGGAAAAGGGTCTTGTAGAAGAGGCAATTCCCGACCTGCCGATCGACACCCAAGGGATATACGCGGTTTATCCGCCTGGGCGTTTTACGCAGCCCAAAGTCCGCGCCTTCATCGATTTCCTTGTCCACTCCTTTGCCGACAAAGGACCGGACAATTGGTGACCGAATAATCAGTCCGTATCCGCCTACTGATTATGCCTCTGGGGCTCTCATCCCCACCGACTTTACGCGGCCTTCGGGCCGCGTTTTTTTTATTCTGTGCTCAGCAAAATAGCTTCGACGCGGCGGTTCGCGGTGCGCCCTTCGTCGGTAAGATTGGTTGTCAGGGGCGCAAGATATCCCATTCCTTCGGCCTCGAGCTGCGCGCGGTCGGCGCCGTGATCGGTGACGAGACGTTCCAGAACGGAACCTGCCCGGCGCTTGGATAGGGAAATATTGCCCTCAAGCGATCCGGACGCATCCGTATGACCAACCAGAGCAATCCGACGGCCGGGATTTTCGGCAAGATATGCGGCGATTTCGGTCAAAGAGAGAAAGTCGCCTTGGCCGAGTTGGGCCGAGCCTGTCTCGAAACTAAGATCATCAAGCACGACATGTCCTTGGCTTTCCAGCTGTTCGGCTAGGCTTCCCGATACGATCTCGGGACCAACTGTTGCTTGTGGCGCGGGGATCGTCGTGGCGACATCGAAGTCTTCCTGGCCAAGATGGGTGAACTGCACGAACACCTCTCGGGCTGTGCGGCTCACGAAGAGCGAGACAGCTTCACTGTCTTGCCGCGCAGAGAGAAAGCGGAAATTGCCGATGGCCACCTGCATTTCGGGTGCACGCGCGACTTCGGTAGCAAAGCGGAAATCATACCCGCCGCAGTCCTCGGTTTCGCAGTCGAGCAAAATCTCCCAGCCTTGGGATACGAGCTGCTCTTTGATCGGGGTCATGATCTGGAACGGTGTCAGGCTGTTTGACGGGATGCGGAAAATCTGTCGGGTTACGCTCCCCTCAAGCCGCTCGGTCGGAAATCCCTCGTCACTCCAAGGTCCGAGCGGGAGTTCGTAACTGCGCATCTCGGTCAAGGGTTCAACGGATTGAACGGCGTTTGCAGGCAGATCAAGCGTCAACGCTCCGGCCTGAAGCGGTAACATCAACAACAAAGGGACAAAGCGAAACATCAAATGCGAGCAATTCGTATCAGGAAACAACGCGATAATGGTATTGCCCGACGATCTCCATTCCTAGTGAAGAATAGAGCGCATTTGCGCCAATATTCGCCTGCGTGACCAAAAGTGCGAAATGTTCGGCCCCATTGTCGCGCGCCCAGAACCCCATGGATCGCATCATGTTACGGGCGAGCCCCTGTCTGCGGAACTGTTCCCGTGTCTCCAAGGCATGCAACATCGCGACGCCGTTCGACACGCCGACATAAGCCGTGCCTGCTGCCCGTTCGTCGATACGGCCCAAGAAAGTTGCCTTTGGGCACTGCGCGCGGTCCATGATGTCGAGCCGAGCTTGCCCGATGCCCCCCTCGGACCAGATTTCGCGCTGGACCGCTACAGGGGGAAAGGCGACGAATTGGGTTGCCGCTCTGGGTCGCTCGGTCGCGATGAGTTCAATCGGAGCCACATAGAGGTTCACGGGGTCCTTGATCACAAATCCGCGTTCTTCCAGCATATGGTCCAGTGCTTCTTGGTCTTTGCGGATCATGAAGATCGGGGTTTGCTGTAGCGCAAGCATGGCGTGGATCGCCGGATCAGGATTATAGTCTTGGGTGCGATCATGGGTCGCCGCGCTTACACGGCTGCCGCCGCCTTGACCCTCTCGGATCGTCCAATGGCCTAACGATTGATACGAGGCCGCAGGCCAGGTCGCATCGATAACGTCATAAAGGTCAAAGATATCGGGGGTCATTCTGCGAACAAATTCTGGAGCTTGATCATAGCGCTTTCGACACGGGCACCATCGGTGCCGCGAATGACGATGTTGGCGCCGTAAATGCCGTTGCGTTGGAAAGGATATGACCCGATAGAAAGATCCGCGAACTCCTGCGCAAGCGCGGTAAGCGGCCCTGCGATGTCGCCCTCGCCCCGATCGATCCGAAGGGTTTGCGAGAGTAGGGGCTTGCCCCCCGTCAACGTCGGCAGCACCGACGCGACCATCGCTTCAAAGACGCTCGGGACACCTGCCATCACATGGACATTCCCGATTTTGAAGCCGGGGGCGGTGCTTACCGGATTTTCGATCAGGGTTGCAGTGTCGGGAATGCGCGCCATACGCAGTCGCGCTTCGTTCAATTCCTGACCCGAACGGTCATAATGCGCTTGAAGGAGCGCGCGCGCGTCGTCGCGTACATCGATCGAAACCCCAAAGGCGGCGGCGATACAGTCCGCCGTGATGTCGTCATGCGTGGGGCCAATCCCGCCTGAGGTAAAGACATAGTCGACCCGCTCCTTTAGTTCAGAGACGGCGGCAATGATCGCGGCACGATCGTCGCTGACCACGCGGGCTTCGACAAGGTTGATGCCTGCTTCGGTCAGCTTGCCAGCAAGAAAGTGCATGTTGCTGTCGCGAGTGCGCCCTGACAGGATCTCGTCGCCGATCACGATCATAGCTGCAGTGGGGTTCGACATTTTCTTCTCCATTGGATCTTCTTTGGGTATAGGACTGGGCCATGCAGTTTTCCACACCTCTTGTTCCCGCTAGGCTCATTCGTCGCTACAAACGCTTCCTTGCCGATGTGCGATTTGAGGACGGGACCGAAACGACAGCCCATTGTGCCAATCCGGGCTCTATGATGGGGCTTGCGGATGCGGGGACAAAGGTCTGGCTTGAACCCAATGATGATCCCAAGAAAAAGCTGAAATACGGCTGGCGCTTGGTCGATCATGAAAACGGGCACTTCACCGGAGTTGATACCGCAGTTCCCAACAAGGCGCTGAAGGCGGCTTTGATCGCTGGCGACGTGCGCGAGCTCGGCGGCTATGACCATGTGCGGGCCGAGGTGAAATATGGCGAAAACAGCCGGATCGATTTTCTTCTGAGCGGTGAAGGTCGCCCCGACTGCTATGTCGAGGTCAAGAGCGTAACCTTGTCCCGAAAGAGCGGTTTGGCGGAGTTTCCCGACAGCGTGACCGCGCGCGGCACCAAGCACCTGAGCGAACTTGCGCAGATGGTGCAACAAGGAAACCGTGCAGTGATGTTCTATCTGGTTCAACGCACCGATTGCGACCGCTTCACGCTCGCCTCGGATATTGATCCTGCCTATCACGCTGCGTTTCTTGAAGCGCGCAAAGCGGGTGTCGAGGTGATCTGCTACGACACGGCCATATCGCCTCTCGGGGTGGCTTTGCGTCGCTGCTTGGTGATCGAGGTCTAGCGCCTTCGGCCGAGATACCCTATGTGGAGCAAGAAGCTAGAAGGACCGAGACTTTGACGAAACACAATGGCCGCTTGACCAAAGATGGTATCCGCATTCACGAGGAAGCCGATTTTGCGGGAATGAATGCTGCTGGCAAAGTCGCGGCACAAATCCTCGACGATATCGCGCCGCATGTTTTCCCCGGTCAGAGCACGGCCGAAATCGACCGTATCATCACCGATATGGTCACGGCCTCGGGAACAACCTCTGCGACCATCGGCTATCGCGGCTATCAGCATGCGTCCTGCATCAGTGTGAACCATGTGGTGTGCCACGGCATTCCCGGCCCCAAGACGCTCAAAGACGGCGATATCCTTAATATCGACGTGACCGTAATCCTTGACGGTTGGTATGGGGATACAAGCCGTATGTATGTGGCAGGCAATCTCAGCCGTAAATCCGAGCGTCTCATTCAGGTGACGCATGACGCTCTTATGCTCGGGATCGAAGCGGCAAAGCCCGGAAACACCTTTGGCGATATCGGCAATGCGATCCAGACCTATGTCGAGGCGAACCGTATGAGCGTCGTGCGTGATTTCTGTGGCCACGGTCTTGGTACGGTTTTCCACGCGCCGCCCAATGTTCTGCACTACGGGCGCCCCGGGACCGGGCCTGTGCTTGAAGAAGGTATGTTCTTTACCATCGAACCGATGGTGAACCTCGGCCGTCCCGAGACCAAGGTTCTTGCCGATGATTGGACTGCCGTTACGCGGGATAAGTCACTCTCGGCGCAGTTCGAGCATTCGATCGGGATACGTGCAGACGGGGCGGAAATTTTCACTCTCTCGCCTGCGGGTAAATTCCACCCGACCTATGGATGATCAGAGCGCCGAAAGGCGCTCTTTCAATTCCAGCATCGAATAGACGACGTCCGCACCTTCTTCGGTGAGTTTGTCCTCGTTGCCGTGTTCGGCATAGCCGATGAACCGCATTCCCGCCGCGCGCGCTGCGCCGACACCGGCGGGGCTATCATCGACCATCACCGCACGTTCGATTGCAACGCCTGCGGCCTGAGCCGCAAGTTCAAGAAGCTTTGGTTCGGGTTTGGCGGTGTTATGGTCATGGGCCGAGAAGATCCGCCCGTCCAGACGGTCGAACAAACCCGAAGGGCCGAGAGAGGCCCGCATTTTATCCATCGGGCCGTTAGAGGCCACGGCAATCTTGACGCCGTGTTCCTCAAGGTTATCGATCAACTCGACAAAGCCTTTGCTGACGTCGACGCCTTGCCTCAAGCGTTCAAAGATCTCGGCGTAGATCTCGTTTACCCAGTTCTCGGGAAGTTTCGCACCCGCTTCGATCGCGCGATCCCGAAGGATATACATTGTGCCGCCGACAAACCGTCTGTGACACTCTTCGGCAGAAATCGGCAGACCGTGGTCTGTGAGGCTCTTGGCAACGATCTCGTTCAAAAGACCTTCGCTGTCCACGATCACGCCGTCGCAGTCGAAAATAACAAGATCGACGGTTTTCATCCTGTGAACTCCATAAACGAAATATGCGTGTCTCCATATCGGCGATGCTCCAGAAGAGCAAAGCCCGTCGGAGCGGTCTGGGGCGCGTTTTCCTCCCAAACGATTAAGGCATCCTTCGCAATCCAGTTGCCTGCAACCGCTGCGGCCAACGCTTTCGCGCCCAGATCGCGCCCATAGGGCGGGTCGAGAAAGACCAGAGTGTGGGGTTCTCCAGCACCGAGTTTGGTCGCATCCCGTGTCACAAGGGCGCAGTCCTCCTGACGGCGAAGCTTGGCGATATTCTCGCGGATAAGCTTGGTCGCGACGCGACCATCATCGACAAATGTGACCGAGGCTGCGCCGCGCGACAACGCCTCGAGGCCGAGCGCCCCCGTGCCCGCGAAAAGATCGAGAACCTTGGCGTCTTGGATCGGATCGCCGAAGCGGCCACCATTCAAGACATTGAAGAGACTTTCACGCGTGCGGTCGGTGGTCGGGCGCAGATGTGCGCCCGTGTCCCCTTTGCCAACAGCGGCAAGGGCTGTGCCCCGATGGGTTCCCCCGATGATCCGCACTAACGCAACAGAGCCTTCATGTTGGTTTCGGGGTCACATAACACTTCGGGCGCGGGAGACTTGCCCGCTTCGATCAGGCGCTTGCCGACCATGTAATCCTTGGCGCTGTTCATCGCATCAACCGCGATGAGCTCGTCCCCTTTGAAATACCAATGGACGCGGACCGTGGGGTCATCGGTGGTTTTCACATAGACCTTGTCATAACCGATATTAAGCCCCGCGATCTGAAGCTTGGTATCGTATTGGTCCGACCAGAACCACGGCGCGGGGGTGTAATCAACGCCGTTGCCCATCATGTTCTGGGCAACGATCTCTGCCTGATCGATCGCGTTCCCGACGCTCTCGATGCGCAATTTTTGCCCTTTGAAAGTGAGGTTTGCGCAATCGCCCGCCGCCCAGATATGCGGGTCTGAAGTGCGGCCCTGATGGTCGGTATCGATCCCATTGTTACAGACCACCCCTGCGGCTTCGGCCAGAATTGTGGCGGGCATGATCCCGACGCCGACGATCGCAAAGTCCACTTCCAAAGTGGTGCCGTCGGTGAGTTTCGCGCCCGATATGCGCTCCTCGCCGATCAGATGGTCGAGCCCGACACCTTCGACGATTTTGACCCCGTGGGCTGTGTGCAGATCGCGGAAATAGGTCGAAGTTTCTTCGCAGGCCACGCGCTGAAGAATGCGCGGTGCCATTTCAACAAGGGTCACATCGAGCCCTTTTTTCGCAGCGACCGCTGCAGCCTCGAGCCCGATATAGCCCCCGCCAATCACCAAAAGCTTGCGACCTTCGACGAACTCGGGCGCCATCGTATCCACATCAAGAAGATCGCGCACCGTGTAAACACCGTCGAGCTCGCCGCCGATCTTGGCGGGGAGCGTGCGCGGATGCGAGCCTGTGCAGAGCGCGAGCGCGTCATATGCAATCGTTTCTTCGCCCGAAAGCGTCAGGGTCCGCGCCGCGGGATTTATCTCGACCACGCGCGTGTTCAAACGAAGCTCGATATTGTTCTCTTGATACCAGTCCTCCGAGCGAAGAAGCAGTCGATCCACTCCGATTTCGCCAAGTAGGTAAGCCTTGGACAAAGGGGGACGCTGGTAGGGCGCAACACTCTCTGCGCCGATCAGGCTGATCTTGCCGTCAAAGCCTTCGGACCGCAATTTTGCAACCACCGAGGCGCCCGCTTGCCCTGCACCGACCACAACGAAATGTTTCATCGGCTTTTCCCCTTTTTTTGATAGCTTTGGTTCTGGCGGACCCTATATCTAGGCCTATGCTGCATGCAATTCCGAAAGAGGAAAATAAGATGACCATTTCAACAGGTGAAAAGCTCCCCGAGGCAACTTTGTATCGGATGGGAGACAATGGACCTGAGGCGGTTGCACTTGGCGATCTGCTAAGCGGACGCAAAGTTGTATTGTTCGGCCTCCCCGGTGCCTATACCGGCACCTGCACCTCGGCCCACGTTCCAAGCTTTATCCGCACCAAGTCGCAGTTCGATTCCAAGGGCGTCGACGAGATTATCTGTGTCTCGGTAAACGATCCCTTCGTGATGAAAGCATGGTCGGATTCGACCGGTGCAGGCGAGGCAGGACTTACGTTCCTTGCGGACCCCGCTTCCGAATTCACCAAGGCGATTGGGATGAACTTCACCGCACCGCCGGTCGGTTTTTATGACCGCTCCAAGCGCTTCTCGCTTTATGCCGAGGACGGCGTCGTCAAAGCGCTCAACGCAGAAGATTCTCCCGGCACCTGCGAGATTTCCGCAGGCGAGACGCTGCTCGACCAGATCTAAAATCAAAGGGCGCCCAAGAGGCGCCCTTTTTCTCTAGTTGGACTGGATAAGTGTCTGGGTTGGAAAGGGAATATCGATCCCGTTGGCGTCCAGTGCCTCTTTGACCTTGCGCTTCATGTCGGCCTGATACTGGAAATAGTCCGAAGAATTGACCCAGACACGGACGAGGAAATCGACTGAAAAGTCGTTGAGCCCGTTTACCTGAATAAAGGGTTCAGGTTCTGTCTTGGACCTTGGGTCGGACATAATGGTATCGCGGATCACCTGCTCGGCCTTGCCAAGATCGACTCCGTAGCCGACACCGAAAATCCATTCGGCGCGGCGGGTCGGATAGGCCGAATAATTGGTGATCGTATTGCCCCAGACTTGGGAGTTGGGAACGATCACCTGCACGTTTCCGACGCTCGAGAGCTCGGTAAAGTTGAGCGAGATTTGTTTGACGGTGCCGCTTACTCCGTTCACCTCGACAAAATCGCCGTTCTTGAAGGGGCGAAAGAGAATAATCATCACGCCCGCAGCGACATTGGAAAGCGTTCCTTGCAGAGCGAGACCGATGGCAAGACCGGCTGCACCGATTACCGCTACGATGGACGTCGTCTGAATGCCGAAGGTGTTGAGAATGAATATCCCTGCAAAGGCAAGGACAGCATAGCTCGCGATGTTTCCGAGGAAATTGAACAGCGTATCGTCGAGATGCCGATTGCCGGCGGCGATGTTCACGATCCGGTTTCTGATCCAGCTCGAAACCCAAAGTCCAAGCACAACGATTACGATGAGTGCGAGAATATCGCTTGCCAGTCCTGCCAGAAATTCAACGGTGAGATAATCGCCGACAGTCTTGCCGTTCCATACTTGGGTCGAAAGAATTTGTTCCATTAGTCTTCTTGTAATTTGTCCATCTGTCTCGCGAGTTTCGCATCGAGCTCGGTCAAGCCGCCTGCGTCATGTGTGGTCAGTCGCACGTCTACGCGGTTATAGACATTGAACCACTCGGGGTGGTGGTTCCATTTTTCAGCATAGAGCGCGACCTTGGTCATAAACCCGAAGGCCGAGATAAAGTTCCGAAACTTGAAGCTTTTTTGGAGGGCGTCCTCGCCCTCTACCTCGCTCCAACCATTTTGTTCGAGTTCCGATATCAGAGCGGCGCGGGCATCGGGTGAAAGTTTTTCCATCAGTCCTGTTCCTCTTGGTCCACTTTGCGAAACGGACCATAATCGGTGAGGATTTCGATTTCCTCGTTTATGGCGGCGCGCTCTTGCTCGAGATAGTTTTCGACGGCGCGCGCAAACCCTTGATCGGCAATCCAATGGAGCGAATGCGTCGGGGCGGGAAGATAACCGCGCGCAAGCTTGTGCTCACCTTGGGCGCCAGCTTCGACCCGAAGTCCGTTGGCAATCGCATAATCGATCGCCTGATAATAACAGACCTCGAAATGAAGACAGGGGTGATGCTCGGTGCATCCCCAATACCGTCCGAACAAGGTCTCGCGGCCGATAAAGTTCAATGCGCCAGCAATCGGTCGGCCGTTCTTTTCCGCAAGGACAAGCAACACATCATCGGCCATCGTTTCACCGATCAGGTCGAAAAAGGAACGCGTGAGATAGGGCGTGCCCCACTTGCGGCTTCCTGTGTCTTGGTAAAACGCCCAGAAATAATCCCAGTGCTCGGCGCGAATGTCCTTGCCTGTGTATTGGACAATCTCGCCACCAAAGGATTGAGCCTGAGCGCGTTCCTTGCGGATTGTCTTGCGCTTGCGGCTCGAAAGAGCGGCTAGAAAGTCTTCGAAACTTTGGTAGCCCTCGTTGGCCCAATGGAATTGTTGGCCGACACGGCGCATCAATCCCATCGCCTCGCCTGCGATGGCTTCCGCTTCGGTGCAAAAGGTAATGTGAAGCGATGATAGGCCATTGTTCGATGCCAATTGAACCGCGCCTTGCACGAGTGCGGCCATGCCATCGGCCTCGTGGCCCTCTCTGGTCAAAAAGCGCCGCCCCGTTGCGGGCGTAAAAGGCGCTGCGATCTGAAGCTTGGGGTAATATCGCCCCCCCGCATTTTCATAAGCATGCGCCCAATTGTGATCGAAGACGTATTCCCCTTGCGAATGGCCCTTTGCAAAAAGCGGTGCGACGGCAATCGTCTCGTTGTTTTTGCGCACAGAAAGATAGCGTGGTTGCCATCCGCTTCGTCCGCCAACCGATCCCGAATCCTCCAGCGCTTTCAAAAAGCGATAGGTTGTAAAAGGATCAAAGGGCCGCCCGCCTTCGGGCACAGCGCAAGCGTCCCAAATCGTTTGGCCGATTTCGGATATGCTGCTGTGGCTCGTGACTTCGAATGCGTCGCTCATGTTGGAATACCTGTGTGCGCCGCTGCGGTCGTCAAGCCTGATAGCCCTCGAATGTGATATTGTCGGCGATCTCGCGTGCCTTTGCTTCGGCTTCGGCCGAACGGATCGTCCAGCAGAGGATCGGAGCACCTTTTGCTTTTACGTTCGCGACGTCCCCAGACTCCAGATCTACTGCTTCGTGCGATATAAAACAGGCGCCCGTGCGATCAAAGTCTGGAATAGCTTTGAGATGCATTCGCACTTCGGCGGGAAGGGTCGGCCAATCCTCAGCGCTGTATGCCGAAGTCGTGATCCCGCGCGGGATCTGGGGACAAAGTTCCCCCATTTTCGCAACAGAATGTGGGTTGAACGACATAACCGCGACTGGGCCGGAATAGGTGCCAAGCACGTCGGCGATACTACGTTCCAACCGTCCGACATTTGGACCCATGCGCCCGTCCTGATCCTTGATCTCGATCAGGAGCGGCACTTGTCCCGCAACGATTTCAAGAACCTCTGCGAGGGTGGGAATACCGCTTTGTCCGTTCAAGAGAGGTATTGCGCCAAGCTCTATTGCGGTGCGCATCGCGATTGGTCCTTGCACCCCTGTTAGTCGGGTCAAGGCGTAATCGTGAAAGACCATCGGAACACCGTCTCTTGACGGCTGAATGTCGATCTCTATTCCGTAACCACTCTCGACCGCAGCCATCACGGCCTCGCGAGAGTTTTCGGGCCTTCCCTCGGCCTTGTTGTGGAGGGCGCGATGGGCAATCGGACGGTCAAGAAAGGCGCGGGGAAGCGTCATTTGATTTCAAAAACGCCGTCAATCTCTACTGTGACGCCAAGCGGTAACGCGGCAACACCTACGGCAGAGCGGGCGTGGCGCCCAGCGTCACCGAGCACTTCGACCAGAAAGTCCGATGCGCCGTTGACGACCTTGGGCTGGTCCGTGAAATCAGCGGCAGAGTTCACAAAGGCATTGAGTTTGACCACGCGCACCAACCGGTTCAGATCCCCTCCACAGGCGAATTTGACTTGGGTCAGGAGAGAAACGGCGCAGGCTTTGGCAGCGTCGGCGCCCTGAGCGAGGTCGAAATCAACGCCGAGCTTGCCCTTGATCAGATTGCCTTCACGCTGGCTGATCTGGCCCGAAACATGGACGAGGTTTCCTGTCACGACATAGGCAACGTAATTGCCTGCAACGGCGGGCGCCGTATCGGGAAGAGTGATGCCAAGATCGGCGAGACGGGTTTCGATTGTGTCGCTCATTGTGTCGCTCCGAATTGTAGGTGCCGTGACGCTAGCCCGAGGGCCTCTGCGCTGCAATCGTCAACCTTCTCGAAACGCGCGGGTAAAGTAATCCGCAAGCGGTTTCAGCAGGTAGTCAATCGGTCTTTGGTTGCGCGTCGCGAGAAAGGTTTCTACAGGCATCCCAGGGATGAGTTTTTGGTCCGCATCCAGTTTGTCGATTTCGCTCTCGCCAAGGCCGAGTTCGATCCGATAGTATGAACGGCCTGTCTGCTGATCTTGAAACGTGTCCGCAGAGATATTGAGCACTGTTCCGAACAGTTCGGGGGTTCTACGCAGATCAAAGGCTGTAAACCGAACCGTCGCAGCTTGACCGATATAGACCTCGTCAATATCGCGCGATGCGACCTGTGCCGTGATCACCACGGGACGATCATTTGGGATCAGATACATCAAGGGTTCAGCCGCGCGAACGACGGCCGAAGCGCCAAGCACCTGAAGATCATAAACGGTTCCCGCAAGAGGCGCGCGGATGACGGCGCGATCCTGTCGGTTGCGCAGAGTGCGTAATCTCTCTCCCAGTTCGGTTTCGCGTGGTTCGATATCCCTGAGCTCTGCCATCGCCTCTTCTCGGCGCGTGGTCGCAAGGCTCAGCAGTTCGAGGGCGATACCGCTCTGGCGCTCGGTGGCGACGGCGCGGGCGGCTTGCGTTTCGGCGATCTGTCCGACCAGCGCAGCGCGATCACGGCGCAGCGCAAGAACGCGTGGGGCTTCTGACAAGCCTCGTTCCAAAAGGCTCTGTTGGGTGGCGAGCTCTTCGTCCAGAAGAACCAGTTGTTGGTTCAGCGCCTCAAGCTGTGCGTCGATCCCGTCGATTTGGCGGCTGATCTGATTGGACTGTTGGGCCAGTTGTTCTGCGGCCCGCGCTTCGGCTTCGAGTCGAAGAGTGAGCAAGTTTTGCTGCGAGGCGAATAGCGGCTTATAGCTTGCCGACAGGCCCTGCGCAGTGTCGAGAACCGTTTCGTTGTCACGCTCTGCGACAAGCCGCGCCTTTCGTGCAGATAGTTCGGCAAGCTGGTTTTCAATCACCGCGATTTCGGAACTCAATTCCGCAGTGTTGAGCCGAATGAGCATGTCGGATTGCGCGACGGTTTGCCCTTCGGTTACGAAAATCTCGTCTACAATCCCGCCATCGGGATGTTGGATGATCTGGCGGTTCTTTTCGACTTCGACGTGACCCGAGGCCACGACCGCCCCTTTGATTGTTGCGCCGACAAGCCAGCCGCCGAACCCAAGAACTAAGACGACAAGTGTCGTGAACCCGACCGCGAGAAAACGATTAGCAGCCCAGATCATCGCACGCTTCCTCCGGTGGAGTCCTGTTGGATGGTCTGATGGTTTTGGACCATTTGTTTAAGGACATCATCCCTTGGGCCAAAGCCGCGTCTAAGCCCGTCTTCGATCACCAAGAGTAAATCGCATTCCTGAATGGCTGCGGGTCGATGCGCCATGATGATCACTGCTTTGCCCGAGGCTTTGAGGGAACGAATTGCCGCGTTGAGGGCCATGCTCCCTTCGTTGTCGAGATTGGAGTTTGGTTCGTCAAGGATCACGATCACAGGGTCATTATAAAGCGCCCGTGCAAGACCGATGCGCTGGATCTGCCCACCCGAGAGGCTCCCTCCGCTTGCATTGATTTGCGTGTCATAGCCATTTGGAAGCCTGAGGATCATGTCGTGGGCCGCTGCCATCCGCGCCGCCGCGACGACTTTGCCCGCATCGGGCGTTTCGGACATCCGCGCAATATTTTCGGTGATCGACCCGTCAAAGAGCTGAATGCGCTGAGGCAGGTATCCGACGTATTGGCCCAAAACTTCGGGATCGTATTGATCGAGCGTCGCGTTATCGAGCCGGATCGTTCCCCCTGTTGGCGTCCAAGTGCCCACAAGCGCCTTGGCAAGGGTCGTTTTCCCCGCGCCCGATGGCCCGATCACCCCCAACGCCTGCCCCTGGGTCAGTTCGAACGACAACATTCTTAAGGTTGGAGTCGCCTGACCGGGTGGAACGATCGTCAACTGGTTGACCGAAAGCTTGGCCTCAGGCGCGGGAAGGGGTGTTCGCTCTGCTGTATCGCGCGATACCGACAAAAGCCTCGTTAGATTGCCCCAACCGTCGATTGCTCGCTCGATCAAGGCCCATTGCGCGATTAGAAGTTCGATCGGCGCGAGGGCGCGGCCGAGAAGGATCGAACCCGCGATCATTGCGCCTGCGGTCATTTCTCCCCTCAGCACCAGAAAGGCCCCAAGTCCCAACATGGCCGATTGCAGCATCAATCGCGCGCCGCGCGATCCGGCAGCGTAAAGCCCCGATGTATCCGAGAACGTCATTGTGGAAGCGAGCGATGCATTTCGCATCTTTGCCCAACGCCCCATGGTCGCGTTGGTCATACCCAGTGAACGGATCTGTTCGGCACTTTCCTGAAGTGTCTGGTTATACCGTTCAGCGCGCGCCGCCGCCTCGGAGGCTAGGCTCGCGGTATCACGGGTGCGGGACTGATTGAGAATGGCGAGGACCATAAGCAATGCGGCCCCACCAACCGAGAGCCATCCAAGCCACGGGTGAAATATAAAAATCCCGACAAAGAAAACAGGCATCCACGGCAGATCGAAAGCCGAAACAACAGCGGGAGAGGTCAGCGCCCGCTGCACCGCCTCAAGGTCACGAAGCCCACCTGATCCGCTGTTGCCCTTCAAAAGAGCCTGCTCCTGAACCGTGCGAAAGACGACCGGATCAAGCGTACTTTGAAAACGCGCCCCGACCCGAGCCATGATGCGACCGCGCACGTAATCGAGTAGAGTCATGCAGAGGTAGAGAAATCCGACGATGATCGATAATGCGACCAGCGTCTCGACCGAGCGAGATCCCAGAACCCGGTCGTAAACGCTCAGCATATAGAGAGGTCCACTTAGCATAAGGACGTTCACGACAAGGCTGAATAGGGCAGCAGACCAGATCAACGCGCTGTTCTTGCGCATCGTGGCCATCAGGATTTGTTTGCCCTTGATCGTGGTTGCTTGCACTTGGGTCCCTGCACTCATTGAGGTGGTTTGAAGGTCTTTGAACTCACCCAAAAGGGTATCTCTCTACTTCCTTATTGTAACGTTTACTTCCCTTGGCGTTACTGCAAAATGAATAACCCCAGATTAGAATTGTATGATTATTTTAGTCTTGAGGTTGAAATGTCTGTCTTTGCTCGGTCGCTTTTGCTTCTGGTCCTTTTGCCCACGTCTCTTGCCGCTGCGGGGTTCGAGGGGCGTTATAAACAAGCTCTCACTTCTGATTGCTCCAAAGTCGGAGAGTCGGGTGGCGCGCTCGAGATCAAGAACGGCATTTTCTATGGTGTGCATAATCAATGCCGCATGACCCGCCCTGTTCAGGTCGTGAATATGGAGGCCTCTCTTTACACCATGCAGTGTTCGGGTGACGAGGATCAATGGACCGAACGTGCATTGCTGATGAAGTCCAATGATGTGGACGGCATCATCATGGTTTGGGACGGCTATGCCTTTGTCTACGAGAAGTGCAGCGAGATCGAATGATCAATTTCCCGCAGCGCTTTGGAGCTCTTGAAGAAGGAGCTGGATCAGTTGATCCGCTTGATCTTCGCTCATGACCGCGCCCGCAGGTTCGCTTCCGTCGGGTGCCGTCATCGGGAGAGGCAGTGGAATCCGATCAGAGAGCACGCGGGACATCGTCTCGCGCCAAATCTCGGCAGGAAGTCCGCCACCCGTAACACCGCTGAGCGGCTTGTTGTCATCATAGCCCATCCAGACACCGGTCACGAATTCGCCCGTAAACCCGATAAACCATGCATCGCGTGACGCCTGCGTGGTGCCCGACTTTCCCGCAATTTGCCAGCCATCGATACGCGCACGTTGGCCTGTGCCCTGTTCGATCACTTTGGACATCATCCAAGTGAGCTTTTTCGCCGAGTCGTCGCGAATGACGCGCTCACCAATCCCGCCGCCTTGACCGAAAATTGGCTCGCTCTCGCCTTGGAGGCGCAAGTCCACAAGCCCGTAAGGGGCAACCGATGACCCGCCGTTGAGGATGCCGGCATAGGCTGCGGTCATTTCGATCAGCGTGCTCTCGGACACGCCAAGAGCAAGGGCGGGACCATCTGCTAAATCACGATCAATGCCGAAACCTGTCGCTACGGATCGAACAGCTTCGCGCCCCACGGCCTCGGACAAAAGAACAGCGGGTATGTTCCTGCTCTCGTAGAGTGCTTGTGTGAGGGTGATGTTGCCTTTGAATTCGCGGTCATAGTTCTGGGGGCACCATTCCCCCGACCCCACGATATTGAGACAAAGCGGTTGGTCGTTGATCACTTCGAGCGGCGAGTGACCAAGCTCCAGCGCGGCGGCATAGACAAAGGGTTTGAAGAGTGACCCTGTCTGCCGCAGGGCCTGTGTTGCGCGGTTGAATGCGCCAGAGGCTTGAAGATTACGTCCACCGACCATTGCGCGAACCGCACCGTCTGCGGACATGACAACGATTGCGGCCTGAGCTTCCGACCCTTCTTTGACTTTGTTTTCAAAGGTCCAGACCAGAGCCTCTTCCGCGGCGGCTTGGATCTTTTGGTCGAGCGTTGTGCGGATGATCACGTCTTCGGTGGTCGAGCGAGTAAAGAACTCGGGTCCGCTCTCCATGACCCAATCCGCAAAATAGCCGCCTGAACGTGCTTTGGCTGCTTCTGAGAGACCTGCCGGATTTTCGCGCGCATAGGCGGCTTCGGCGGCCGAGAGGTATCCTTGTTCTTCCATCAGGCCGATGACCACATTCGCGCGGTCCCAAGACCGTTGAAGATTAGACGTCGGCGCGTAAGTCGATGGCGCTTTCAAAAGACCTGCGAGGATAGCGGCTTGCGAGGCATCAACTTGGTTCGCCGATATCCCGAAATACCGCTGCGCCGCAGCTTCGAACCCGCGCGTGCCTGCGCCGAGATAGGCGCGATTGAGGTAAATCGTGAGGATTTCCTCTTTGGTATATTTGACCTCCATCGCCATCGCATAAATGGCTTCTTTGGCTTTGCGCCAAAGCGTGGAGCGGCGGCAGTCCGCTTCGTAATCGGCCTCGGTCTGCCAGACTTCGGGGTCATAGGGCGTGCCGATGCAGAGAAGTTTTGCCGTTTGTTGTGTGATGGTCGAGCCGCCGTTGCCCGAGAGGGGACCACGTCCCTCGCGCATATTGATCCGAATGGCCGATGCAATGCCGCGCGGCGAGAGACCGAAGTGCGAATAGAAACGTTTGTCCTCTGTTGCGACAACCGCATCATGTAGATAGGGCGAAACGGTATCGGCGGTGATCATCCCCCCGAATTGATCGCCCCGCCAAGCAAAGACTGTTCCGTTGCTATCAAGGAGCGTGACAGACCCACGCGCACGCCCGTCCACCATTTCGGAAATCGGCGGCAAAGTTGTGGACATATAATAGACGCTGGCGCCTAAAATCAGCGCAAAGATCAAGCCGACGCGCCAGCTGATCCCCCAGATTATGCGGAAAATGAATCGAACGATTCCCGTGAAAAGGCCGAGAATCAGCCCGATCGGTCCGCGCGGTTTGCGGGGCGATTTGCGAGCGGGCGCGCTCTTTTTTGCGGGTGCCGCTTTGGGTTTTGGGGCTTTGCCACTGGAATCGTAGCGTTTTTCAGCCACCAAAGGGGGGCTTTTGCGTCCCGGTCCTGCCATTTGCCTGCTCTGCCGTTCATTTCATTTTTTGCCAGCATACTTGCTGCTCGCTCAAATGTTGAGCGCTTCTGAGCAGATACAACGCGTTTTTGTTCAGCTTATTTTTTAATCAAGTTGCACAATTTGTGCAAAATTTGTGCAAATAGTTGCGCAGTTCGTTCTCGGAAGCCTTGGGTTTTCTTGAGAACCCCCCTGATTTCCGCGCTTCTACCACTGTGCACGGCCGAAGTTGGTCGTCCGGGAACAACTCGTAAGGGGAAGACAGTGAAACTCATCATCGCAACTATTAAGCCGTTCAAGCTGGAGGAGGTCCGCGAGGCTGTGACCGCCGCTGGCGTTCGCGGCATGATGGTGACCGAGATTAAGGGCTTTGGCTCGCAGTCCGGTCACACCGAAATCTACCGTGGCGCTGAATATGCCGTGAACTTCGTTCCAAAGGTCAAGCTCGAGATTGTCGTGCCCGACAACATGGTAGAGCAGGTCGTTTCGACCATCGCGTCCACCGCCAAGACCGACAAAATCGGCGACGGTAAAATCTTTGTTCTCGATGTCGAGAGCGCTCTTCGTGTGCGCACCGGCGAAACCAACGACGACGCGCTCTAAGGCGTTCTCAGGGGAAGAAATCCAATGAAACTCACGAAACTCCTCCCGGCCGCTGCGCTTGTTGCGCTACCGGTCATGGGCTTTGCTCAGGAAGCCGAAGCTGTTGCTGGCGTCGACGCTTCGACTGACTCGATGTTCATCTTCAACTCGCTTCTGTTCCTTATCGGCGGCTTCCTTGTGTTCTGGATGGCAGCTGGCTTTGCGATGCTCGAAGCCGGTCTTGTCCGCACCAAGAACGTAGCGATGCAGCTCACCAAGAACGTTGCACTCTTTTCGCTTGCTGCGATCTTCTACTACCTCATCGGTTACAACCTGATGTATCCGCTCGGCACCTGGTCGATTGACGGCGTCCTCTCGGGCGTTTGGTCCACCGCCGCTCTTGAAGCGGTCGGCGTGGCACGTGATGGTGCCGACGACTATGGCTATGCATCGACTGGCTCGGACTTCTTCTTCCAGCTTATGTTCTGTGCGACCACGGCTTCGATCGTTTCGGGCACCCTCGCAGAGCGTATCAAGCTGTGGCCCTTCCTCGCCTTTACCGTTGTTCTGACCGCTATCATCTATCCGCTTCAGGCATCGTGGAAGTGGGGCGGCGGTTTCCTTGACGCAGCTGGTTTCCTCGACTTCGCTGGTTCGACCGTTGTTCACTCGGTTGGTGGCTGGGCTGCTCTTGCTGGTGTTCTCATCCTTGGTCCGCGTATCGGCAAGTACAAAGATGGCCGCATCAACCCGATCCCTGGCTCGAACCTGTCGCTTGCTACTCTCGGCACATTCATCCTCTGGCTCGGTTGGTTCGGCTTCAACGGCGCATCCCAGCTCGCAATGGGCACTGTAGGTGACGTAGCTGACATCTCCCGTATCTTTGCAAACACCAACGCTGCTGCTGCAGGTGGTTCGGTTGCCGCAATGATCCTGACCCAGCTTCTCTACAAGAAGGTCGACCTTACCATGGTTCTCAACGGTGCACTGGCTGGTCTCGTTTCGATCACCGCTGAACCGCTGACCCCGACCCTTGGCGCAGCTACCTTGATCGGTGCATTCGGCGGTATTCTTGTGGTTCTCGTTGTTCCGATGCTCGACAAGCTCAAGATCGACGACGTTGTCGGCGCGATCCCCGTGCACCTTGTCTGCGGTATTTACGGCACCATCGCAGTGGCCTTTACCAACTCCGATGCTTCCTTCGGCACTCAGCTCTACGGTATCGTTGTCGTCGGCATCTTCACCTTCGTCGTCTCCTCGGTTCTCTGGTTCATCCTCAAAGTCACCATGGGTATCCGCGTCAGCGAAGAGGACGAGATCAACGGTCTCGACAAGGCGGAGCTTGGTATGGAAGCCTATCCCGAGTTCTCGAAAGGCTAAGTTCCTTCCACTTGGCACTTCAATCACTTGCCCGGGCGTTCGCGCCCGGGTTTTTTGTTGTCGTCGCTGCGCAAAGAAAAAGGGCGGGGAAATCCCCGCCCTTTGCTATTGGATCGCGGTTGCCTTAGACGCCGGCGTCGATGATTGCCTTTGCCAGAAGCGGCACGGTTCCGGTGTTGAGCCCCGCGATATTCATGCGGCTGTCAGACACCATGTAGATGCCGTTGTTGGCACGCATCGTTTCGACCTTGTCGGGGGTCGTGCCGATACGGCTGAACATACCGCGGTGATGCGCGATGAAATCAAAGCGATCCGAGTTGGACAGGCGGCGCAGCTCGTCTGCAAGCTGCGTGCGAAGTCCAAGCATCGTGTTGCGCACCTCTTCGAGTTCCGCTTCCCAGTCTGCACGCAGTTCCGGCGTGGTCAGAATGGTGGTGACGACGCGCGCGCCGTGATCCGGCGGGAACGAGAAGTTCTGACGGTTCAGGAAGTTCATATTCTGCTGAGCTAGCTTGGTCTGGCCTGCATCGCGGGCGATCGCCATCAGGATGCCAGTGCGCTCGCGGTAGATGCCGAAGTTCTTGGAGCACGAAGCTGCAATAAGGCATTCGTCCACACCGGCAGCAACAAGACGGGTTGCGGCGGCATCTGCCTCGAGACCGTCACCAAAGCCCTGATAGGCGATGTCCACCAGCGGCACTGCACCTTTTGCTTTGATCAAAGCAATGGTCTCTTTCCATTGCTCGTCGTTCAGGTTCGCGCCGGTCGGGTTGTGACAGCAGCCGTGAAGCAGAACAACGTCGCCCTCTTTAAGTGCGCCGAGGTCGGCAATCATGCCGTCGAAATCGACGCCGCGGGTCGCTTCGTCAAAGTAACGGTATTCGGCCATTTTCATGCCGAGATATTTGATGATCGACGGATGGTTCGGCCAAGTCGGAGCGGAAAGCCAGACCGTGGCTTCGGGCGAGGCAAGGCGGATGAGTTCCAAAGCCTGACGGATCGCGCCAGTACCGCCGGGGGTGGCGACGGCTGCAACGCGTTCGCGGGCAACCGCGCCATCGAGAACGAGTCCGATCATCGCGTCGGAAAAGGCGGGATCACCCGCAAGGCCGACATAGGATTTGGTGGCCTGTGTTTCGAGAAGGATCTCTTCCGCCGCTTTCACAGCGCGCATGACGGGGGTGTTGCCCGTCGGGTCTTTGTAGACACCAACGCCAAGGTCGATCTTGTCCGTGCGCGGGTCCTCACGGAAGGTTTGCATCAGCATGAGGATTTTGTCTGCGGGTTGTTCTTTGAGATGCTCGAGCATCAGGCTTCTCCGGTTGCAATGGGAAGATCGGCATACATGCCCCATTCGGACCATGAGCCGTCATAAAGAGAGTGGTCGGTCTTGCCGATCCGCTCCAGAGCGAGCGAAAGCACGGCTGCCGTGACCCCCGACCCGCAGGTGGTAATGGCTGGCTTGGACAAATCCACACCCGCCGCTTCGAAAATGGTGCGCAACTCTTCGACGGGCTTCATCGTGCCGTCTGCGTTGAGAAGCGATTTGTAAAAGACGTTGCGAGCATTGGGGATGTGCCCCGAACGAAGCCCTTCACGGGGCTCGGGAGCCTCGCCGCGAAACCGCTCGGGTGCGCGGGCATCAATGATGGCATGGTCGTCAAGCTTTGATGCGCGTGCCACTTGGGTCACGTCCTTGACCATGTGGTTCTGGCGATCCACGATCATATGGCGATCGCGGATGATCGGCTCGGCATCGGTGGTTTTACGACCCTCGGCCTTCCATTTCGGAAGACCCCCATCGAGAACAGCAACCTTGGTTTGGCCCATCAAACGAAAGAGCCACCAGACCCGCGCAGCCGAGAAAAGCCCCGACCCATCATAGACCACAACCTGATGCCCGTCGCCGATGCCCATGGCGCGCATACGGCTCATGAACTTTTCGACGGGCGGCACCATGTGCGGCAGGTCCGAACGCAGGTCGCTGATTTCGTCGATATCGAAAAAACGCGCACCCGGAATGTGCTCGGCGTCATATTCGGCCTTGGGATCACGATTCTGGGTCGGCAAATACCACGACGCATCGAGAATCCTGAGGTCGGGGTCCTTGAGATTATCTTCGAGCCACTGGGTAGATACCAGAGTCTTCGGGTCGTCTTGGAACTTGCTTGCCATGGGAATCCCCTTTGGGGCCTGCTTCAAAAGCCTTGTGGATCGGCGGCGTGTCTAACGCGGTAAGCCCTTGCTGGCAAGGGAAACAGCCCGTGATCTGAGCGAAGTTGACGCGTGGGGCTAACGTGTCGCAACCCAAGCGCGGATCAATCCCCGTGACGCAAAAGACGCTGCTTTTGGCGCGCCCAGTCTCTCTTGGCTTCGGTTTCGCGTTTGTCGTGGTTTTTCTTACCCTTAGCGACCCCGATCTTGAGTTTTACCAGACCGCGATCGTTGAAATACATCACGATAGGAACGAGCGTCATGCCTTCGCGCTGGGTGGCATTCCAGAGGCGCGAAAGCTCTTTGCGGCTCACCAACAGCTTGCGTTTGCGCCGTTCTTCGTGGCCCCATGTTTTGGCTTGCTCATATGGCGCGATATACCCGTTGATCAGCCAAAGCTCGCCGTTCTCGACCGAGGCATAACTTTCGGCGATATTCGACTGCCCCACGCGAAGCGATTTGACTTCGGAACCCATGAGAATGATCCCGACCTCAAGGTCGCTTTCGATAGCGTAGTCATAGCGGGCACGCCTGTTTTCGGCGATGACCTTGTAATTCTTGTTTTCGGGTTTCTTGGCCATAGTAGGTTCCAGATAGGTGAGGATACCCAAAGGAGCAAGGTGTCGCGTTGCCTCTGGTCAAAGCTTGGCGGCAGGTTAGACTTCGGCGCAACACAAAACGGAGCATTTCCATGTTTACCCAGATCGCTGTCGGATCTTTCATGCTGGTTGCATCGATCGCGTTTGCCGCTCTGACATTTTGGCTCCTCGAGCACTTTCTCACGCAAGCGGGAGGATGGATGACGCGGCGCCCCCATCGGCCGAAACTGGTTATGGCGCTGATTGTTTCATCTATCGCGATTTTGGGACAAGTGACGGTCAGCGTCTGGATGTGGGCAGGACTTCTCTGGTGGCTCGATCTTTTCGGGTCGCTCGAGCTTTCGGTCTATTTCGCTCTGACCTGCTTTACGACTTTGGGGTTCGGTGATGTCCTCTTGCCCGTGGAATGGCGACTGCTCGGCGGTTTGGCCGCGACAAACGGTCTGGTGAATATCGGGGTCGTGACAGCCGTCATGGTCGAAACTCTGCGCTTCATCCGGATGAACCAGATTCAGGCTCTCAGACCCAAGGCCGGCTAGGCTTTGCCGCGTTTGGCAGACCGTTTGAGCGTAAAGACACCGCTTGCAACAATCATGACGCTGCCCAGAATGGTAAAGCTGTCGGGCGCCTCGCCGAACATCAAGAACCCCACGATGGCCGCGAAGATGAGACGCGAGTAGCGCCAAGGCGTCACCGAAGACACCTCTCCCGTGCGCATGGCCATGGTCAAGAATTGATAAGCGGCAATCCCGCAAACGGCAGTCGATCCGAGAACAAGCGTTTCTTTGCCCGATGGGAGCACCATACCCATTCCTGTGAATGACAGGATGATCCCCGCAATCGAAAGCACGCTGAAACCCGCGACCCCCAGTTGCATGTTCGAGAGTTGAGGCGGCGCCGCTCGGGTTGCAAGATCTCGCCCCGCAAATCCGATCATCCCGATGAGAGACAAGATACTGAGAGGTGTAAAATCCTCGAGCCCCGGTCGCAGAATTACCAGAACGCCGAGGAACCCGACGAAAATCGCGGTCCAGCGTCGCCAGCCCACCTGTTCGCCGAACAAAACCGCAGCGCCCGCGACCACAACAAGCGGCGTTGCCTGCAAGATCGCTGTCGCAAGCGTGAGGGGCACAAGCATAAGGGAAGCGGTGTAGCTCAGTCGTCCTGTGACCTCGAAAAACGACCGCCAGAGCATTTGTTTGGAAAGATAGGACCTTGTCCAAAGAGTGTCGCCCTGACTGCGCGCGCGCAGCCCGAAAAAGACGATCCCGGTCAGGCCGATCATCATCAGGATCTGACCAAGCGGCATGGTCGCGGTCAGATGTTTGATCAAGCTGTCTTCAAGTGTGAAGCCAACCATCGAGGCAACCATAAACAGGCTGCCCCGAATATTGTCGTTGAGCCCCGAAAGAGGGCTGATCCGCATCAGTTCAAAAGGCCGGCGTGAACCATTGCTGCGCGGATCCGCTCTTTGGTAGTGTCGCTCAGGGGGGTCAGCGGCGAGCGGACTTCGTCGCTGCAAAGGCCGAGAAGCGACATACCGTATTTCGCACCGCACACACCCGGTTCAAGGAACACGGCCTCGTGGAGCGGCATAAGGCGGTCGAGATAGTCAAGCGCTTTGGCGTAGTCGCCAGCAAGCGTCGCCTCTTGGAATTCCGAACACAGGCGCGGCGCGATGTTGGCCGTCACCGAAATACAACCGACGCCGCCATGCGCGTTGAAGCCGAGCGCAGTAGCGTCTTCGCCCGATAGCTGGATGAAATCCGTCCCGCAAGTAATGCGGGTTTTAGGCACGCGCGAAAGGTCGCCCGTGGCGTCCTTGACTGCGATAATCTCGGGGAGTTTTGCAAGCTCGCCCATCGTCGCGGGGGTCATATCGACGACCGAACGGCCGGGTATGTTGTAGATAACGATCGGCAGGCCGCACTTGGCCGCAGCGGTGTAATGCGCGATCAGACCCGCTTGGGTCGGCTTGTTGTAATAGGGCGTCACAACAAGTGCGGCATCAGCACCCGCAGCTTTTGCGGCTTCGACAAGACGCACGGTTTCGATGGTGTTGTTCGAACCTGCACCTGCCACCACGGGAATGCGGCCCGCAGTAACCTTGACCACGGTTTCGACGACAAGATCGTGCTCTTCATGGCTGAGCGTCGGGCTTTCACCCGTGGTGCCGACCGGAACGAGACCGTGGCTGCCTTGCTCGATGTGCCACTCGACAAGTTTTTTGAGCGTGTCCAGATCCACTTGGCCGTCCTTGAACGGCGTAACCAGAGCAGGGAGAGACCCTTTGATCATGACGCACTTCCTTTGTCGTGTTGGGGGCATTGAGTCGGCCCCGATGAAATCGGGCGGAACCTAGACGTCTTTCCGCCGATTGCCAAGTTTGTGAGTTGAGTTGTGACAACTTCACGATACCTTTGTTTCAAGATGAGCAGAAAGAAAAACATAATGTTTCGAGCAGGCACCTTGGCGCTGGCACTCGTGGTGACGAGCTATTCCGCCGTTGTCGGGCAGGTTTCAGACCAAATTCAGTCACTTAGAGACGCGGTTGCGATTGGCCGCGATGGAGATTGGGTCCAAGCCGAGGCAAGTGTTGCCCAAGCGGATTCGCTCACGCGGGATCTGCTGACCTGGACCCGACTTCGCGAGGGGGAAGGGGAGTTTTCCGAGTATCGTGACTTTCTTGCCAGTCATCCAGATTGGCCCGGGTTGGACCGGCTTCATTCCTCGGGCGAGGCAAGCCTTGCCAAGATGACCGATCCGCTGGCGGTCCTTGCTTATTTCGAAACGGAAAAACCCGATACAGGAGAAGGGGTTCTGGCCTATGCTCGGGCGTTAAAGGCGCTCGGACGCCAAACCGATCTTTCGGTGTATCTGTCCGAGGCTTGGTTGAGTGTCGGAACCACAGACGAAGAATTCGCGAGCCTCATTGCAGAGTTCGGCGCTTTGCTCGCGCCTTATCATGTTGATCGGGCCAAGGCGCTCTTGTGGCGTTGGAAGACCGATGACGCGGAGCGCCTGTTGCCGCTCGTGCCCGAAGACGAGGGCAAATTGATCGCAGCGCGCATCGGTTTCATTCGCAAATCCGGTGACGCGCAACAGCGGTATGAATCGGTGCCGACCGCCCTTCGGTCGGATGCAGGGCTCCAGTATGACAGGTATAATTGGCTTTCGGATCAGGGAGAAAGAACCGAGGCGATCGCTATTCTTAAAGCCTATTCGAGTAGCGCAGAAAAGCTCGAACAGCCGTTCCGTTGGTCGGGTTGGCGTCGTTCTCTCGCGCGTTGGAAGATGCGGGAAGGCGAGTATCAGGAAGCCTATGAGCTCGCGGCAAAACACTTTATGTCGCCCGAGGACGGATTTAATTATGTCGATCTTGAATGGATCGCGGGGTTCGTGGCGCTTCGGTTTCTGGACAAGCCCGAGTTGGCGCTCTCGCATTTCCAAGCGGGTCTGAATGCGGTTGAAAGTCCGATTTCTTTGGCCCAGTCGGGGTATTGGCTCGGGCGGACCTATGATGCCCTTGGAGATGCGGCGAGCGCTCGGGTGGCCTATGAAGCAGCGGCGAAACACCAGACGGCCTATTACGGTCTTTTGGCTGCTGAACGATTGGGGCAGTCGCTCGACCCGAAGCTTCTCGGCACCGAGGCATTTCCGGATTGGCAACGCGCTCAATTCCTCCAGACCGAGATAAGTCGGGCGGCCCTAACCCTTTTGGCCGCAGGCGAGAGGTCATCAGCGGTGCTTTTCGTGATGAAACTTGCTCAGACCCTGGAACGAGAAGAAATCGGTCAGCTCGGCGCAATGCTTCGGGACATGAACGAGCCGTTTTTTCAGGTGCTGGTCGCCAAGACCGCTGTTACGCGCGGGATCATTATTCATGAAAGTTATTTTCCGCTCCATGATCTCGCCAAGATGGATATCCCCGTCAACCACGAACTTGCTCTTGCGATTGCGCGGCGGGAAAGTGAATTCAACGAAGTCGTGGGAAGTCCTGTGGGCGCGCTTGGCCTGATGCAGGTCATGCCTGCGACCGCGGAAGAAGTCGCAGGGGACCTTGGGCTTGCCTTCTCGAAGTCCCGATTGACATCGGATTGGCGGTATAACGCGCAAATCGGCACGCGCTATCTCGAGATGTTGCAAGAGGAATTCGGGCCTTCGCCCGTGATGATCGCCGCGGGTTACAACGCGGGGCCGAGCCGTCCGAAAACTTGGATGGACGAGAGGGGTGATCCGCGTTTGGGCGAGGTAGACGTTATCGACTGGGTCGAGATGATCCCGTTTCGCGAAACCCGCAATTACGTCCAGCGTGTCACCGAGGCGATCCCGATCTACGAGGCGCGCTTGACGGGTGAGGCCGGACCGATCCGCTTTACGGAGTTGTTGCGCGGTGTCAAACCGTTGGTCCGCCCGAAATCGAGGTCGGACGGCTCTATCGAAACGGTCCAAGTGCCTGTTACATCTCCTGCCCTCGATGCTGGCGACGCGGTTGCGACAAGCCTTAGACCTCGGGCAAGGGGACGCTAGGCGCGTTTTCGGGCGTTTTCCCTCCAGAGCGTGAAGAGACCCGCGCCGACCACAATGGCTGCACCGACGGCGACATTGATCCGAAGAATGTCGCCGAAGACCAACAGCCCGATGATGGATGCAAAGACGAGCTGGAAATAGGCAAAAGGCTGAACCGCGCTTGCTTCGGCCACTTCATAGCACTTGATCAGAAGGTAGTGGCCGAGCGCTCCTGTGACACAGAGCGCCGCCATAAAGACCCAATCGCGTGGGGTCATCGGCTCCCAATACCATATACCAATGGATGTCATCACCACCGCGCCGACGATGCCCGTCCAGAAAAACGACGTCGTGGTGCTGTCCTTGCGCGAGGCGTAGCGCGTCAGAAGTCCGTAGAGCGCGAACATGATTGCAGCAGTAAGAGGCCAGAGCGCGTTGATGTCGAACACCGAATGTCCCGGGTTGAGGATGATCAGGATCCCGATAAATCCCATGCCGATCGCGGCCCAGCGTCGCCAACCGACATTTTCGCCCAGAATAGGACCCGAAAGCCCTGCAATGATGAGCGGATAGGCGGCGAAAATCGCGTGGCTCTCTACAAGACCGAGCATCACAAATCCCGTGACCATCACACAGATTTCAAGCGACAAAAGCGCGCCGCGTATGATTTGCAAGACGGGCTGCGCGGTTCTGGCTGCGTTTGAAATCGAGCCTGATTGCTTTTTGGCAATGGCGATGACAAAGGCAGCAAAGAACCAATAGCGGATCATCACGACCATACGTACGTCATAGATCCCGGCAAGGTGCCGCGATAAGCCGTCCTGAAGCGCAAAGACGAAAGTGGTGGCGACCATCAAGATGATCCCGAGACGGGCATTCGACTGTTGCATCAGAGTTTCCTTGCCCGTGTCATGTGGCGTTTGCGTCCAAATCCTGCAGTGCGTTCGACCTCAAAGCCTGCCTCTTCCAACGAGCGTCTGACGTGGCCTGCCGCCGTATAGGTCGCGGCGGTCCCGCCCGTTTTGGTATGTCGACCGACTTCGGCCATGAGATCGGCGCCCCACATTTCGGGATTCTTTGCGGGTGAAAAACCGTCCAGAAACCACGCGTCAGCGGCCAAATCGCTTTTTGGGAGTGTCTCGCGCACATCACCAAGCACGATGTCGAGACGGATGATCCCGAAGTCATGGACCTGCCCACCTTTTTCGATCGAAGCAATCAGGAGCGGTGCAAGTTCGGCGACCTCGGGGAAGGCATCCAGCGCCTTCCGCATCTCCTCTGCACTCATCGGAAAGGCCTCGAAGGTTGTGAAGGTGACGGGACCTGTGCACCCGTGATCGTTCATTACCTTCCACAGGGTGAGGAAATTAAGTCCTGTGCCGAAGCCCAATTCGCCGACAGCAAAGGGTCCAGTGATCCGTTTCGGAAGATCGTTTCCTTCAAGAAAGACATACCGCGTCTCCGCCAAGCCATTGTCGAGCGAGAAATAGGGGTCGTCAAACTGCGTGGAGATCGGGATTTTTCCGTCACGCCATTCGAGCTGCGCTTGCTGCTGGTCGTTCATTCGATTGTGCCTTAGGTTCAGCGCGACTTTGCTGAAAGGAAATGGGAATGGCAACGCCAGACATCACTATTCTTGGAGCTGGCGCTTTTGGATTGGCTGTCGGCTTTGCTCTCGCCAAGCGCGGCGCAAAGGTTCGTGTTCTTGATCCGAACGGTGTTGCCTCGGGGTCTTCTGGTGGACTTGTCGGGGCCCTTGCTCCGCATGTCCCCGAAAACTGGAATGACAAAAAAGCCTTCCAACTTGAAAGCCTTTTGATGGCTGAACACTTTTGGAAAGAGGTTCATGACATCTCTGGGCAAGACCCGGGGTATCTACGGTCGGGACGTTTGCAGCCGCTAGCTGACGAGCGTGCCGTCATTACTGCAAGAGTGCGCGGCGAAAACGCTTCTACCCTATGGCAAGGTCAGGCGGATTGGTCCGTGGTGCCCGCCACGGACTATGGCGATTGGGCGCCGCAAAGCGCGACGGGCTTTTTGGTGCACGACACACTGACTGCGCGGATACACCCGCGCAATGCGACCCATGCCCTTGCCGAAGCGATCTGCGCCCTTGGAGGCGAGATTCTTGCGGATGGGGAAGTAAAGGGGCAGGTGGTTTACGCGACAGGCTGGCGCGGTCTTGTTTCGCTTTCCGAAGCGCTTGGCAAGAACATCGGTAACGGTGTCAAAGGCCAAGCCGCGCTCTTGGATTTCAAAGCCGAAGCATCGCCCCAACTCTACGCGGACAGTCTCCACATCGTGCCGCATGCAAACGGCACGGTTGCTATCGGATCGACAAGCGAACGCGAGTTCGATGCCCCCGATACAACGGATCAGCAGCTTGACGACGTGATCAGTCGTGCCATCGCCGCCTTTCCCGTTTTGGAAGGTGCCAAGGTCATCGAGCGCTGGGCGGGTGTGCGCCCTCGAGCAAAAAGCCGAGCGCCGATGCTTGGCCGTCATCCGTTGGATCGTGAGGCATTTATTGCCAACGGTGGTTTCAAAATCGGTTTCGGAATGGCGCCAAAGGTCGCACAAGTGATGGCCGATCTCATTCTCGATGGTGTGGATAGGGTCCCAACAGGATTCAAACCCGAAGCCTCGCTCTAGGGACTTTGCGCATTCAATTGCCCTAGGCTACTCTCGCGACGAAACAAAAGGAGTTTTCCATGCGCCACGGCGGTCAAATCCTCGTCGATCAACTGTCGATCTTTGGTGTCGAACGCGTGTTTTCGGTGCCCGGCGAAAGTTTTCTCGCGGCTTTGGACGGTCTTCACGGGAGTAAGATTCAGAACGTCGTTTGTCGGCACGAGGGCGGCGCTGCAATGATGGCGGAAGCCGACGGCAAATTGACGGGCAAGCCCGGTATTGCCTTTGTGACACGGGGTCCGGGGGCGACAAATGCTTCGGCAGGGGTGCATGTCGCACGTCAGGATTCGACCCCGCTGATCCTTTTTGTCGGACAGATTGCGCGGGACCATCGCGATCGTGAAGTTTTTCAAGAAGTCGATTACCGCGCGATGTTTGGCCCTCTTGCGAAATGGGTGGCCGAGATCGATCAGACCGAGCGCATTCCCGAATATATCGCGCGCGCCTTTGCCATTGCCACGAGCGGACGCCCTGGTCCTGTCGTGCTTGCCCTGCCCGAAGACATGCTGTCGTCCGAGGCAGAGGTTCAGGATTGCAATGGTCCCGCACAGCTCCTCGCGGGTGATTTGAGCTTGGCCGCAGAGCGCTGCATCGCATGGCTTGGCGAGGCGGAGCGCCCCCTGATCGTTGTGGGTGGTCCCCATTGGTCACCAGAAGCTGCGCATGATCTTGCCCGATTTGCCGAGGCCCAAAGGGTTCCAGTCGCTCTCTCGTTCCGCCGACAGGATTATCTCGATAACCGCCATCCTGCCTATTGCGGTGATCTGAACGTCGGTATGAACCCCGCGCTTGGTCAAATCGTGGCCGAGGCCGACCGGCTTCTTCTGCTGGGAACACGATTTGGGGATATCGAAACCCGCGGCTTTGAACTTGTGGATCCGGTGACGACGGACAAACGGTTCTTTCAGGTGCATGCGGACCCCGATGAAATTTCACACCTATGGCAAGCCGATTTTAACGTGACTGCCACCGCAATGGATTTCGTTTCGGCGCTTGCGCGGCACGAGGCGCAATCGGAGCGCTCGCTCGACTGGCAACAAAAAGCGCGTTCTGCTTATACTGGCTGGATCACCCCCAAGCAGACCCCCGGCGAGGTGAAAATGGAACAGGTCGTTCGCTGGCTTTCGGACCATCTTCCCGAGACGGCGATCGTCACAAACGGGGCGGGCAACTATGCGGCATGGCTCCACCGCTATTTCGAATACAAGGGGTTCCGAACCCAGCTTGCTCCGACTTCGGGTTCGATGGGATATGGGTTCCCTGCTGCGATTGCCGCGTCCTTGCGCTTTCCTGATAAGACGGTTGTCTGCCTTGCGGGGGATGGCTGTTTTCAAATGACCCTCAACGAGATGTCGACCGCGGTCCAGCATGGCGCCAAGCCGATTGTCATCGTTGTGAACAATGGCCAATACGGCACCATCCGCATGCATCAGGAAAAGCGGTTCACAAACCGCGTTTCGGGCACCGAACTTGCCAATCCCGACTTTGCTGGTCTTGCAGTCGCATATGGGGGCCACGGTGAAGTCGTCACGACGCAATCCATGTTTGCCAATGCCTTCGAGCGGGCTCATGCCTCTGGCAAACTTGCGGTGATCGAACTTCGGGTCGACCCCGAGGCTTTGACGGCGGGGCAGACGCTCTCAGAAATTCGCGCGTCCGCCAACTGAGGCTGCCTAGGTTGATCAGGCAACCAGTGCTTCGGCCTTTTTGAGGTCGACCGAGACAAGCTGGCTGACGCCCTGTTCGCCCATCGTCACGCCGAACAGACGATCCATGCGGCTCATCGTAACTGCGTGGTGGGTGATAATAAGGAAGCGTGTTTCGGTCCGACGGGTCATCTCGTCCAAAAGATCACAAAAGCGCGTCACGTTCGCATCATCGAGGGGGGCGTCCACCTCGTCGAGAACACAGATCGGAGCAGGGTTCGCAAGGAACACCGCAAAAATCAGAGCCATCGCCGTGAGCGTTTGTTCCCCGCCCGAAAGCAGTGAAAGAGTCGCAAGCTTTTTGCCCGGGGGCTGACACATGATTTCGAGACCTGCTTCCAGAGGATCATCACTCTCGATCAGCATCAGTTTGGCTTCGCCCCCTCCAAAGAGGTGGGTGAAGAGGTTCGAGAAGTTCACATTCACTTCGTCAAACGCGGTCAAAAGACGTTCGCGCCCTTCGCGGTTGAGCGACGAAATACCGGAACGAAGCGCCTTGATTGCGTCTTCGAGATCCTGTTTCTCGGACAAAAGGGTATCGTGCTCTTCCTGAACCTCTTTTGCGTCCTCTTCGGCGCGCAGGTTGACGGCCCCAAGTGCGTCGCGTTGCCGTTTGAGCGAGTTGACCTGATTTTCGATGGCCTCCGAGGGGGGCATCTTGTCCACCTCGGTGCCAAGCGAGGCAAGCAGTTCTTCGGGGGCCATGTCTTGTGCTTCGCGAATGCGCTCGGCGGCATTGGCCACACTGCTCCGAGCGGCCTCGTTGCGGGCTTCGGAACGGGCACGGGCCTCACGGGCTTCCGAAGCGCTGCGTTCCGCTTCGCGCTCTGCGATTGCGGCGTCACGGAGCGCGTTTTCCCCTTCGGCAAGGGTATCGGACGCGCGCTTACGGCGCTCTTCTGCGACCTCGATCGACTCCATCAGCTCTTCGCGTTTTTCCGCGATTTCAGAAGGCACCTCGCGGGCAATCTCGAGCTCTTCGAGTGTGCTTTCGCGGCGTTCAAGAAGCTCTTCGCTCCGTTTTGTCGCGGTGTCGAGACGATGGCGCCAACCGCTGATTTCCTTGGTGATTTCTTGCGAGCGCTTGACGCGGGCGTCTCCTTCACGGCGAAGCTCATCTGCCAAGCTTCGTTTGGTCATCATCGTCATGCGCGCGGCCTCAACCGCCATTTTGATATCCTCGACCGAAGCACGCGAGTCCCCCAGATCAGGGAGCTCTTCAAAGCTCCGCTCCGCTTCGATCAAAGCGCGGCGAGCCGTGTTGGCGTCTTCTTCGTGGCGGCGAAGCGCCAAACGTGCATTCTCGAGTTTGCCCTCGGCAAGATTGCGTTCTGCCTCGGCGCGTGACGCAGCTCGGTTCGCTTCGGCGACCATTTGGTCGGCTTGGCGACGCGCATTGCGGGCCATTTTGTCGGCTTCGGTCAGATCGGCAAGGCGGCGGCTCAGGGCTTCATGCGCTTGTGCCGCGCCCTCGGCCTTTGCATTGAGCTCTTCGAGGTCGCGCTTGAGTTCAACGAGACGGTTGAGTTGCTGCAAACGGAGCGCGGCGGCAGAAGGGGCGTCTTCGGCGCTTGCGCGGAAGCCGTCCCAACGCCAGAGATCACCCTCGAGGCTGACGAGGCGCTGACCGGGTTTGAGGGCGTGTTGGAGCGCGGGCGCGGCCTCTACATCCACAAGACCGATTTGGCTCATGCGGCGGACCAATACGTCGGGAACATTGACCACATCGGTGAGTGCTTTGATCCCCTCAGGCAGCGCCTGAGGCTCATCGTAAGCAGGAAGAGCGGCCCAGCCCGAAAGACCGTCGTCATCGATCACCGGCGCCCGAAGATCATCGGCCAGAGCCGCGCCAAGCGCCTTTTCGTAACCGCTTTTGACGGTCAGAAGGTCCATCAACTGGCCGCCTTCACGGGTGTCGCGCTCGACCAACTTGGCCAGAGCGGTGACCTCGGCCCGAAGTGCATTCGCCTCGCCTTCGGCAGAGGAACGCAGTGCACGGGCATCGACTTCGCGGGCCTGCGTATCAGCGCGGGCGGTTTCTGCTTCGATCAGCGTCGCTTCGGCATTTTCAGCCGTCGCGATTGCGATCGCTTCGGCATCTTGCGCCGCTTCGAGATCGCTTTCTGCCTTTTCGAGAGCAACGGTCGCTTCGGACATCTGGGTCTTGGCGCGTTCTGCACTTTCTTCGGCTGTGGCGAGTGTCTTGCGGCTATCGTCGAGAAGCCGCTGAACTGATTGGTGACGGGCAGCAAGACGTGCCACGTCTTCGGTCATCTGGCTCAGATCGTTTTCGCGTTCCTGCAAAACCGCAGCCGCATCGCGGGCGATCTCTTGGGCTTCGGCAAGACGGTCGGGATGTCCCGCGCTCGCCTTGGCGATTTCGCGCGCTTCCCATTCAAGCCGTTCGATTGTCTCGCCCGCGTCTTTGTTCAGGCCCGCTTCGCGTTCTATGTCCCGCGTGAGCTGATCGACGCGGTTCCGCAGCGTTTCGATTTTTTCGAGGGCGCGGATTTCCTGATCTTTGAGCGCATCGCGCTCTACCACGAGTCTTTGGAGAACCGCCGCAGCAATTGCTTCTTCTTCGCGCAGCGGCGGAATGGCCTCTTCGCGTTCGGTGCGGGCTTTGGTTGCGGCGCGGGCTTCTGCTTCGGCGCGCGACGCGGCAACAGTGCGCTCGCGCAGTTCGGTAACTGCGGCGAGTCTGCTTTCTTCGGCCTCGCGCCAGCGCCGATAGAGAAGCATACCCTCGGCAAGCCGAAGGTTCTCACCGATCTCGCGATATCGGGCCGCTTGCCGCGCCTGACGCGCAAGTTGGCCAAGCTGGTTGGCAAGCTGTTCGATGACGTCATCGACGCGAGCAAGGTTCTGTTCAGCGCCCTTGAGCTTGAGTTCGGCCTCGTGCCTGCGCTGATAGAGTCCCGAAATGCCCGCGGCCTCTTCGAGAATGCGGCGGCGCGATTTGGGTTTGGAATTGATCAATTCCGAAATCTGGCCCTGACGGACAAGAGCGGGAGAATGCGAACCCGTAGAGGCATCGGCAAAGAGCATCTGTACGTCGCGCGCGCGGACTTCTTTGGTTCCGACCTTATAGGCCGATCCGATGTCTCGCGTGATCCGACGCACAATCTCGAGTTGGTCCACGTCATTAAAGGCAGCGGGAGCCAGACGATCCGAGTTGTCGATCAAGAGGGCGACTTCGGCAAAATTTCGTGCGGGCCGTGTTGCGGTGCCTGCGAAAATCACGTCTTCCATGCCGCCGCCGCGCATCGCAGTCGGTCGGTTTTCTCCCATGACCCAACGCAGAGCCTCGAGCAGATTGGATTTACCGCACCCGTTCGGCCCGACAACACCCGTCAATCCGTCCGCGATCATAAGATCGGTCGGGTCAACAAAGCTCTTGAAGCCGTTGAGTCTAAGTTTGGTAAAACGCACGTGGCCCTCTTGATTCCCGCCTCGGGATTTTGGGTCTGCTTGGCGCATCATGTCAACGAAACCCACAATAAAATGCGGATATCGCCCAAGTTATCCACAAGATATCGGTGAAAACCCCTGAAACACGTCATCAGACAAGGGCAAGTTTTCTCAATTGACTGACACCGATGTTCGCGCGCAATGTCGCGCCATGACAAAATCATCGTCCCTTATCACGCCCGTTCTTATCGTCGGTTCTTTAATCGTCATGACGGGGTTTGCCATTCGCGCCTCCTTCGGGGTGTTTCAAATTCCGATTGCAGAAGAGTTCGGTTGGCTTCGCGCCGATTTCTCGCTTGCGATCGCGATCCAGAACCTTGCTTGGGGGATCGGGCAACCGATTTTCGGCGCCATTGCCGAAAAGATCGGAGATCGTAAGGCGATTATCCTGGGCGCTGTTGCCTATGCGGTGGGACTTGTTCTCTCTGCCGGAGCGACGCTTCCCATCCAGCACCAGATGTATGAAGTGCTGGTCGGCTTTGGTGTTGCAGGAACGGGGTTCGGCGTTGTTCTTGCGGTCGTGGGGCGTGCCTCATCGGCCGAGCATCGGTCTATGTCGCTTGCCATCGCGACCGCAGCCGGTTCGGCGGGTCAGGTGATCGGTGCACCCATGGCCGAGGCACTTTTGACCATTATGCCATGGCAAAGCGTGTTTCTGGTTTTCGCGGCGATGATCCTCGGTGTGCTTGTGTTTCTTCCTTTGATGCGTGCGCCGCAAATGGCAACCCGCGCCGAGTTGGAAGAGTCGTTGGGCCAAATCCTTGTAAAGGCGTTCAAGGACCCGTCCTATACGATGATCTTCCTCGGGTTCTTCTCCTGCGGCTATCAGCTTGCGTTTGTGACTGCGCATTTTCCCGCTTTTGTGACCGAAATGTGCGGTCCCATTGCGGCGGGCGGTTTCCTTGACGGCATCGGAATTTCGTCCACCTCCGCGCTCGGGGCCGCTGCGATTTCCTTGATCGGCGTGGCGAATATCGCTGGCACCCTGCTCGCAGGGTGGCTCGGCAAGCGCTTCCCGAAGAAATACCTTTTGGCGAGCGTCTATCTCGGTCGCACCATTATCGCGGCTTGGTTCATCATGACGCCGATGACACCGACGACAGTTATTATCTTCTCGGTGACGATGGGTGCGCTTTGGCTTGCGACGGTTCCGCTGACCTCGGGCCTTGTCGCGCATATCTATGGCTTGCGCTACATGGGCACACTCTATGGCATCGTTTTCTTCAGCCACCAGCTTGGGAGTTTCCTCGGGGTTTGGCTCGGAGGCGCGCTCTATGACATATACGGAACGTATGAATACGTTTGGTGGGTTGGTGTCGGTGTCGGTGCGTTTTCGGCGATCATCCATCTCCCCATCCGCGAACGCCGCCTAGAAGGGCTTATGACCAGCTAGGCGCGCCAAGCGTCGACGATATAGCGGGCGGTCATCAGATCGAGATGAGCGCCCCCACCGTTTTTGAAGAGGGTGATGTCCTCGGCTGTGCGGGTGAACTTGTCCAGATCGTAATAGTCGGCGATGACATGGCTTTCTGGGATCACGCCTTGGGCGATCGGGGTTTTGAGTTCGCCGATATGCCCGACAGTGGTGTGACGGTTGTCGACAAAGACTTTGGACCGCAAAAGGGCGGTATCGTTCGCCTCGCGCATGTCGGGGCGATAGGCGCCAATAAGGTCGATATGCTGGCCTGCTTGGAACCACGAACCATCGATGAACGGCGCGGTCGCCATCGTGGCAGACGTGATGATGTCCGCCTCTTTCACAGCGGTTTCGAGATCGCTTGCGACCCGCACATCGGGGAGCTCGGCCGCAAACTTTTCAGCACCCGCGCGGCTTCTGTTCCAGATTGTGAATTTTGCATCGGGAAACGCAGCGGCATACGCCTCTTTCAGGCTCCGTCCCACTGTTCCGGCGCCAATGATCAGAATGTTGCGGCTGTCGGGGCGCGCGAGCCTGCGAGCAGCCAAAAGGCTATCCGCAGCCGTTTTCCATTTGGTCACCAAATGGAAATCAACGACCGCCTCGAGCGTGCCGTCTTGATCGGAAAACAGATTCACAGCGCCGTTGATGGTCGGTTTTTGAACAGCAGAATTCTCGGGAAAGATCGTGGCACATTTTACCGCCAGACCAAGGCCGTCGATCCATGCGCTACGGTTCAAGAGCGTATCTTTGTCCCGATAGAGGAACACGTCCTCTACTTCCGCCTTGGGGAGTGTGTGTCCATGGGCAAAAGCATCCGTCAGCGCGATCCAGTCAAGTTTCGCTTCGGCGTCAAAGGGAACGATATCAACCATCAAAGCGCCTCGGACGGGGTGAGCAGGCCTTCTTTGACCAAGCGCGCGGCCCAGCCTTGGGGGCCGTCGAAAAGGTGCGTTTGCCAACCGCGTGCCATGGCTGCTGTGATGTTGTCGATACGGTCGTCGGCAAAAAGAAGCGCCTCGGGTGCAACGCCGCAATCATCCTCGAGCATCTCGTAAATTTCGGCGTCGGGTTTGATCACCCCCATGTGCCCCGAGATGTAGGGGCGATCGAATTCGCTCAGGAAGTCATAGACCGACTTGGCATAGTCAAAGGTCTGGATGCCGAAATTCGAGAGGGCAAAAACGGGCACGCCTTTTGCGCGGAGCGCACGGAGGAGCCTTACCGAATGGGGGATCACAGGCGAAGCCATGTCGAGCCAGTTCTTCTCCCATAGAAGGATTTCTTCGCGCCATTCGGGGTGACGCTCGGCCATCGCCGCGACCTCTTGCGAAAAGTTCGCGCCGCGATCCACGTTGTCGTTCATACCGTGAAGGTCGATTGCCGCGAACATGGCGCGGCGGCGCTCTTCGCCTATGGCGCTGTCATAGAACCGTTCAGGATGCCATTCGATAAGAACGTTGCCGATGTCAAAAACGACTGCTTCGATTGTCATTTGTTTTCTCTTTTGATCCGTTGCATTTCGCGCTCGAGCGCGTCGAGGAACCGCGAGCGGTCCGCTTTCGAGAATGGCTTGCCGCCGCCCTGACGAAAGGGGTCGGCGGCCCGAAGGTCGGCCATAAGATCACGCGTGGCAAGAACATTTCCGATGTTGGCTTCGGTAAGGGCTTCGCCGTTGTGTTTGAGAACACGTGCACCCGCAGCCACGCATTTTGAGGCAAGGGGAATATCACCCGTGATCACGACGTCGCCTGTGGTGGCGCGGTCAGCGATCCACATATCAGCGACATCGGGACCCTCTGGAACGATCACTGTTTCAACAAGCGGATTCTGCGAGGGTCGCAGCCCCCCGTTCGAGACGATAAATATTCTGGTGCCATGGCGTGTTCCCACGCGCTCGACCTCGTCTTTGACGGGGCAGGCATCTGCATCGACGTAAATCACGAATAGAGCGCCTCAGCATGGAATGCGATGTGGTCTTCGATGAAGGTCGAGACAAAGAAATAGCTGTGGTCATAGGCATCTTGAATGCGCAGCGTCGCGGGCTGACGCCGTTTTGCGATGGCAGCAGCAAGCGCCTCGGTCTTCAGGAGGTCGGCGAATTGGTCCTTCGAGCCCGTGTCGATCAGAACGGGACCGTCGAACCCAACCTCTTCCATGAGGATCGAGGCATCGAGTTTGCGCCATGTGCTCTCATCCGATCCCAAATAGGCGGCAAGCTGCTTGCGGCCCCAATCGCTTTGCGTCGGGTTGCAGATCGGCGAGAAGGCAGAAACCGAGCGATAGCGACCGGGCAAATTCATCGCGATGGTCAATGCGCCGTGCCCCCCCATCGAGTGGCCGGTAATGGACTGGCGATCCGCATCGATGTTGAAGTTCGCGGTGATGACCCGAGGCAGCTCCTCGGTGATGTAATCCCACATCTGGAAATGAGGGGCCCAAGGTTCTTGGGTTGCGTTTACATAGAAACCAGCGCCTTGGCCAAGATCATACGCTTCGTCATTCGCAACGCCTTCGCCGCGCGGGCTGGTGTCGGGAAAAACAAGCGCGATCCCCTGCTCGGCGGCCCAAGCCTGTGCCCCCGCTTTGGTCATTGCATTCTCGTGTGTGCAGGTCAGGCCCGAAAGATACCAAAGCACGGGAACGGGGCCGTCCTTAGCCTCGGCAGGGAGGAAAAGCCCGAAGGTCATTTCGACGCCGCAAACCTTGGACGGATGGGAGTAGACGCCCTGAATGCCGCCAAAGCATTTGTTCTCGGAAATGGTTTTCATCACAGCTCTCCTATCGATTACATCGGCATGAACGGCGTGACCCAAGCCACGACGGCCGAAACGGTGAAAATACTGATCGCAGTAGAGATCAGGATCGAAGCGGACACGCGCGTCGGGGCGATACCGAAATGCGCAGCAAGGATATAGACGTTCCCTGCGACAGGAAGCGCCGATGCCGTGATCATCACGCCTGCTGCATATGGATCGACATCAAAAACATAGAGCGCGGTAAAGGCGACGGCTGCGGGGTGCAGGATCAGTTTGCAGAACGAAAGCCAACCCGCCACCGCCACCCGTTCCGCCGATTTGGTGGCCAAAGAGGCACCGATCGCAAAGAGAGCGCCCGGCGTTGCGGCAGCGCCCAGAATGCCGAGAAACTGACCCACGGGCTTGGGCACTGAAATGTTGAGCGCCGAGACGCTCAGCCCCAGAACAATCGAAACGATCATCGGGTTCGCCAGAAGCCCTTTGCCGATGGATTTCAGGATCGCAAGCGACATGCGCCCATCGCGCGAGCCGTGGACAAGAATGACGACGAGCGAGGAAAAGACGATGAGATCGACGCTCAGAATGACCATCACCGAAAGAACCGCCCGGTCTCCGAGAAGGATCGCAAGCATCGGAATGCCGAGAAAGCCAACGTTGCCGATGACGGCGACTTGGGCTTCGATTGCGGCCTCTTCGATCGGGAGTTTGCGGGCAAAGGCCACAATCGTAGCAACAAGGTATATTGCCAAAGACGCCGTCAAATAGGCGGCGATGAAGTTCCAGTCCAGAATATCGGAAAATTCAAGCCGTGCCGAAAACTGGAACAAAAGAGCCGACAAAGCGAAATAAAAGACGAACTTCGTAAGAGCTGCCGTCGCATCGGGCGAGAAAAACCCCGTTTTGCCTGCGCCAAAGCCGACGCCGATCAACAGGAAAAACGGAAGTGTTTGGAAGAAGATTTCGATCATTCAGACTTAACCGATGAAATAGCGAGCGGCAAAAACGGCCGAAAAGAGGATGGGCTGATGGATCAGATAGACCAAGAGACTGTGCCGTCCTGCCCATGACAGAATCCGGATGGGCCTTGCCTGCGCATCGCACATATCAGCGATAGCTGCCCAGCCGATGGTCGCATAGATCAGTTTGGCACTTGCCATACCGAAGAGAAATACACCGAACCATGGGAGGACCGGCACATAATCGACCATGGGCGGCATGGGTGTCGTGCGAGCAAGCCAGAGCCACCCTGTCCCTTCGAACAAGGGCCAAGGGAGGATATGGGGAAGAGTGAGGATCAGCGCACCAACTGCGGCAAGAGCGATGGAGTGCCAGCCAAGAACAGCAAGCCCTAGAAGGCTCGCGACGAACATATGGTGCAGAATGCCGAAGCGCACATAGGCATAGCCGATGCTGAAATAGGTGGCGATGCTGACAACCACGGCCGCGGCGCCGATCATTCCGAGCCTTTTGAGCATTTTGCGAAGATCGGGTCGCCCGTCGAGCGATCCGATGACAAGGCTCATGCCGGACAGAAAAATGAAACTCCCAGCGATCAGGCGGGCAAAGATGATCCAAGGCGTGCTTGCCATCGTGCCGCGTTCTATAAAGCCAAATGCTTCAAGGTCAAAGGTGAGGTGAAACACCGCCATTGCAATCAGGGCAATCGTGCGCGCAATGTCGATTTGCGCGATCCTGAGAGTCCGAGACGTCAACGCGGTATCCTTTTGCTAGCCGACCGAATCCGGCGGCGGTTTTTGGGCCCGAATTCCAGACCAATTCGCGACTTTGGGGCACAATGGCCTCTCCTCGCGTCGCTGCCAAGCCTTGGAAAGCGTCGATGTGTCGAAAGCAGAGCATTAATAGACGATTTTCGGACTTGACGGTAAGCCCCCCCAAAGCGACAACGGAATGACATGGTGCCCCGCAAGTATTCGCAAAGCGAGTCAGGGGATAACCGGGAATGTGGTAACGGCAGATCCAGACAGGAGGCCAGAGTCCACAGCCGCCCCCGCGACTGTATGCGGTGAGCGCCCCCTCTATGCCACTGGGAAACCGGGAAGGCGGGGTCAGCGCTACGACCCGCGAGCCAGGAGACCGACCTTGTGAACTGAAACCAATTCCCGTCGGGTGTGACGGGTTAGGAGATAAAGACTATGACCAAAGCACTTGTTGCCGTTCGTGCAAATACCGAAATCCTTGCAATTGTTTCCGCTGTCGTTCTCGGCTTCGGTCTCGTGTTTGCAGCTGGCTTCAGCCATTCGGCGACCGCGCATGACATCGCGCACGACTCGCGTCACGCAATCGGCTTCCCCTGCCACTAAGTCGGCAGCGCATAGACTGATGTTCAAACAGGTATTTACCAGCGCGTTGATCGCTGGTCTTGCTGCGGGGGCGCTCGCGGCCCTGTTGCAGTTCACCTTCGTTGTCCCGCTTCTGATGGAAGGCGAGCTATACGAGTTTTCCGATCGCGTTCATTTTAGGGAAGGGCAAATCGGATCACCGCGTCTCGCGCCCGAAATCTGGGGCGAGCTTCCACGCCATTTCGGCACCTTTGGTTCGAACCTTGTGACATATACGGGGTTCGCCCTCATCATGGTTGCTGCCTTCTTGCTGGCACAAAAGTTCGGCAAGCGGATCGATGCGCGCACGGGAATGATCTGGGGGCTTGCAGGGTTTCTTGCGGTTAACCTCGCGCCTGCGTTCGGTCTTCCACCCGAGCTTCCCGGAACGGCTTCTGCCGGTCTCATCGCGCGCCAAACGTGGTGGCTCTTTGCTGCACTGGGAACAGTGTCTGGCGTGGCGCTCCTCGGGTTCGGACGTAACCTAGGGACGGCACTTCTCGGGACGGTCGCAATCGCTGCGCCGCAACTCGTCGGTGCCCCGCATCTCGATGCCTATTATGGTGTTGCACCGCCCGAACTCGCGACGCTTTACGCGGTGCGTAGCATCGGCGTTGCGGCGGTAGCTTGGGTCGCGATGGGCTGGCTTGCAGGGTTCCTTTGGGAAAAATCCGAAGGCTAAGCGGGCACACGCCCGATCAAACAAAACCTGAGTTGGCCGATGGAGCGGACGTCTTGGACGATCCCGTCATCGGCCAGCGCATATAGGCGGGCGAACTCGGCAATTTCCTCGGCTTGGGTTTCGGGATCGACACCTGAAAAGAGATAGGCTGCCTTGCCTGTCGCGCGAAATGAAACGGTGACGGGCTTGCTGCACACGATCATGCAATCGGTTGTGGCGACTTCCGCGTCGACCATTCCACGCAACCGTTCGGCAAGCGCCGCCCCCATGGGCGCCGTTTCCGCCGAGCGACAGCTTTCACAGATGGTGATCTTGTCCGCCATCGACTTTCCTTTCCGGCCCTCTTGGGCCAAAGATACACTCGACCCATAACGGAGCGAACCATGGCTGCCAAGATTCCTGCAACTGTTGTCACCGGCTTTCTCGGCTCGGGCAAGACGACGCTCATCCGTCACATGCTGCAAAACGCCAAAGGCAAGCGCATTGCGCTTATCATCAATGAATTCGGCGATCTCGGAGTCGACGGCGATATCCTCAAGGGGTGCGGTGACGAGACCTGTTCCGAAGACGATGTGATGGAGCTTTCGAACGGCTGTATTTGCTGCACCGTGGCCGACGATTTCATCCCCACAATGGAAAAGCTTCTTGCCCGCGAAAACCGTCCCGATCACATCGTGATTGAAACCTCGGGTCTTGCTCTGCCGCAGCCGCTTGTGCGCGCGTTCAATTGGCCGAGTGTTTCAACCAAAGTGACCGTGGATGGTGTCGTGACCGTCGTCGATGGTCGCGCCGTTCTCGATGGACGTTTTGCGCATAGTATCGAGGCGGTCGACGCCCAGCGCAAGCTGGACGAGAACCTTGATCACGAGACCCCGCTCTCGGAACTTTTCGAAGACCAGATCGCTTGCGCGGATATGATCGTCGTCAACAAGACCGATCTTCTTTCCGCCGAAGAAGCAGAGGCCCTTGCCGCCAAGCTCAAGGCCGAAAGCCGCGACGGTGTGCAGGTTGTCAAAACGTCGATGGGTGCGCTTCCCGTCGATGTCCTGCTTGGTCAGGGCATTGGTGCAGAGAACGATCTTGAAGCCCGTCACGAGGTCCACCACCACCATCACCACGACGATGATCACGACCATGATGACCACGATGACGATCACGATCACCATCATCACGATCACGGCCATGACGAGTTCGAGAGCTTTGTCGTCACTTTGGGTGAAGTCGCAGATGCAAAAGCTTTTGCGACACAGGTGTCCGACGTGATCCGCGCCCACGACATCCTTCGTCTCAAAGGTTTCGTCGCGGTTCAGGGCAAACCCATGCGTCTTACGCTTCAGGCTGTGGGTCCGCGCGTCGATACCTATTTCGATCAGCCCTTTGCAGGGGCCCGCGAAACCCGTCTTGTTGTCATCGGCGAGGCTGGACTCGATCGCGCCGCCATCGAAAAGGCGCTCTGTGCATGATTTTCGTAGAGCTCGCCGATCCCAAGACCCCGCGCGTGGTAGAACTGCTCGAAGCAAGCCATGCTTTGATGCAGAGCCTCTTTCCGCCCGAGGATAACTTCTTCTTGTCGATCGACGAGCTTTGCGTGCCCTCCATCCGCTTTTTCACTGCGCGCGAAGGCACGGTGATCCATGGCACTGGTGCCTTGGCGCTCAAGGACGGCTATGGCGAGGTGAAGTCGATGTTTGTCGATCCCGAAGCGCGTGGGCGCGGGATTGCGGATGCGCTCTTGCGCCAGATCGAAGACGAGGCACGCCGACACAATCTCGAGTGGCTCAAGCTTGAAACAGGGAATTTGCTTTATGCCGCGCATAAGGTCTACGCGCGGCACGGCTTTGAAGTTTGCGGGCCATTTGGCGACTATCCCGACGCACCGTCCAGCATCTTCATGCAAAAACGGCTGGGATGAAGTCAGTCCTTGGACTTACCTTTGGCCGCCGCCGCTTTGAGCTTTGCAACAAGCTCTTCCTTGGGCGATTTTTTCATATAGGGCGCTTCACCCTTTTTGCTGGGCTGGAAACGAGGCGCATTCGCCCCTTTTTTCGCATTGCCCGACTTTCCATAATCCATGATCAAGACCTCTCTGGCTTCTCTATGCTGATGCCTGAAAGCCAAAGCTGAGACAAGGACTGAACGAATGCATTTGCTCGCTGCGACCCCTGGGAACATCGATGACGGTAAGGAACCCGTCGATCTTGGGCAGACTCCGGCGGATGTTGTTGTGATTTCCGCTGCCGATACCGAGCTTGCGGCGCTTTCTCAGGCACGGTCGGAAATGACGGATGCCCCGAGCCTTCGCTTGGCGTCGATGATGAACCTGATGCATCCGATGTCTGTGGACCTTCATCTGGACGATTGTGCGACCAAGTCCCGACTGGTCATCGCTCGTATCCTTGGAGGAGCGGGGTATTGGAAATACGGGTTCGAGCAATATGCGGCCCGTCTTCACGAAGCGGGCGTTCCCTTTGTCGCGCTCCCTGGCGATGATAAACCCGACGACGAACTCCGCCGCTTCTCGACGGTCGAGGACGAGGACTATGACGCGCTTTGGTCCTATCTGGTCGAGGGTGGCCCAGCCAACGCGGTCGCGTTCCTGAATTATGCCAAAGCGATGCTTGATGGCGGGGACAAGCCAGCAGGCGCAGCACCGCTTTTACGTGCAGGTATCTATTGGCCGGGCGAAGAAAAGCCCGACTTGTCGATGCTGCGCGGTCAATGGATCGACGGTGCACCCGTGGTGCCGGTCGTATTTTACCGCGCACTCGTTCAGGGTGCGGGCCTCAATCCTATCAACCGATTGACCAAATCCCTGTTGCGGGCGGGACTTAATCCTCTTCCGGTTTTTGTTGCCTCGCTCAAGGACCCCGTATCGGTCGCAACATTGGAACAGCTTTTCACGAGCGCGCCGCCGTCCGTTATCCTCAATTGCACCTCCTTCGCAACGGGTTCGCCCCATGCTGGCGAAGGGGCTGAAAATCCGCTCGCGGCGCCCTTTGCCAACGAAGCCCCCGTTTTTCAGGTGGTTCTTGCTGGAAGCAGTGAAAAGTCATGGGACGAAGGGCTTTCGGGTCTTTCGGGGCGCGATATTGCGATGAACGTTGCCCTGCCCGAAGTGGACGGGCGTATCCTCTCCCGCGCCATCAGTTTCAAGGGTGAGGCCTATTTCGACGAGGCCACGGAATGCCCCGTTGCCAGCTATCAGGCGCGCGGGGATCGGATTGATTTCGTGGTAGCGCTTGCCGCCAATTGGGCACGGCTGCGACACAGGGCGGTTGCGGATCGCAAAGTCGCGCTTGTTCTTGCCAATTATCCGAACAAGGATGGTCGTTTGGCGAACGGGGTCGGGCTTGATACCCCCGCGGGCACTGCACGTGTTATCGAAAAAATGGCCGAGGCGGGCTATGCTGTCGTGGATGCCCCCGAAGGTCCCAAGGCGCTCATGGAACGTCTTATGGCAGGTCCGACGAACTGGCTCACCGATCGCGCGGAGCGAGAGGGGGGCGAAGTGCTGCCTCTGGCCGAGTACGAGCGCTATTTCGAGGCTCTTCCGTGGGAGGTCAAAGAACGCATCACCGACCGTTGGGGCGCTCCGGCTAACGACCCGTTCTGCGGCGAGGACGGCTTTGCTCTTTCCATCCATCGGTTCGGCAATGTGGTTGTGGGGCTTCAGCCCGCGCGTGGCTATAATATCGATCCGACCGAGACTTATCACTCGCCCGATCTTGTGCCGCCACACAATTATCTCGCCTTCTATTTCTGGCTCCGTCACCACTGGGGCGCGGATGCGATTGCCCACATGGGCAAACACGGCAATCTTGAATGGCTCCCAGGCAAGGCGATCGCTCTTTCCGAGACGTGCCTGCCCGAAGTGATCCTCGGACCTGTGCCGCATCTCTATCCTTTCATCGTCAACGATCCGGGCGAAGGCACGCAGGCCAAGCGCCGCGCTCAGGCGGTTATTATCGATCACCTCACGCCGCCTCTCACCCGCGCAGAGAGCTATGGACCGCTTCGCGATCTCGAAGCTTTGGTCGATGAATATTACGAGGCGGCGGGCGTCGATCCGCGCCGTATCGACCATTTGCGCCGCGAAATCCTTTCGCTCTCCGAGGTGACAGGTCTTGCCGCCGATGTCGGGATGTCGGGCGATCAAGAGGGTGATCTTGCCAAGCTCGATGCCTACCTCTGCGAACTTAAAGAGGCACAGATCCGCGATGGCCTGCACATTTTCGGGGCCTCTCCAGAGGGTGTCCAGGCGCGAGATCTTGCGATTGCGCTTGCGCGGGTTCCGCGGGGTGCGGGTGTGGGGGGCGATGCTTCTTTGCTCCGCGCTCTGGCAGATGATCTCGAACTTGGCTTTGATCCGCTCTCGGCCGATCTTGCCGAGACTTGGATTGGGCCCAAGCCTCGGCTTTTGGATGGCGAAGGGTCTTGGCGCACCGCAGGGGACACCGTCGAGCGCCTCGAGCTTTTGTCCCAGCGGTTGCTGGATGGTGCAGCGGCCCCTGGCCCTCGTTCCGCAGAGGTTCTTGCCGAGATCAACGATGTGATCCGGCCCACAGTTGCAGCCTGCGGGCCCGCCGAAGCGGCGGCTTTCCTCAAGGTGCTGGATGGTCGCGCCATTGCCGCCGGACCTTCGGGCGCGCCGACCCGTGGCCGCATGGACGTGCTACCGACGGGGCGCAATTTCTTCAGCGTGGATAGCCGCGCGGTTCCCACGCCCTCGGCTTGGGCCTTGGGATGGAAGTCGGCCAATCTCTTGATCGAAAAGCACCTCCAAGACCACGGGGATTGGCCGCGCACAATGCTTGTCACGGCCTGGGGCACGGCGAACATGCGCACTGGCGGTGACGACATCGCGCAGGCACTCGCACTCATGGGGGTAAAGCCCAAATGGGACAGTGCCAACCGCCGCGTGACGGGGTTCGAGATTCTGCCTCAGGGCGTGCTCGGCCGCCCGCGCGTTGACGTGACGCTGCGCGTTTCGGGGTTTTTCCGCGATGCTT
>JALRIK010000200.1 GCA_023255435.1 Marivivens sp.
ATAGCTGCCATCCCTAACATTTTACGCTCTAAAGCCACCTTTTTAAGCATATCACCTTTTATAAGTGATTTCATTTGCGCATATTCATTTGGCTTTCTAGCACTATCTAAAGCATCTAAACCTTTTCCGTAAATCATATTTACAGTTCCTGTAATGATTGCGTTGTTTGTAGATGAATATAAAAATCTATCAATCAAATATTGAAAATAATTATTTTCATTACCATATTCAATATAATTGTCTTTTTTATTTTCTTGAATTACAGGACTTGTATAAGCCGATAATTTTAATATTTCTATATTATTCATAAATTATAAAATCATTATTTGTAGCATTAGATACATACTCGTTTTTATTAACAGTATAATCAACTATATCTTGGTTTGTGCAGAAAATTCTATCTTTATAAACTACTTCAACACCATTTTTTATTGTTAGATTGTAAAATGTATTTTCTTTTAAATCAAAACTTGTTACAGTTGTTAAGTAATATTTCTCTAAAGCAAAAGAAGCCGTGATAGTTTGTATTTCATTTGTAGTTTCGTTTCGTAATATGATAGTATCAGCTCCATAGCTTCTTGGTATAAACCGCAAAGTTTGTTCACCTGTTTGTTGTTTAAGTATTATCATATAGCTAAAATTTATTCTTTATAGTTATATAATAAAATTAAATGATAATTGTTTTTTGTAAATAAAGCATAATAAAAAAGGGCAACCGAAGTCACCCTTTAAACATCAAAAAAATAAACAATTAAGCACCTGCAACAACTGTAAATCCAGCAGCCGTTAAATCAGTAGTTAAGAAATTAGCAGGAACAGGCTCTTGTCCTGATAGTGTTAATGTGTAACCGCTTAAGTCACCCATTGCTGCACCTGTTACAATAGTTCCACCTGATACATCTAATCCGTGTTTTAAGCCGCATAAAAATAAATTACCATTATTATCCTCCACAACCACTTGAGGTCTACCGTAAGATAATAATTTAATTTGTTTATGGTCTACAATTGACAATCTCTTTAAAGTTAAATTTAAAGTTTGTTCGAAATATGTAGTTCCATTCTCTCTTGAAGATGTAATAGCTTGTTCAAATGAACTATTACCTTTCAAGTCATACTTGTAAGCAGATGGTG
>JALRIK010000201.1 GCA_023255435.1 Marivivens sp.
TGATCGTTTTCGTCGTCATATTCGTCTTCGTAAACAGTGCGGAGACGAAATGCACCAAAGCCACCGCCAACAGCCTCTTCGAAGGCGTTGTCATATGCCTCATCCGCGCAACTATCTTGCTCATCTGCACGGAACAACATGTCACAAGTGTCGGCCAGCTTGTCGTTGTCGTTGCCGTCTTTGCTTATGAAATCAACGGTGATGCGGTTATTGCGGTATTCGTTGATGATCCGCATGACGGATAGGTGGATCTTGTTGACCTCAAAGCGCGGCTTGTTGTTGAACTGCTCCGCGAGGTTGCCTTCCCACTGGGCGCCGGCAATAGAATAGAAGCGACGATCCTCTAGGCACTGCAAGCGTTCTTCACGCATGGAGCCTTGGATATTGTTGAATTCCAGTCGCGCATCTTCGTGGACGCTTGCCAGACGTTCCTGCTTTGTCATCTTAGCCACGACGTATCCTCACAATCGGGTTTGGGCGATTATAGCGGCAATCGTTTAAGAAAACAATCATCGAGCAATCGGCATGTATGTGGCGATCGGTTTCGCCTTTGGCTTGTGCTGTGTTGATGCCCGGCGCGCGCCCTCGCAGGCATACCGCAGCGCGTCAATCACATGGTTGTCTTTGTCTTCAAGCACCGGCAGCACCTTGTTGGTGTCGCGGTCGACCTTGTAGCTGTAGAGCGTCAGTTCGTCGATTGTGTGCTTGCAGCGCGGATGGACGATGATGTCAAACGACTTGAGCCATTCGACACCTTCCTCGACAGACTTGGCGCCCTTTACAGCGGCCTGGATCTTCTGGAAGCCGTTCTTGCGCATGTGGCTGATGGTCTCTGGCCGAGCGCTGTCTGCCACCATAGGCCATTTCTCAGCCTCTGGGATCGACATCAGCAGCGATGGCGTGTCAACGATCTCACAACCCACCTGATAGGCCTCATAGTCGATATACAGCTTGCGTCCGACGATGTGACAGCGGACGCCAACAGTTGGGTCCGAGGCAAAGCCCCAGTCAGCACCAAGCCGGTGGATCGCATCTGGCGGCGTCTCGAAGTCCTCGATCGTCCAGTTCTTGAACACGCGCGTCTCGCTGTTGCGGACGTATTCACCCTTCCAGAC
>JALRIK010000202.1 GCA_023255435.1 Marivivens sp.
ACGATGTAGATCTCCGAAACCACTGGGTCACGAGATGAGCAGTCACGGAGCTTGCCTGGCATGCCACCGGACTCCAAAAGCCCCTTGCGCCTGGTTGCCTCACGAGCTTTTCGAGCAGCGAGCCTTGCGCTAGCGGCCTGAATCGCCTTGCGAACAACCTCTTTGGCTTGGTTTGGATTGCGCTCAAGCCAGTCACCGAGCTGATCGTTTACAACTCGCTGCACAAAAGCCTTCGCCTCTGTGTTACCAAGCTTGGTTTTGGTCTGGCCCTCAAACTGAGGCTCGGTGAGCTTCACAGACACAACCGCGGTGAGTCCCTCTCGGACGTCGTCACCGGTTAGGTTTTCGTCCTTCTCCTTTAGAAGGTTCTTATCGCGCGCATATTTGTTGAGCAAAGAGGTCAAGGCCGCACGGAAACCCTCTTCGTGAGTACCACCTTCATGGGTGTTGATTGTGTTTGCATAGGTGTGGACACCTTCGTTGTAGCCGGTGGTCCACTGCATCGCAATTTCAACCGAAAGGTTCTTTTCTTTGGTCTCCGCCTCGATCGAGATGACCTCATCGTGCACGGTCTCCACCTTCTTGGCAGAGTTTAAGTATTCGACGTAGTCGATTAGTCCGCGCTCGTAAAGGTAGCTGTCGTTCTGACCGCTGCGCTCATCTACCAGGTTGATCTTGAGACCCTTGTTCAAAAAGCACATCTGCTGGAAGCGCTGGCGCAAAGTCTCGTAGTCAAAGTCGACGGTTTCAAAGATATCTGCACTCGGAGTGAACTGAATTGTGGTTCCGGTCCGGTCGGTCTTGCCCTCTTTTTTCAGCGGGTGATCGGGAACACCTACGGTGTAGCTCTGGGTCCAGATGTTGCCATCGCGGTGAACCTCGACCGAAAGCTTTGTGGAAAGCGCGTTCACAACCGATGCGCCAACGCCGTGCAGACCGCCGGAGACTGCGTATCCGCCGCCGCCGAACTTTCCACCGGCGTGCAGCACGGTGAGCACAACCTCAACCGCTGGCTTTTTTTCAACCGGGTGCATGTCAACCGGGATGCCGCGGCCGTTGTCTGTGACCCGGATATCGCCGGTCTTTGTG
>JALRIK010000203.1 GCA_023255435.1 Marivivens sp.
GTTCTGCTCGGCGCCCGCGCCGAGGCAGGCGAAGACATCATTCCCGTGCCCCAGTCTGAAGAAGAAGAGGTCATCAAGGCGCAGATCTACAAGCGCATGAAGGCTAGCCCCGGCTGGTTCACCAAGACCAAAGAGGCCATCAAGGGCGTCTCGGAAGAAACGACCACTGGCGTGCACCGCCTCTACGATTTACACAAAAAGGGCCTGTTGCCTTTCCCTGCGATCAACGTCAATGACTCGGTCACCAAGTCCAAGTTCGACAACAAGTACGGCTGTAAAGAGTCGCTCGTCGACGGCATCCGCCGCGCGACCGACACGATGATGGCAGGCAAGGTTGCCGTTGTTTGCGGGTATGGTGACGTGGGCAAAGGCTCTGCCGCTTCGCTGCGCGGCGCAGGCGCACGCGTCAAGGTGACCGAGGTTGATCCGATCTGCGCGCTTCAGGCGGCGATGGACGGTTTCGAGGTTGTCGTTCTCGAAGACGTGGTCGCGAGTGCGGACATCTTCATCACCACTACGGGCAACCGCGACGTCATCCGTATCGAGCACATGCGCGAGATGAAGGATATGGCGATCGTCGGCAACATCGGCCACTTCGACAACGAGATCCAGGTCGCGGCTCTGCGGAACCACAAGTGGACCAACATCAAGGATCAGGTGGATATGATCGAGATGCCCTCGGGCAGCCGCATCATCCTTCTGTCCGAAGGTCGTCTATTGAACCTCGGCAACGCCACGGGCCACCCCTCGTTCGTAATGTCGGCCTCTTTCACCAACCAGGTGCTTGCACAGATCGAGCTTTGGACAAAAGGTGAAGACTACGCCCCCGGCGTCTATATCCTCCCCAAACACCTCGACGAAAAGGTGGCGCGGCTGCACCTCGACCGCATCGGCGTGAAGCTCACCCAGCTGCGCAAAGAGCAGGCCGACTACATCGGCGTCACCGTCGAAGGCCCCTTCAAGCCCGAACATTATCGTTACTAAGTTACCCCTTACATTTTCCCCGTCACAACGGCTTCCTGGCGTGGCGGGGACATTCCAATGGAGCACTTCCCAATGAGCCGACAGAACTACATTTTCAC
>JALRIK010000204.1 GCA_023255435.1 Marivivens sp.
AAAAAAAATCCAACTGATGAAGAAATAAGAGATTGGCTAGAAGGAAATATTTGTCGTTGTACAGGTTACCAAAATATTGTTGCAGCTGTTAAAGAAGCTGCAAAGAACTCATAGGAGGAAATAGAGAATGGCTAGTAGCATGATTGGATCAAGAGTAGAGAGAACTGAAGATAAAAAATTTATTACCGGTAAAGGAAGATATACCGCCGATATTACATTACACGGACAAACGTATGCTTTCTTCATTAGATCTCCGCATGCAAGAGCTAAAATTAAAAAAGTAGATACTGCTAAAGCTTTAAAGGCACCAGGAGTAGTTGCCATTCTTACCGGTGAAGATATTGTTAAAGATAAAATTGGTGGTTTGATAGCCGGTTGGAAAATTGTAAGTAAGGATGGAACAGATATGAAGTTACCTGCCCATCCTCCTTTGGCGCATGATCAGGTTAATTATGTTGGTGATCATGTTGCGGTGGTAATTGCTGAGTCATTAGAGGAAGCAAAAAATGCTGCGGAGCTTGTAACCGTTGATTATAAAGTGTTGAAGGCAGTAGTAAATACTGCAAGTGCAATGAATTCGGAACCAATTTACGAAGGAATTGATAAAAATTTATGTTTTGATTGGGAGTTAGGAGACAAGGCTAAAACAGAAGAGGCTTTTGCAAAAGCAGATAGAATTGTTAAGCTCAATATTAACAATAACCGTTTAGTTCCTAATGCAATGGAACCAAGAGCATCTATTGGAGATTATAACTCATCAAGCGATGACCTTACTTTATATACTACAAGTCAAAATCCTCATTTAACTAGACTAGTGATTTCAGCATTTAATGGTGTTCATCCAGAGCATAAGTTTAGAGTAGTTGCCCCTGATGTAGGTGGAGGATTTGGATCTAAAATCTATCCATATGCTGAAGATGTAGTGGTTGCTTGGGCAGCCAAAAAAATTGGAAAACCAGTGAAATGGGTTTGTGAGCGAATAGACTCTTGTCTGTCAGATTGTCATGGAAGAGATCATATCACTGAAGCAGAACTCGCCGTTCAAAAAGATGGTAAGGTGACAGG
>JALRIK010000205.1 GCA_023255435.1 Marivivens sp.
CTAGCATCTGTAGCAGAAGTTCGTAAGACAGAAGCGACTGCTACTAGTGCAACTCAGTTCTATGCATTAGCAACCGATCTTCCATTAAGTGGTAACACTGCTGGTTCTATGGCGTTCGTTCAAGAAACAAATAGATTGTATCTTTGGAGTGGTACTGGATGGTATAACGTTGCGACGATTAGTGGTGCAGCTTCTTCAATCACTGGTGCAAACTCATCTTATACACTTGCGACCGACGGAACACCTATTGTCATCACTCTATCGCAAACTGGATTGACATCACCGACATGGTCATACCAAGTAACATCCGGATCATTGGGAAGAACTGCTACTGTTACTCAAGCAGATAATGTATTCACAATCACACCAAGTACCAGAGCAAAAGACATCGGTTCATTTGGTATCACGTTCAAAGCGACAGACGGATCCAATACACTTGTCACCACATCTCAGTTCTCAATGTCTAATACTGCTCCGGTGATTAGTTCTGGACCTAGTGCAACTTATACATTGGCGTCTGATGGTACACCGACAGTTATTACGTTGGCAGCAACAGATGCAGATGGACATGATATCACATGGTCATATGAAGTAGTTAGCGGTTCATTGGGAGGTACTACGGTATCAATTAATGGTTCAGAGTTTACAATTACTCCTAGTACAAACAGCGCTGATGCTGGAACGTTCCAGTTGAGATTCATTGCATCTGATGGTGCTTCATTTGATGCAGATATTAGTGAGTTTAGTTTATCCTTTGGTCCCGATTGGACATCATATACAGTAGCATTTACTTTAGACAATCCAAACCCCTCAACTGTTCAAGCTGGCGAAGACCAGTTTGGTAATGCCGTTGCAACAACGGAAACTCATTGCATTGTGGGTGCTTGGTATGAAGACAATACCTCTCCTCAACGAGGTAACGACGGTAAAGCATACATTTACAATGTGACCACAGGACAATTATTATATACTTTAGATAATCCTAATACAACACCAAATAATGGAGGAG
>JALRIK010000206.1 GCA_023255435.1 Marivivens sp.
CAATACCGACGCGGGCTAGAGGCAGCGGGGCAAGCTATAGCCGCCGCCATCCGCGCAGAACTGACAGGAGGCGATGATGAGTGAAGCACCTGAACGGATTGAAATTGAGAGCGAATGTGGACACGCAAATACTTACAACAGCGAAGATCGGAGGACATGGCTTCATTTTCCAGATAACGCACCAGACTACTTTTATGCGGAATACGTCCGAGCCGACCGCATCGAAGAACTGGAAGCAAAGCTGGCGAAGGCGGTGGAGGCTCTAGAGGGATTGATTGAACTTCTCAGCTTATCGACAAATGAAATTAACCCAAAGTCAGTGCTGGAATTTGCCCACGCCACCCTCGCAGAACTGAAAGGAAAGACAGATGAGTAACAAAACATTCTACATCGACTGCGAGTTTGACGGTCACAATGGCCCGCTTCTTAGTGTCGCAATGGTGCGGGATGACGGAAAAAGCATCCATATTACGGTGATAGAGAAAGCAAAAGACCCTTGGGTAATTGAGAACGTCGTCTCTGTCCTATCCGCCCATAAGGCGGAGGAGAGTTACAACATGCACCCAGAAGATGTCGGACCCTATCTGCGACATTTCATTGGCGACTGCCAGAACCCCACGATCATCGCAGACAGCCCCGTGGACATTGGCCGCTTTTGCCGCGCCATCAGCACGGGCTTTGACGGCGGTTGGCAATCAAATGACTTCCCGCAGATGACGTTCATCGTTCGCAACGTGGAATGCTACCCAACGACGCTGAAAGGCGCGGTGCAACATAATGCTTGGTGGGATGCAATGGCCCTACGCACCACCCTCGCAGAACTAACAGGAGGCAAGGGTGAGTAAGGATCGGCAACCAACATCGGCAAAGGAAAGTGAGCAATGACAGTAACCTTTTTCACCGTCCTAATCCTGTCTTACCAAGTGCAGGGCCAAGAGTTACAGGCCCGCTTGGTCTATGAAAGCCAGATGGAATGTAGCCAAGCTATCACAGCAGCAGAG
>JALRIK010000207.1 GCA_023255435.1 Marivivens sp.
ATATATCATAGTTTTCTTGAGGTACAAATATTCCACTGCGTCCCTGACTTTGTGTCGGCGATCTGCTATCTAAGATTAAGTTAAATTTCTTTTTATCAGTAAATCCTGCAACTTTAAAGCCTAGCTGATTTGTTATTGATACTAGATCAGTTTTATAATCAGCGTAAACATTTAATATATCGCTAGCTACAAGATTATAAACATAGTTTACTAAACCAGCAGTAAGAACACGGGTAGTTGCATTATATGTATTTGGTAACTTTAGATCAGATAATGTGATAGGTCTGTTTGTATCAGTATAAACCCATTGTCCTGCTAAGTTACGCTTAGTTCTTGAAACATCAAAACCTAAGCCCATAACTTTTGCAGGCTTGTTTAACAAGAATGCAGTTAGCACTGCAAACGGATATTCAGAACTGCGACGCCATGCTGTTTCTACAGGAGCATGATCACCAAATTTAAAGTTCTGTGTTGTATATCTCAAGTTAAAGTTTTTTGCGTAACTTGAACCAATTGGAGAACGTAAACGTCCTTGGCTGTCTACAGGAATAGAACTTGTTAGACCTGGACGAGCATAGTTAGGTTTAAAAATTACTTGTTTGTTTGGCTCTGCAATTTTACCTGCTTCTAAATCTTTCCAAAGAATTAAGTTATCACTAGTATACGGTGCTGGACCATACGCTGCTTCCCACCAACTTGGTTTAATACTAAACCCTAGCATTTCCCACGGATGGCTGTGAGGACGGTCAGTGTCAAATGCTCTAATATATACGCCTCTCCAAAATCCTGGCAACGGTTGACCAGCAGGTGTATTCATATTAGAATAGTTGAAGGTAAAATCGTTGTTACGATCATAAAAATAATTATCAGTATAATCGTTGTCTACTAGACGCAGCCATTGTGTAAAGTCGCCAATTAAGCTATTATCAATTTCTGTCTTAGTAAATTCGTTTGATCTAAAGTCTCCTCCAACAAACTCATTAATATCTAACAT
>JALRIK010000208.1 GCA_023255435.1 Marivivens sp.
GTTTGGCTCGACATAGCCGTCTTCGTCTGCCCGTTCACGGTTGGCGCTTTGCAGGGAAACCCCTAGGCTCTTGGCATCGAGCGCGCGGTTGCGAATCGCAGCGCCTGCTGCATCGTCTAATTTTGAAACCAGTTCGTCGGCATACTCTCGGGCTTCTTGCTCCGTGTCACGCACAATCATGTGCACGCGCAGTCCGTAGTCGAGTAGGCGGCCATGTTTTTCAGCTTGCGCGTGGACGTCCCGCATGCGCTGCGCCAACATGTCCTTTGGCTCGGGCCACATCAGATAGGTGTCACAGTGTGCGCCGCAAAGCGCCAAGGCATCGGGGCTGTAACCGCCAAAATAAAGCAGCGGGCCCCCATTGATTTGGTAAGGGCGGACGGGGTCCGTAGAGAGCCCCTTCAGCTTATAAATTTCGCCGTCGTAATTGATTTCGTCCTGCGTCCAAGCCTGTTTCAAGATTTCCACCACTTCCCAGGAGCGACGGTAGCGGTAAGCACTGTCGGCCTGCTCGCCGGGAAAATCTGATGAGATCACGTTGAGCGTTAAGCGGCCCTGCAAAATATGATCGAGTGTCGCGACGGTTCGCGCCAGCATTGCGGGGTGCAGTTCGCCGCAGCGAATCGCCGCCAGCAAGTTCATGCGATTGGTCAGTGGTGCCACCGCCGATGCAAAAGTCAGTGTGTCTTGGCCGACTTGGTACGAGGACGGACACAAAATGTTGCGATAACCCAGGGATTCTGCTCGCAGCAAGATGTCTCGGGTGTTTTCCCAACTGCTGCGTAAATCATCAGACGGGACCCCAAGGTGGCGGAAGTCGTCCGAGCAGAGCGGCGCAAACCATGACACCTCAGCGCCTTGAATCGCCTCACCTCTGACTGGCACGATGCTCATACACGTTCCCCTTTTGAATATTGTGTAGGAATAGTATATGAATAATCTTCGGGCTTGACTATAGCTATTCGGTTTTTTTTTGACATACTAATGACAT
>JALRIK010000209.1 GCA_023255435.1 Marivivens sp.
TTGAGTCCACTATTCAAATCATTAATGATGCGAATAACTTCATCTTTCTCATCAGGATGGATGTCAATCACGGCAGAGTCATGCACCGTGTTGACGAGACAAGAGTTGAGGTGGCTCAGCCTCTCCTCAAGTTTAATCAGAACGACAGGAACAACGTCACCCGTAGCAAAGCCCTGCACAGGGTAGTTCTTGATCATCGTGAAGTGTGTCACACCACCATTCATCCTGCGTTCTACGTCAGGGAAAGCGTATTGCCGACCTGATACGTTTGTGATCTTCTGAAAGCGGATAGCTTCATCAGCAAGTCTCTTATGCCACTCAGCTACACCCACATACTTCTCCATGAAGTGTATGTAGTACGCCTCTTCTGCCTTACTGCGACCATAACCCGTGGCACCGAAGAGAGGTGCGAAGGTATGTTCCTTAGCTGCCTGACGTGAAGTAGGCTGTCCTGCATCGGTGATAACCTTAGCAGTGTAGCTGTGTACGTCAAACCCTGTGGCAATCTCGGCCTTAGCAACCTCGTCACCACTAAGGAATGCAGCAACCCGGAACTCTAGCTGAGCAAAGTCCGCTTCCATGATGTAGCCGTTCTCCCAACGAGACACAAACACCTTCTTCACAGGGAACGTACCACCACGAGGCATGTTCTGCATGTTCGGGTTACGCCCAGAGAAGCGTCCTGTTGCAGTGATGTGCTGTGTCAGGCTTACGTGAAGGAAGTTGTCAGGCTTAGTGTACACGTCAATGCCTTCCACGAAGGACGAAAGGTATGAGCTAACAGCAGACAGACGCTTGAGGTCAGTCAGGAAGCTCACTGCACTCTCCATATTGTTGTTGTGTGCTGTTGCGATCAACACATCCAAGTTGTCCTTGCTCGTGCTAAACCCATTCGCAGATACCCACGCCTTGCTTGGAGGGAAGAACCCAAGGCCAGCAAGTTCTTTGGACTTCTTTAGTTGATACCCACGAGCATCACAGTCTG
>JALRIK010000020.1 GCA_023255435.1 Marivivens sp.
TGGCGCCGCGTCGTCGACCGCGAGGGACTTGGCGGCTGGATCCACTTTACGCTTTTGTCGGGTGTGCGCACTGTCATCGTCGACGAGGAAATGCAGCCGGTCTTTTCACGCGCCAGCGAAGACAGCACGCAGATCGCTCTGTTGGAAAGCGGTGTGATCGCACGTCTCAAAGGCTGCACCCCCACATGGTGCGAGATCGATGCGGACGGCTATGACGGCTGGGTGCCCAAATCGGCGATTTGGGGGGTGGACCCCGAAGAAGTGCTGGAATAATCCTTCCGTCTCTTGACCCGAATTCCTAGAGTAGGCCCATGAGCCAAGCACACCACACGCGCCTGAACATGTCGGCGGGGATATTTTCCGTCGCAGTTGCGCTGATCCTTGTGTTTGCGAAACTCTGGGCGCTTTCGCTCACAGGATCGGTGGCGATTGCAGCCACGCTTGCAGACTCGGCGCTTGATCTGATGATGTCGATCGGTGGCCTGATCGCGATCCGCTATGCCGCCAAACCCGCAGATGAAGACCATGCCTTCGGCCATACGTCGGCCGAGGATCTTGCCGCTCTCGCCCAATCTCTCTTTATTGCGGGATCGGCGAGCTGGATCACCTATGTCGCGGTCAAACGGCTCCTTTCGGGCGAGGCAGGTGCGCTTTCAGACGAAGGCGCGGGGATCACCGTCATGGTGTTTTCGATCCTCCTCACCTTTGGCTTGGTGCTGTGGCAACGGTTTGTGGCGCGCAAAACGGGCAACAAGGTCGTTGCGGCAGACTCGCTCCATTACGTGGGCGATCTCGTTCCGAATGTGGGGGCGATTGTTGCGCTCTGGGTCTCGTCCCGCTTCGGGCTCGGGACCATCGACAGCATTGTGGCCCTTATGGCCGCCGCGCTGATGTTTGCGGGTTCCTTCAAGATCGGCAAAGCGGCTTGGGATGCTCTGATGGACCGTGCCGCCGACGAGGAAATGATCGACGGGATCGGCAAGATCACCGACGATTTCCCCGGCGTGCACGGGTTTCACGACCTCAGGACACGACAAGCAGGCAGCCGCGTCTTTGTGAACATGCATATCGAACTTGACGGCAGCCAGAGCCTTGATGACGCCCATGCCATAGGAGCCGCACTTCGGCGCAAGATCGTGAGCACCTATCCAAGCGCGGACGTCATGATCCACAAGGACCCCATCGGGGTAGAACGCCACCCCGACGACGATCGCCGCTGATCAGGCTGCGTTGAGCAATCCCCGCCCTTTGAGAAGCGCTTCGACTCCAGGGAGCCGCCCGCGGAACTGTGTGTAAAGCTCCGCCGCATCCTGCGAACCGCCTTTGGAGAGAATGAACTCCTCCAGCTTGGCGGCAAGCGCGGGATCGAAAGGATCCCCCGCCTCTTCGAAAGCGGCAAAGGCGTCCGCGTCCATCACCTCGGACCACATATAGCTGTAATATCCGCTCGAATATCCGTCCCCCGCAAACACATGGGCGAAATGCGGAGTGGCGTGGCGCATGCGGATCGCGCGGGGCATCCCGATGTCTTCGAGCACTTCGGCCTGTTTCTGCATCGGATCGGCGGGGGCCGCGCCCGTGTGGAACGCAAGATCGACCAGTGCGGAAGAAACATACTCGACCGTCTGGAATCCCGTGTCATAGGTCGCAGCCGCCAGCACGCGGTTCAAAAGATCGCTTGGCATCGGCGCGCCTGTTTCGGCATGAAGTGCGAATTCGGCGAGCACGGCGGGCACCTCGAGCCAATGTTCATAAAGCTGGCTGGGCAGCTCGACAAAGTCGCGCGCGACCGAAGTGCCGCTGATGCTTTCATAGGTGACATCCGACAGCATCTGGTGGAGCGCGTGGCCGAACTCGTGGAACAGCGTGCGCGCGTCATCATAGGAAAGAAGCGCGGGCTGACCTTTTGCGGGTTTGGCAAAATTGCAAACGTTCACCACGATGGGCCGCACATCGCCGTTGCTGCGGCTTTGGCTTCGCATGGCCGAGCACCATGCGCCCGAACGCTTGGAACCCCGCGCAAAGTAGTCCCCCACAAATAGAGCCACGTGCTCGCCATTGCGGGACACCTCCCATAGGCGCACATCGGGATGATAAAGCGGACCTTCGGCAGGCTTGAATTGAAGGCCGAAAAGACGCGAGGCACAGGCAAAGGACGCCTCGATCATCTTGTCCAACTGGAAATAGGGTTTAATCGCGGCCTCATCGAGGCTGTGCTCCTCTTCACGGCGGCGCGCAGAATAATAATGCCAGTCCCACGGTTCGAGCGGTGCGGCAAAGCCATCGGCCACAAGACGTGCCTCGAGCACTTTGGCGTCCGCTTCCGCGGCAGCCTTGGCGGGAGCCCAGACCTGCATCAGAAGGTCCCGAACGGCAGCAGGCGTTCCCGCCATCTCGGTTTCAAGTTTGAAGTCCGCGAAGCTTTCATACCCCAAGAGCTTTGCGCGCTCTTCGCGCAGCTTGAGCGTTTCGGCGGCAATCGCGCGGTTATCGGTCGCCCCGCCATTCGCCCCCCTTGCGGTCCACGCCTCATAGGCGGTCTTGCGCAGGGAACGGTCCCGACAGAACTGGAGGAACGGCACAATCAGAGAACGGCTTAGGGTGATCACAGGACCGCTCTGCCCCTTTTCCTCGCCTGCAGAGCGGGCAGCAGAGGCCACAAAATCGGGCAGGCCCGCAAGCGTTTCCTCGGTCACGGGCATGAACCAATCGCGCTCGTCCGCCAGAAGGTTCTGGGTGAATTCGGTGCCCAGAACGGAGAGCCGTGATTTAATCTCTTTGAGCCGTTCCGCCTCGGCGCCTTTGAGCAAGGCACCGGAACGCACAAAACCACGATGGGTGAGCATGAGAACACGTTCTTGTTCGTCCGTTAGGCCCAGCGCCTCGCGGCCGTTCCAAAGCGCGTCAATACGGGCGAAAAGCGCCTCGTTCGATGAAATCTCAGAGCCATAGGCCGAAAGTTTCGGGGCAAACTCACGCATCAGGGCTTCGCGCTCGGGATTACTGTCTGCGCCCGCCAAGGTGTAAAACGCCCCCAGAACCGCGCTTAGTCGTCCATCCGCCAGCTCGAGCGCCGTGATCGTATTCTCGAAGCTCGGTGCGTCCGGATTTGCCGTGATCGCGGCGATATTGGCGCGGGCCTCGTCAAGCGCCGCATCGATCGCAGGCGCAAAATCCTGATCCGAAATCTCGTCAAAAGGCGGAAGCCCGAAAGGTGTGGACCAGTCGTTCAATAGCGGATTGCTCATCTTCGTTCCCATCAAAGTCTTTTGTAACGAAGTGGCGTTCTCGGCCGCTTGGGTCAATGGGAAACGCTAAAATCCTGCGATGCTTTGCACGGCAAGTGTCGCGGGACGCCTGTTTTCACCCTTGGCAATAGGACTGCTCGCGCGTCCACGAAATCATCTCGGCGCGTTTTTTCGAATTCACAAACGGCGCCCAATCGGCAGCAAGCCCCTCTCGGCCGGAGGCGACCTTGCCGTCGCGGGGGACCGTCACGGCGGCGATACGGATCGCGCAAGAGAGATTGGCGGCCCCATCCTTGAGCGCATCGACAGTTTGCGCGTTGCAGTCATAGCCTTTGGCCGTGCGGGGGCTGATCTGGGTCAGCCCGATCCACGCACCGCCCCCACCCGAAGCTTCGGGGTTCCAAGTGCTTTCGTGCTTGGCCAATGCGGAAAAGAGACCTGCCCAAAAGGCGGCTCGATCATTTTCATCTGCGGTGAAATACCCAGGACACCATTCCTGAATGTCCTCGGGATATTCGCTGAGGAGTGGCGCGCCATGGTTTTTGAGAGCGGCAAGCGCGCTTTCGGTCCACTCTTCCGCCTCGGGTCGATGATCCCAAGCCATAGCGGGCAGCACAGAAGGCTGTTCGATCTCGGGCGCCTTTACACAGGCTGCCGCGCTCAGACCTATTGCCGCACAAAGTGCAGCGCGCATCAATGATACCATGTCCCGAAGCCGAGTTGTTACCGTCGGCGCAATATGTGCCCTGCACTCCTGCGTTGAGTCGAGTCAATCTTGTGGCGAATTACAGGAATTGGCGGCTCTTCGCTCATGTGAGATGACTTGAACCCAAAGCCCGATGGGCCTAGAGAACCTCTGTCAAAGCCAAAGGACTGGGAAAAGATGCTCGACCTGACCTACGAAGCCCCGAAACCCAAAGTGATTGCGGGGGCGACTTCCGACTGGGAACTCGTGATCGGCCTTGAGGTGCACGCTCAGGTCGCAACCAAAGCCAAACTCTTTTCGGGCGCCTCGACGCAATTCGGCGCAGAGCCCAACTCGAATGTGGCCTTTGTGGATGCTGGCATGCCCGGCATGCTTCCTGTCATCAACGAAGGCTGTGTCGCCCAAGCGGTGCGCACGGGGCTTGGCCTCAAGGCCGAGATCAATCTTTGGTCGGCCTTCGACCGCAAAAATTACTTCTACCCCGATTTGCCGCAGGGTTATCAGATCTCGCAGCTTTACCACCCCATCGTCGGGGAAGGCGAAGTTCTGGTCGAACTCGGCAACGGCACCGCGCGCCGCGTCCGCATCGAGCGCATCCACCTCGAACAGGATGCTGGCAAGTCGATCCATGACATGGACCCCTCTATGTCGTTTGTCGACCTCAACCGCACGGGCGTTGCGCTGATGGAAATCGTGTCGCGCCCCGATATTCGCGGCCCCGAAGAGGCCGCCGCCTATGTCGGTAAGCTGCGCCAGATCATGCGCTATCTCGGCACTTGCGACGGCAACATGCAGAACGGCAACCTGCGCGCGGACGTGAACGTTTCGGTTTGCAAGCCCGGGGCCTATGAGAGGTTTATGGAAACGGGCGACTTCTCACACCTCGGAACGCGCTGCGAGATCAAGAACATGAACTCGATGCGCTTTATCCAGATGGCCATCGAATACGAGGCGCGCCGCCAGATCGCCTTGATCGAGGATGGCAAAGAGGTGGTGCAGGAAACCCGCCTTTATGATCCAGACAAGAACGAAACCCGTTCGATGCGCTCCAAAGAAGAAGCGCATGACTACCGCTATTTCCCCGATCCCGACCTTCTCCCACTCGAGATCGAGCAGGCGTGGGTAGATGACATTGCCGCGTCTCTTCCTGAACTTCCCGATGCGAAAAAAGCTCGTTTCATGAGCGACATGGGGCTTTCGGATTATGACGCCTCGGTGTTGACCGCCGAAGTTGCCAATGCCGAATACTTCGAAAAGGTCGCCGAAGGCCGCGACGGCAAGTTGTCTGCGAACTGGGTCATTAACGAACTCTTCGGCCGTCTGAAAAAGGACGACAAGAGCATCGAGGACAGCCCCGTTTCGCCCGAGCAACTCGGCAAGATCGTCGGCCTGATCACCAAGGGCGACATTTCGGGCAAAATCGCCAAGGACCTTTTCGAGATCGTCTATACCGAAGGCGGTGATCCCGAAGCCATCGTCGAAGAGCGCGGCATGAGGCAGGTCACCGACACCGGCGCCATCGAAGCAGCAGTCGACGAAGTAATCGCCGCCAACCCTGCTCAGGTCGAAAAGGCCCAAGCCAACCCCAAACTCGCGGGATGGTTCGTCGGTCAGGTGATGAAGTCCACCGGCGGCAAGGCCAACCCTGCGGCGGTTAACGAGTTGGTCCTGAAAAAACTTGGTCTTTGATCAAATTTTGAGTATTAAAAGCGGCGGCCTTTTGGCCGCCGTTTTTGTTTGAGGCTTTTGAAACCATGCGCAACACGGCCGACAGGATTCGTCATGCGATATCCTTTGAAATCATCGCAATCATGATCGCGACCCCTGCAAGCGCGTTGCTTTTCGAACAGAATATGACCGACATGGGCGTCATCACCGTCGGAAGCGCGACCATCGCAATGGTGTTCAACTATGCCTATAACTGGGTATTCGATCACGCGATGCTGCGTTTTCGGGGCACGGTCCGCAAAACCATTCCGATCCGTATTTTCCACGCGATTTTGTTCGAGCTCGGGCTTCTCTTCGTGCTCACGCCGTTTATCGCGTTTTACCTTGGCGTCGGTCTTTGGACCGCGCTTGTGATGGATCTCGCGCTTACGGTTTTCTATCTCGTCTACGCGTTCTCGTTCAATTGGATCTATGATGCGGTGTTCCCCGTGCCGGACGCGCCGAAACAGGAAACGTAATCCGCGATTGATCAGCGCTCCGCCATCATCTGATGGAGCGCGTCCATGCCGCCTTCGGCCATGCGCGTGACTTCACCCGCGTGTTTGTGCAGCGCCGCGACCAACTCGGGGTCATTGGTGGTCTGGGTTACGACGATGCCTTGCTCGGTGATCTCGATATCGTTCACAAGATTTTCGCCCCGCATGAAGAAAATATCGAGCGTCGGGCTTTGTACCATGATCTTGGGATCGCGGCCCTCTTCGACACGGGCGATCATGCCTGTGACATGACTGACCAAAGCGTCCATCACTTCGGGATCGCTCGAGGCGGTCACCGTGCGGATACCGTTTTCAAGGTTCTCGACCGTGCGCGTCATCGTTTTGAAACCGTCGAACATGATCGCAAGCTCGGTGCTCTCTTGATCGGTGGCATCCATGCCGCGCAGACCGGGCATCCCCATAGCGCTATGATCGACGGAGCCGCCCTGACCATGCATTTGCGCGTGCATTGCAGAATGATCCATGCCCGCGCCATGCGTCATCTGTGCAAAGGCATGCTCTTGACCCAGAAAATAGGCCCCGCCCGCAAGACCAAGGGCGACGACGCCAGCGGCGATTTTGAATGATCTGGTCATAATGAACTCCTTTTTCAGGTTCATTACATGAAACATTCCGATTTCAAAATACTTAAAGTGTCGCGCTAGCCGAAAATCGCGCGCTCGTGATCGGCAAGATAAATCTTGAGCCACGGGGTGAAGATCTGTGGCGCGGCGGCGATTTCCGCTTCCAAACGCGCGCGAGAGACCCAGCGCGTCGCCTGAACTTCGTCTTTGTTGAGGGCAAGCGGCGCAGCGTCATCGACATGCCCCACAAAAATATCGACCACTTCGTGCTCGGTCAGACCGCCGCCCACGTCTGCGCGATACTCCACCTGTTCACGCCATTCGAGACCGACGTTTTTGATCCCGAGCTCTTCGGCAAGACGGCGATGGGCACAGGCTTCGGGCGCTTCGTCCCAGTGCGGGTGGGTGCAACAGGTATTGGCCCAAAGATCGGGGGTATGGTATTTTCCCGAAGCGCGTTGTTGTAGAAGAACACCCCGAGGGGAGAGCAAAAACACGCTGACGGCCTTATGGCGCAGGCCCAAACGGTGCGCCTCGAGCTTGCCGAACGGCACGAGCGTTCCGTCGCGCCAAACAGGGATCAATGTGTCGTCGTTCGAATTCATGCGCAGCCCAATACAAGGTTCGCCGTCTTTTTCCAGCCCAAAAGACACACGACCAAAGTCGCCGCGACGGATTAGCACGGGGGGTTTAAGGTTGCGCGCGTCTGATCTATTTTGCGCCCAAGGTGCGGATGATGCACCACAACCAAAGGAGTCCTTTGATGAAGACTTTGAAAGTTTCCGCCGTTCTCGCCGTTCTGGCAGCCCCCGCATTCGCAGAAGGCGATGCAGCAGCAGGCGCCGAGGCATTTGATCGCCAGTGCGTCAGCTGCCATATGATCGCGGACGGCGACAACGTAATTGCAGGTCGCGGCAAAACGGGCCCCAACCTTTTCGGGCTCTCGGGTAAAACTGTCGGCTCTGTCGAGGGTTTCAACTATGGTGATGCCATCGTAGCCGCAGGTGCCGCAGGGACCGTTTGGACCGAAGAGGCTTTTGTGCCCTATGTTCAGGACCCGACCAATTGGCTCCGCGAAACCACCGGCGACAAGAAAGCCCGCTCGAAAATGAGCTTCAAGGTCCGCTCGGAAGAAGATGCTGAAAACCTTTGGGCTTATCTTTCGACCTTCAACTAAGAGCCCGACCGTTTTCGGAAAGCGCGCCCGAGCTTTCGCGGCGCGCTTTTCATTTGTCCCGAACGCTTCGGCTGGACACAGACCAAAGCGGTGCTAGGGTCAGCCACGTTTCAATCGGAGATACGAGATGACGCGCTACGAATACAAAGTGGTTCCCGCCCCCCGTAAAGGCACCAAAACCAAAGATGCCAAAACTGCGGATGCCAAGCTTGCCGTTTCGGTCGAAGAGATCATGAACGACATGGGCGCGCAGGGCTGGTATTACCTCCGTTCCGATACGCTTCCCATCGAAGAGCGCAGCGGTCTGACGGGCAAGTCGACCACGTTCCAGCATCTTTTGGTCTTTGTCCGTGAAATCGCAGAGGCGGCCGAAGTGCCCCCCGCTGCGATCATCCCAGCTCCTACCCCAGAGGTCGAAGTGGAAGAAGAGGTGTTGCCCGAGACCGAGGCCGAAGCGCCCGAAAGCCCCGAATCCAAAGCCTAGCGGATATCGATCGCCAGAGCGTGAATCCGCTCGATAATGTCTTTTCCGATCGCGGAATGGATCGCGCGATGCCGCTCAATCCGACTCATTCCGTCAAAACCGTCGCCTGTGATGATCACGCGCCAGTGGCTTTCGCCGCCCTCCTGATAGCCTGCGTGACCACGGTGACCATCACTTTCATCAATGACTTCAAGGTGTTCAGGCGAAAATGCTGCGATCAGACGTGATTCAATTTCTTTGGCAAGACCCATTATTTTCTCCTCTGCCCCTTCAAACTTCTGGCGCTTGGTTTAAACTCGCTGCTCCGAGTCGAAAAGATAAGGCTGCATATGTCCAAGACTGACCCTTTCGGTTTCGACATTTCGGTGTCGGCCTCAAAAAAGAAAAACCCACGGGGCCGCCGCGGGATGTCTGGTGCGTTCGATACCTCTACCCGCGTGTGCGAACATCCGGGATGCGAGGAATCGGGTCAATACCGCGCACCCAAGAGCCCTGATGTGCTCGACGACTATCTGTGGTTCTGCAAAGACCACGTTCGCGAGTACAACAACAAATGGAACTTCTTCGAGAACGCCACCGAGGCGGAGCTTGAAGCCCAGTTCAGCAAGGACCGCGTCTGGGAACGCGAGACCAAGCCTTTCGGCAAGAAGTCCGAGGAGCAGCGGGCCTGGGCCCGCCTGGGCGTGGATGACCCCCATCAAGTGCTGGGCGAAAACGCCACGCGCAATCCCGGCAAGGCCAATGGCGGCACGCGCCGTCTGCCTCCGACCGAGCGCAAAGCCATCGAGATTCTCGATGCCAAGGACACCATGAGCAAGGCCGAGATCCGCAAGGTCTATAAGTCGCTCATCAAAGTGCTCCACCCCGACATGAACGGTGGGGACCGCTCGCACGAGGATCAGTTGACCGAGGTCGTCTGGGCTTGGGATCAGATCAAGGGCAGCCGCCATTTCGCGGACTGATCATTCAAAACTGCCACGGCGCCCCTAAGTGCGGGCGCTGTGGAGCCGCGTGAGACGCTCTTCGTGACGCAACTCTTCGCGATAGGCCACAAAGGTGAGATGGGCCAGCATCACCGCAGACACCCAAGCCGCAGCCAGAATAGGCGCGCCGATGAGCGTGACGGCAAGAGTGAAGGGCCCGAACATCGTGCCATAGACCGGAAGCACAAGAGTGCCCGCAACCAGCGATCCAACCAGACTGAGGTAAAAGGCGCCCCAGAGCGCAAAGGCAAACCCTTTGACCCCGACCTGCCCCATAAAGCGGGACGACGCCTTAAGCGCGAGCACAGCGCCACTGGCGCCCGCCAGACTGACCCAGACTTCAAAAAGACCGATGTCGAAAAACGGCCCGACATTGCGCAGTCGAATAACCGAGACAAAGGCGATGAGCGCCCCCAAGACAGACAAAAGGACATAGGCGAATGCAATATTGCGTTCGCCGCGTGACGGTAATCTGAGCTTGCGAAAGTTCTGACGCACGCCTGTTCCTCTTGGACCTGATAGGCTTCTATCGCCAATTTTCACCCATTTCGCCAGAGTTGGCTGCGCAACTCACTGTTTCCAAGGCCGCCGAAACCATCGGATGTGACGATAAAAGCCGCAAAAAGACGCGCTTTGCCCTTTTACTCGCCGCTCTTCGAGATATGTTGCACAGCGACCCGAGGCGCTGCCTCTCTGGATTTAGACTAGGATTGATCGAACGATGACGGATCAGAACGTAAAGCCCACCGAAGAAATCTCGGTCCGCGAGGTTTTTGGCATCGACACGGATATGAAGGTCAAGGGCTTTGCCGAGCGCACGTCGCGTGTGCCCGAAATCGACTCGACCTATAAATTCGACCCAGACACGACGCTCGCGATCCTTGCAGGTTTCAGCCACAATCGCCGCGTCATGGTTCAGGGTTATCACGGCACGGGTAAATCGACGCACATCGAACAGGTTGCCGCCCGTCTGAACTGGCCCGCCGTTCGTGTGAACCTCGACAGCCACATCAGCCGTATCGATCTTATCGGTAAGGATGCGATCAAGCTGCGTGACGGGGTTCAGGTCACTGAATTCCACGAGGGCATTCTTCCTTGGGCGCTCCGTAACCCCGTTGCGATCGTGTTCGATGAATACGACGCGGGCCGCGCGGACGTGATGTTCGTGATCCAACGCGTTCTGGAGCATGACGGCAAACTAACGCTTCTCGACCAGAACGAGATCATCACGCCGAACCCCTATTTCCGCCTCTTCGCGACGGCGAACACCGTCGGTCTTGGCGATACCACGGGTCTCTATCACGGCACCCAGCAGATCAACCAAGCGCAGATGGACCGCTGGTCGCTCGTCGCTACGCTGAACTATCTCAGCCATGATGCCGAAGCAGCGATCGTTCTGTCCAAGGCGCCGCACTACAACAACGAAAAGGGCCGCAAGACCATCAACCAGATGGTGACGGTTGCCGACATGACCCGCACCGCGTTCATGGCGGGTGATCTTTCGACCGTTATGTCGCCGCGCACCGTCATTGCTTGGGCGCAAAACGCCGAGATTTTCCGCAACGTCGGCTATGCGTTCCGCCTGACATTCCTCAACAAATGTGACGAGCTCGAGCGTCAGACCGTGGCCGAGTTCTATCAGCGCTGCTTTGACGAAGAACTGCCAGAAAGCGCGGCATCTGTCGCAATTTAAGGCACTTTCGCCATGCTGTTTTTAAAAGACCCGCCGTTTCGGCGGGTCTTTTTCGTTTCACCCCTCTGCGAAGGGATAGTCTTTAAACTGCACAGTTGATTGGCGGAAATTTTGCGTCAAAGCTCAACTTATGAGCGGTTTGAAAACTTTTCTGTTCCTGCTGTTTTGCGTCTTTGGAAGCGCCCTCGCCCCAAAGCCGACTGCGGCTGGCGTGATAGATGATCCGCTCTATCGTTTTGCCTCCTGCACGGGTCGGCTCTCTGCACTGATGGAGTTCCAATGGCTGACCGATGGCCCCGCATCAGAAGAGACACGGCAGCTTAGGGATATGATGATCGAGCTCGTCGAAGCCATCATGCCCAACGGTCAAGGGCCGAGGGTGCTCGCTTGGCGGATCGACGCCAAAGCGGCGCAATCGAAACTCCTCACTTCGGCTTATTTCGCGACCGACAGCGACCAGGCGCTCTGGTCCATGGCACGCGCAACACAGCAAATCGACGAATGCCGCGCTTTGCTGCTTTCGTGAGGTGAAAAGGCCGTCTTCGCCCACTGGTCATTGACCCGATGCTGCACTAGGTTGCCCTCTGAAGACGTCAAGAAAGCGGCCCGCATGAGCAAACCGACCGACAACCCAGCCGATCCGTTCAAAAAGGCACTGGCCGAAGCGACCAAGGTCATGGCGGAGGACGCGGAGCTTACCGTGACTTACTCGGTCGACCCTCCGGGCCAGACCAAGGATAACGTGCGCCTGCCGCAGATCAGCCGCCGCATGACCCGCGACGAGGTGCTTCTCGCGCGTGGCACTGCGGACGCCTTTGCGCTGCGCCACAAATTCCACGATGCCGCAATTGCCAACCGCTATCTGCCCCAAGGCCAGATGGCCCGCGATCTCTATGACGCGATGGAATCCGCTCGCGTCGAAGCCGTCGGTGCCCAGCACATGCCGGGCACGGCAAGCAATATCGACGTGAAAATCGGTGTCGAGGCCGCGCGCAAAGGCTATTCGCAAATCCGCACCTCCTCCGAAGCCCCTCTTTCGGTCGCAGCGGGATATTTGGTGCGCCACCTTGCAACGGGCCGCCCTCTTCCGGCTGGTGCAGACAACGTGATGAACCTCTGGCGCGGCTTTATCGAGGATCAGGCAGGCGAAGCGCTCGAAGGTCTCGGCGACGTGTTGAACGACCAGAAGGCATTCGCCAAACTTGCGCGCAAGATCATCTCGGACCTTGGCTATGCCGATCAGCTTGGTGACGACCCCGACCAAGAGGACGAGGACCAGCAGGACCAAGCCGAAGAACAACAGGAAGAGGAAGAAACCCCCGATTCCACTGGCGAGGACGAAGATCAACAGGAGCAGGCCGAAGCCGACCCCGAACGATCTCAGGACCAGCAACAGGACCAATCCCAAGCCGAGGTAAGCGCAGACGATCTGTCGGATCAGGATTACGACGAAGAGGCCGAAGCCCCCGAGGGCGAGGCCCCGCTCGATCCGCCGCCGCCCCCGCCCGTCTCGGACGCCGACCCGAATTACGAAGTCTACAAAACCGAGTTCGACGAAGAAATCGGCGCCGAAGAGCTTGCCGAAGCTGCCGAGCTCGAGCGCTTGCGCGCCTATCTCGACCAGCAATTGGAACCACTCAAGGGGGCGGTTTCGCGGCTTGCCAACAAGCTTCAGCGCCGTCTTCAGGCCCAGCAGAACCGCTCTTGGGAGTTCGACAAGGAAGAAGGCATCCTTGATGCAGGCCGCCTTGCCCGCGTGGTCGCGAACCCTACGACACCGCTGTCGTTCAAATGGGAAAAGGATACCGAGTTCCGCGACACCGTTGTGACGCTGCTCCTCGACAACTCTGGTTCGATGCGTGGTCGCCCGATCTCGATCGCGGCGATTTGTGCGGATGTTCTGGCACGCACGCTGGAGCGCTGCTCGGTCAAGGTCGAAGTGCTCGGCTTTACCACCAAAGCGTGGAAAGGCGGGCTCAGCCGCGAAAAATGGCTGGCCGAGGGTCGTCCGATGCAACCGGGCCGTCTCAATGACCTGCGCCACATCATTTACAAGGGCGCGGACGCTCCGATGCGGCGCACCCGTGCGAACCTTGGCCTCATGATGAAAGAGGGACTTCTCAAGGAAAACATCGACGGCGAGGCGCTGGAATGGGCACACCGCCGTCTTGTGGCACGCCGCGAACAGCGCAAGATCCTGATGGTGATCTCGGATGGCGCGCCCGTGGACGACTCGACGCTTTCGGTCAACCCCGCCAATTACCTTGAAAAACACCTGCGCGATGTGATCGCCATGATCGAAAAGCGCAAGCAAGTCGAGCTTTTGGCGATCGGGATCGGCCATGATGTGACGCGTTATTATCAACGTGCCGTAACGATCACCGATGCCGATCAACTTGCGGGCGCGATGACAGAGCAGCTTGCCTCGCTTTTTGATTCCGATCCGCGCAAGCGCGCGCGCGTGCTGGGTATGAAAAAGGTTTCTTGATGTTCCAAAGCTTTACGGCCCCGACCTCTCCTGAACAGGGTCCTCCGCGCCTCGCTGCGCTGAGGAAACAGATCAAAGACAATGGGCTGCATGGCTTTTTGGTGCCGCGCGCGGATGCGTTCCAAGGCGAATATGTTGCCCCTTGCGACGAAAGGCTGGCTTGGCTGACGGGCTTTACGGGATCTGCTGGCTTTTGCGCCGTGCTGGACAAGATTGCGGGTGTTTTCATCGACGGCCGTTATCGGCTTCAGGTGCTGGATCAGGTGGCAGAGGACTTTACGCCGGTTCACTGGCCCGAAGTGTCTCTCTCCGCTTGGTTGATGGACCAAGGATGCGCAGGTCAGGTGATCGGCTTTGATCCATGGCTCCACACGGTCAAGGAAATCGCCGCACTGCGCGAAGCCGCCCCTTTGATCGAGTTTAAACCAACCAAAAACCTTGTTGATGTGATCTGGACGGATCGGCCCGCCCGCCCGAGCGCCAAATTCTTTGCCCATCCGATCGAGTTTTCGGGCCAAAGCCATGAGGACAAAATCACCGAACTGTCTGCCGTGCTCGAGAAACAGGGGCAGGCTTGTGCGGTCATTACGCTTCCCGATGCGATTGCATGGCTCCTGAATATCCGCGGCAACGACATTGAAAAGAACCCCGTTCCGCAAAGCTTTGCCCTCTTGCACAGCAACGGCACAGCCGAGCTCTTTGCGCCCGACGGCAAAGCGGACGACATTCTGGGTCATCTCGGCACCAAAGTATCGGTTCGACCGATGGACGATTTCCTTTCTGCGGTTGCCGCGCTCGAAGGTTCCGTGCGGATTGATCCCAAAAGCTGTCCTGAACGCGTTCTTACCGCGCTGACCTGCGCGGGTCGTGTCGTGGTCAAGGCGCCCGATCTGTGCGAATTGCCGAAAGCCCGCAAGAACCCTGTCGAAATCGCGGGCACGCGCGAGGCACATCTTCGCGATGGTGCGGCGATGGTGCGGTTCCTTGCGTGGCTCGATGCCGAAGCGCACAAGGGCGGCGTCACCGAAATCGACGTTGTCAAAACACTTGAAGGGTTTCGGCGCGATACCAATGCGCTTCGCGATATCAGCTTTGATACGATCGCAGGAACTGGACTGAACGGCGCCGTGATCCATTATCGCGTGACCGAAGGCACCAACCGCACTCTGTCCACGGGCGATCTGATCGTCGTGGATTCAGGCGGGCAATATCTTGATGGCACCACCGATATCACGCGAACCATCGCCATCGGCGCGGCGGGCGCGGACGAACGGCGCTGTTATACGCGCGTTTTGCAAGGCATGATCGCTATCAGCCGAGCGCGCTTTCCCGTCGGCGTCGCTGGCCAGCATATCGACGCCCTCGCCCGCTTTGCGCTCTGGAGTGACGGGCTCGATTTCGACCACGGCACCGGTCACGGCGTCGGCTCTTACCTGTGCGTCCACGAAGGACCCCAGCGGATCAGCAGATTGTCCGACGTGCCGCTCGAACCCGGGATGATCCTTTCGAACGAGCCGGGATACTACCGCGCAGGCGCTTTCGGCATCCGAATCGAAAACTTGATCGTCGTGAAAGAGGCCGAAACGCTGGTCGGGGGTGATGCACACCGCAAGCAACTGGACTTCGAAACTCTGACATATGTGCCGCTTGATCGGCGACTGATAGACGCAGGTCTCCTTTCGAACGACGAGAAAGACTGGATTGATGGGTATCATGCCGCTACGTTGCGGCTTATCGGGCCTCGCGTAGACGGTGAGGCCAAGCATTGGCTTGAGCGCGCTTGCGCCCCACTTTGACGTTTTATTGTCACAACGAGCCTCTATCCCTGACGGTCAATAGCTTTGGCCGCTCTTCGCAATGAAAGGAGCCCTCGATGGCAGACCATATAAAGATACGTCCTGCAAACGGGACTTGGGTCGTCCGTGCCGGTGGCGCAGTTATCGGTGAAACCGCACGTGCGCTTGAACTGAACGAAGAAGGTTTCGCCCCCGCGATCTATTTCCCTCGAACCGATGTCGCGATGGCCTTTTTGGACAAGTCCGAAACCGCAGCGACCGACCCGCACAAGGGAACGGCAACCTATTACAACATCGTCGCCAAGAGCGGGCCGATTGCAGACGCGGTCTGGTCCTTTGAAGAGGCGCGCGAAGAACTCAAGGAAATCGAAGGCTATCTGTCCTTCTATCCCGCCAAGGTCGCAATCGAACAGGTCTGAGACCTAGGAGTGCTCTTCGGCGGCAACAGCCGCCAAAGCCCGATTGAAGGCGCGCAGGGCATCGACGTGGAACACAGCCCCCCGCAATGTCGGGGGGCTATCTTTTTGGGTGAAACTCACCACGGGGACGATGCTCGAACCGCTTTGCTCGAAGAGCGGCATGGCTTTGTCGAGCGTGTCATCGGGTTCGACATAGATGCCTTGGGCGATCAATTCGGCGCAGGCCTCTTGGTCCACTTCGGTGTCGGTATTCAGGCTGCGCATGATGCCCGCCACCTTGAAAGTCGCAAGAAGATAGGCCTGCGGTCCCGCAGCAAGGTGCACATTGCGCCGCTCGAGCTGTGTCAGAAAGAACGAGCGGTCCACAAGCCGCGATGTGAGCGCCGTGGCGAGCGACACCGCAACCATCACCGCCAGACCCGTCTGCCAGTCACCAGTGAGTTCAAAGACGATCAGCGTGGTGGAAATCGGTGCGCCGAGAACAGAGGCCGCAACCGCTCCCATACCCGCAAGCGCATAGAGCGTGGCTGACCCCGACTGCTCGGGGAAAAGCGACGTTGCAAAGAGACCAAATGCAAGCCCCGTCAGCGCACCGATCATGAGCGAAGGCGAGAACACCCCGCCGCCCATGCGCCCTCCCATCGTGATCGCCACCGCGATGATCTTGACCCCGACAAAGAGAATGGCCGTCCAGAACCCCAGCCGTCCGAACAAAGCATCCGCCGTGATACCATAGCCCACGCCGATGATATGCGGAAAGACCAGCGCAATACCCCCAAGAAGCAGCCCCGCCGTCGCAGGCCGCAAAAAGCGGGGTAGATGCAAAGCCTTTTGAACGAGGGTTGCGAAATGATCGGCAAAAAAGATCGTTCTGATCTGGGCATAGGCCACAAGGCCACAGATCAGCCCGAGGATCATGAAAGCGGGTATTTCAGCGTAAAATCGCAAAGCGGTCAGTGAGGAGATCGTGAATTCGGGATTGTCGCCAAGCGCAAGCCTGCTCACGATGGCGCCTGTCACCGATGCGATTGCAATGGGCGCAAAGGCATGGACGGCAAAATGCCGAAGCACCACTTCGAGCGCAAAGAGAGCCCCCGCAATCGGCGCGTTGAACGATGCAGAAACCGCCGCCGCAACTGCGCACCCCAAGAGATCGCGGCCCGTGACGCCATCTGCGCGAATCCACTTGGAGACCACGCTCGAAATCACTGAAGCAAGGTGCACGACTGGACCCTCGCGTCCCGAAGAGCCCCCCGTCGAAAGAGTGATGAAACTCGCCACTGCGGAGGCGGCCCCCGCTTTGACGTCGACACGGCCTTGGTTCAACGCCGCCCCTTCAATCACATCGGCCACCGAATGCACCCGCCCGTCCTGGGTAAACCGATCAAGGATGAGCCCAACGCACAGGCCGCCAAAGGTCGGAATTAGGACAATCCAATACCATTCGAGACGATCCACATTTTGATAGAGCCAAGCGACATTGTCGGTCTGATAGACCAAGGCCTGAAGGCTCTCGATCCCTGTGCGAAAGAGCACAGCCGCCCCGCCGCCCAAAAGACCGAGAAAGAGCGCAAACACCCAGAACTGAGCCTGAGAGGGACCTTGTTTGCGAATGATCCGAAGCGTGAGCAGCGCCTCCTGTTTCCAGTTCGCCAGAACGACCAAGACCGGATTCTTACTCTGCTCAACCATACGCTCGTATCTTTCGCCTTGCTGCGTCTTGTCCTAGTCTTTCGCCAAAGAGAAAGGCACACCATGACGTCCGACAGCACACTTCACTTGCTTGCAACCTTACTAGGAGATCGTCTGTCTGTCTCCAAGTCAGAACGCGACAATCATGGCCGCTCGGAAAGCCATTTTCCCCTCACCCCGCCCGACGCGGTCGCTTTTCCCGTATCGACCGAGGAAGTGGCGGAAATCCTGCGGATCTGCACGGCATCGAATACGCCTGTCGTGCCGTGGGGGGCAGGAACATCACTCGAAGGCCATGCGCTCGCGATCAAGGGCGGAATCTGTCTTGATCTGTCCCGCATGGATCGGGTGATCGAAGTGAACGCCGAAGATATGGATGCCCGTGTCCAACCGGGCGTCACGCGCGAAGCTCTTAACGAAGAGCTGCGCAGTACGGGGCTGTTCTTTCCTGTCGATCCCGGCGCGAATGCGTCGATCGGCGGCATGGCCGCAACACGGGCCAGCGGCACCACGGCGGTGCGCTATGGGACCATGCGGGACAATGTGATCGGGCTTGAGGTGGTGCTTGCTGATGGCAGGATCATTCGCACGGGCACGCGGGCGCGCAAATCCTCGGCAGGATATGACCTCACCGGTCTCTTCGTCGGCTCCGAAGGCACGCTCGGGGTCATCACCGAACTTACCCTTCGGCTTCAGGGGCAACCGCAGAGCATCTCGTCCGCAGTCTGCGCCTTCGAAAGCCTTGAAGGGGCGGTCGAAGCGGTGATCGAAACGATCCAGACAGGAATTCCCATGGCGCGGATCGAATTCGTGGATGCGGCAACAGCCTTGGCGGTAAATGCCTATTCGGGTGCGGATTTTCCCGCCAAACCGCATTTGCTGATCGAATTCCACGGCTCCGAGAGCGCGACTGCAGAGCAGGCCGAACTCTTTGGAGAAATCGCCAAGGACCACGGCGCGACGGGATTCGATTGGGCCACCAAGACCGAGGACCGCAACAGGCTTTGGTCAATGCGCCACAAGGCTTATTGGGCGATCCTCGCCTCTCGCCCCGGCTCGCGGGCCATTGTCACCGATGTTTGCGTTCCCGTCAGCCAACTCGCCCGCGCGGTGAGCGAAACCCAAGCGGATATCGAAGCAAGCGGCCTTCCTGCCCCGATCCTTGGGCATGTCGGGGACGGGAATTTCCACGCGATCCTTTTGATGGACGAAAACAGCCCCAAAGAGCGCGAGATCGCGAAAGGCCTTGCGCATCGCATGGCCGAACGGGCGCTGGCGCTCGGCGGCACCGTCACGGGCGAGCACGGGATCGGAATGGGGAAGCTCGGCTACATGCGCGCCGAGCACGGGGAGGCTTGGGACCTGATGGGCGAAATCAAAGCCGCGCTTGACCCCCAAGGTATCCTGAACCCCGGAAAAGTCGTACCGTGATCAGCTCGGCATCAGCGCACGCGCCGCGGCACGCGCTTCGTCCGTAATACGATCCCCCGAAAGCATGCGGGCAATCTCGTCGATCCGGTCAGTCATCGTCAGAGGCACCACTGTCGAAGTGGTCGCATCTTCAGTCTGGCGCTTTTCGACGCGCCAATGGTGTCCACCGAGCGCAGCGACCTGCGGCGAGTGGGTCACGACAAGCACCTGACCACCCTTGGCGATCTCGGCCAAACGGCGGCCAACGGCATCGGCGGTCGCGCCACCCACACCGCGGTCGATTTCGTCAAAGATCATGGTCATGCCGCTGACACCTTGGGTGAGGCACACCTTGAGCGCCAGAAGGAAACGGCTCAGCTCGCCCCCCGACGCGATCTTGTTGAGCGGGCCTGCGGGTGATCCGGGGTTGGTGGCGACGGTAAAGTTCACCTCGTCACGCCCTTCGGGTCCTGCATCGCCTTGGGTGATTTCGGTCACGAAAACCGCGCGCTCCATCTTGAGCGGCGCAAGCTCTTTGGCCATGGCGGCATCAAGCCGCCCTGCGGCCTCGCGGCGGGCGTCCGAAAGAGCAGAGGCGGCCCCGTCATAGGCGGCCTCGGCCTCTTTTACGGCCTGTTCCAGCTTGCCCAGTCCTGCCTCGCCTGCATCGAGCACCGCTAGACGCTCGCGCAAGTCGTCGGCAAATTTGGCAAGGTCGTCGGGCAGCACACCATGCTTGCGGGCAAGACCACGGATCGCAAAAAGACGCTCCTCGCAATCCTCCAGCTCGGCAGGATTGAAGGTCAGCGCATCAAGGCAGGCTTCGACACCGCTTTGCGCTTCGGCAAGCTCGACCATCGCGCGCTCAAGCGCCGCAAGTGGCGCATCAAGCCGCCCTTCGGCTTTGTCCACGACCCCTTCGAGCCACCGATTGGCCGAGGCGATCATACCCTCTGCCCCATCATAGCTAAGGGCATTGAGCGCTTGGGCGACGTCCTGTTTGATCTTTTCTGCGGCCTGCATCAGACGGCGGTCCGTATCAAGCTTGGCCTCTTCGCCGGGTTCGGGGGCAAGCTTGTCCAGCTCGCCGACGGCATGGCGCAGGAAATCCTCTTCGGCGCGGACCTCGGCGACTTTGGCCTCGGCCTCTACCAAAGATTTGCGCGCCTTGGAGAGCGCGCGCCACGCCTCGCCCGTCTTTGCGATCAACGCGTCATTCGCTGCGAAGGCATCGAGAAGCTGGCGGTGACCGCGCGGATTGAGCAGCCCGCGATCGTCATGCTGTCCGTGAAGCTCAACCAATGTGTCCGACAACTGCCGTAGCACTTCGCCCGAGACGCGGCGATCATTGACCCATGCAGTCTTGCGGCCGTCGGTCGTGTTCACGCGGCGCAGGATCAATTCGCCTTCGTGCTCGATCCCGAATTCGGCAAGAAGCGCTTCGGCGGGGTGTCCATCGGGGAGGTCGAAAACAGCGGTCACTTCGCCCTGCTCTGCCCCAGCACGCACCAATTCGGCGCGGCCGCGCCATCCCAGCACAAACCCGAGCGAGTCGAGAAGGATTGATTTGCCCGCCCCTGTCTCGCCTGTGAGCACATTGAGACCCGGCTGAAACTCAAGTTCCAGCCGATCAATGATCAACATATCACGGATATCGAGCCCGCGGAGCATACCTGTGCCTCGTTAATGACTTAGAGCCATTCGCCCTTGACCGTCTGGCGATAGATTGCAGAAAGCCAGTTATTGTCAAAGGCTTTGGGTTCAAGCCCCTTGCCCGTGAGAAGCGCGTAGCTGTCTTGATAAAACTCGGTCGAAGGGAAGTTATGGCCGAGAATTGCCCCTGCGGTCTGGGCCTCTTCGTTGAGACCGAGGGCAAGATAGGCCTCGACCAGACGGTGCAGCGCTTCGGGCGTCTGCGAGGTGGTCTGGAAGTCCTCGACCACCACGCGGAAACGATTGATCGCAGCGGTGTAATGCTCTCGCTTGAGATAATAGCGGCCGATTTCCATCTCTTTGGCAGAGAGGTGATCGAAGGCAAGGTCGAACTTGAGGATCGCCGAGCGCGCATATTCGCTATCGGGGTAACGCTCGATCACCGCACGCAGCGCCTGAAGCGCTTGGAAGGTGAGCCCCTGATCACGGCCCACTTCGTCGATCTGATCGTAATAGCTCAACGCGAGAAGATACTGCGCATAGGCGGCATCCTTGTCAGCGGGATAGAAATCTACAAAGCGTTGTGCCGCGGCGCGGCTGTTGGGATAGTCGCGATCACGGTGATAAGTATAGGCCTGCATGATCAAGGCGCGCTTGGCCCATTCGGAATAGGGATAGAGCCGCTCGATCTCGCTGAAGTAAAACACCGCATCTTTTTCATCGCCGCGTTCCAGTTCGTATTCGCCGCGCTGATAGATTTCTTCGGGCGTATAGTTTTCAAGCGGAACATCCGGACGATTGTTGAACTTGCCGCATGCGGAAACAACCAAGAGCACCGCAAGAAGCGCCCCAGTCTTGAGCTTTGATTTTGCGTCAAATTTGCCGCCTGACATTACCGCGCCCCCGACATTCTTGGTGTGTCATTCAAAGAGCCGAGCCCTTTGTCCCGAAAAGGTCTAGCACATAAAAATTTGGGGCAAAATGCCTTTTGCTCTCTCGGCGGATATACGTTGCACCAAGGAGTTCAATCTCTAGGCAACAGCCATGAGATCACGTACACTCAGCCCCGCCCCGGGAAGCCGCGCGACCTGCCAAGGTGCGCAGGTGACAAGGCGATAATTGCGCGGGTCAGAGAAGACTTCACGCAATAGCGCATTGGTCAACGCGTGACCTGCGCGCACCCCTTCATAGGCGCCGATGATCGGTGCGCCTGCGGTAAAAAGATCCCCCAAAGCGTCCAGCATCTTGTGCCGCACTGCTTCGTTGCCGTGACGCAAACCGCCCGGCGTCAGAACGCTCTCACCTTCGACGACCACCGCATTTTCGAGCGAACCGCCAAGGGCAAGGCCAGCCTTGCGCATGGCTTCTACATCCGAATTGCGGCAGAAGGTACGGCTGTTGCACAGCTCGCGCACGAAAGCACCATTGGCAAGCGACATGGCTTTGGTCTGGGCTCCGATGGCAGGATCGGGAAACTCGATCGAGAACGACATGTAAAGTTCACTCGACGGGCGAAGCAACGCGACCGCCTCGCCGCGCGCGACCTTTACCTCGCGCAGTATTTCGATCGCGCGCAGCGGCGCATCGAGTTCCGCCAAGCCGATCCTGACGAAAGCCGCGACGAATTCAGCCGAACTGCCGTCCATGATGGGCACTTCGGGTCCATCGATGTCGATGAATGCGTTATGCACGCCGCAGCCACTGAGCGCTGCCATGATATGCTCGATGGTCGCAACGGACACGCCTTCTGCGTTGACGATACGGGTGTTCAGCGCCTCTTGGCTGACGTTCGACCAAAGAGCGGCAATCTCGTTGTCGCCAGTTACATCAATGCGGCGGAACACGATACCCGTATCCGCTGGCGCAGGACGGACGGTCATCGCGACAGGAATACCCGAGTGGAGACCAATCCCGTTGAAGGTGACTTGCGACTGTAGGCTCGTTTGCACGGAGTGCCCTCGGCTGTTTCGTTGCCAGAGAGGTAAGGCTTTGCCGTTCTGGGAACAACTCACAGATTACAACCGCCTGAAACAATTCCGCCCCTATTGTAACACAGCGAAAATAACCTTGCGTCACAAAGAAAAAGACCGCCCGAAGGCGGTCTTTTGCGTTGTTTTCAAACTGAATTAATTGGCCTGACGACGAAGGAACGCAGGGATTTCTATGCGCTCTTGCTCAGGGTCAAGCTCGGGGTCTTCGTTACGGATGGCGCGAACTTGCGGCTGGGTGCGCTGTTCTGCCTCGGCATTCTGACCCGTCATGCGGTTGATCAGAGAGTTGATTCCAAAGCGTGCCTTCTGCTGTTCAGGTTGTGCCTGCGGTGCAGGAGCAGCCGGACGCTGAGCCGCTTGGGGCTGACGCGCTACAGCATGCTGGAGACGCGCCATAGCTTCGGGCGAGGGCGTTCCGGGTGCAGGTGCACGCGGAGCGACAAAGCTCTCAGCAGCCTGCATCGTCGGCTCGGGGCGCGGCTGATATGCGGGCGGCGGAAGATCATCTTCTGCCACTGCGGGCTGGTCTTCGAAGTCATCAAAGATGTCTTCAGCCTGCTCGGATGCGGTTTCAAAGCTGTCGTCGAACAGGGTGCGTTCCTGTTGGACAGGTGCCGCCTGACGCGGAGCTTGCGCTACGGGTGCAGGAGCGGGCTCGACATGGCGCGGCGCTTCTGCGCTGACAGTCTGGGTGAGCGGCTCTGCCATCGAGCGGCGCGGAAGCGGCGTTTCTTCGCGCTTCTGCACAGCGTCGATACCGGTTGCGACGACCGAAACGCGCATACGGCCTTCCATCGAGGTATCAAGGGTAGAACCCACGATGATGTTTGCATCGGGATCGACCTTTTCACGGATCTTGTTCGCGGCTTCATCAAGCTCGAACAGCGTAAGATCGTGACCGCCGGTGATGTTGATAAGAACACCGCGTGCGCCTTCGAGGCTAATTTCGTCGAGAAGCGGGTTGGCGATGGCCTTTTCCGCAGCTTCGATCGCGCGGTTTTCGCCTTCGGCTTCGCCCGTGCCCATCATCGCTTTGCCCATTTCGTCCATCACGGCGCGAACATCGGCAAAGTCGAGGTTGATCAGACCGGGGCGAACCATAAGATCGGTCACACCCTTTACGCCCTGATAAAGAACGTCGTCAGCCATTGCGAAGGCTTCGGTAAAGGTTGTGCGCTCGTTGGCAAGACGGAACAGGTTCTGGTTCGGAATGATGATCAGCGTGTCCACGACCTTCTGAAGGGCTTCAACGCCCTCTTCGGCCTGACGCATACGCTTTGCGCCTTCGAACTGGAAAGGCTTGGTGACAACACCGACCGTCAGAACGCCAAGCTCGCGCGCCGCCTGAGCGATGATCGGAGCAGCACCCGTCCCGGTGCCACCGCCCATGCCCGCGGTGATAAAGCACATGTGTGCCCCCGCAAGGTGGTCAACGATCTGTTCGATGCTTTCTTCTGCCGCAGCCGCACCGACCGTCGCACGCGCACCAGCGCCAAGACCTTCGGTGACTTTGATGCCCATCTGGATACGCGCTTGCGAACGCGATTGCTGCAGCGCTTGGGCATCGGTGTTTGCGACCACGAACTCGACGCCGTCGAGCTCTTTTTCAATCATGTTGTTTACTGCGTTGCCGCCTGCGCCGCCAACACCGAAAACAGTAATCCGGGGCTTGAGTTCTTCTTGCCCGGGCATGGAGAGGTTAAGTGCCATACTCTTACCGCCTGTAATTTTTAGGCCCGTCCCGCCGGGCTCTTTCGCCGAATGTTACATTGATTCTAACGCGATGTTGCCTGAACGTCACGGAAAAAACATAAAAATCCCGCAAAATCTTGACGATTTTTACGGGATTTCCGCTTCTTATAGCGTGATCGGCAATATCTTGCGTATTACCAGTTGTCTTTGAACCATTTGACGGCTCGTTTGAGCGAGCGCGACGGATAGCGTTCGGCGGGGATTTCAAAGTCCCACCATTCATCTTGCGGGTTCGCCGCAAAGAGCGTGAGGCCCACGCCCGCCGCAAAAGCGGGTCCCGTTGCCGCCTGCGGCAGGCCCTGAACACGGAGCGGCCTACCGAGACGGACCTGTTGGCCGAGGATACGGCTGGCAAGCCCATCGAGGCCCGGGATCTGGCTTGCGCCGCCCGTCAGAACAATCTGCTGGCTGGGAAGATGCTCGAAGCCCGCAGCGTCGAGGCGCGCGCGGATTTCCTCGAGGATTTCTTCGACGCGCGGGCGCATGATGCCGATCAACTCGGCACGGCTGACGGTGCGGCGGTCGCGCTCCCAATCGCCCGTGTCGCCACCGATCTCGATCATTTCGCGGTCGTCCATCCCTGTGGCGACGACACCGCCGTAAAAGGTTTTGATCCGCTCTGCGGTCGCCATAGGGATTTGCAGCCCAAGCGAAATGTCCTTGGTCACGTGATCCCCGCCCATGCGCACGCTGTCGGCATAGATCATGTGTTTCTTCATAAAGATCGACAGGCCCGTCGAGCCACCGCCCATGTCGATACAGGCCGCGCCAAGTTCCTGTTCGTCTTCGACGAGAGAGGCGATGCCCGAGACATAGGCAGACGAAGCGATCCCCGCGAGTTCGAGGTCACAGCGCTTGATACAGTGCAGAAGGTTGTGGATCGCAGAGCCTTCGACGGTCAGAAGGTGCAGATCGGCGGCAAGTTCATTGCCCACCTGCCCCCGCGGATCGACCAGCCCCGAACGATGATCGAGAGCGAAATTCACAGGCTGTGCATGGAGCACCTCGCGGCCCTCGCCGATATCGGGCATGTCACAGGCCGCCAAAACGCGACCGATGTCGCTGTCCGTCACGATCTGGCCGTCGATCTCGACGCGGCCATCAAGCCCATAAGACCGCGGACGCGCGCCGCCGAAACAGGCGATGACGTGGTCCACTTTGACGTTGGCCATCTTTTGTGCAGCGTGAACGGCGGTGCGAATGGTGCGCTCGGCCTCTTGCACCGCTTCAATCTCGCCAAAGGAGACTCCGCGAGAACGGGTGGTCGCGGCGCCGATCACGCGAAACTGGGACTGACCCGCAAGCGATCCCACACCTTCGCTTTCGCGAAACCGCTCGGGACCGTCAAACCGCAGAACGAGACAAGCAATCTTGGAAGAGCCGATATCAAGAATAGCCACAACACCGCGCTGCATTGCTGCCTGACGCATGTTTCTCATTGCCCGCTGGGCTTCGTAGAGGTGCCTCATCTTAGTTACCTGTCCCGGATACTGCCGCGTTTATGCGCCGCATTTCTGCTGCGGCTTGTTCGTTGAGCCGGATCGTTGGCCGGCTTGAATGTCGGAAATCGATGACGGAAACGTCACGCTCCAGAAGGTCCTGACTCTGCGCCATTACGATGACGCGCTCGAGCGCGCGCACCGGATTTTCTTCGGGGAGCTGAATGCGCTGGTCACGGTCAAGGACAAGGTCCCAGCGACGTTCGCCCATTCTGACAAGACCGCGCACACGGTCCCAAACAGGCGTCGCAGCCGCGAAAAGAGCCATCGCCTCGGCGATGTGATCCTCGGCACCGTCACCCGCGATCAGGGGAAGATCGGCACGATCAGAACGCGCTTCGATGGCCGTGACAAAATTGCCCTCGGCGTCGATGAGATGAAGTCCGTTGTCCCCGCGCCAGACGGCTACAGGCGTGCGGGCCACGACATGAACCTGAAGCACACCGCCCGGCTTGATGCGCAAAGTGGCGCTTTCGACCGCATTCAAGGCCTCGACCTTTTCGCGGAGCTCTTCGAGGCTGAAGTCGAAGGACGACAGCGGAAGCGCCAGACCGAGCACCTCTCGCACCTCGTCCGAAAGACGCTGTTCGGCTCCGTCGATGGCCACCGCCGTCACCATGAATTCGGGGCGATGTTGGATCGCTTCGCGCAGGCTTTCGTAGTTTGCCACAAGGGTCGCGCGATTGTCGGGGCTTGCCAGCCACGCTGCCGTAACAAGACCCGCAACGGTCATGGGGATGCCGACCTTGATAAGCGTCCGATAAAACGGCGAGAGCATCCAACGCTGGTAACGATACCCCCATCGCGAGGGCGTCGGATCACGGCGCATCTTCATCGCGAGCATGAGGCGTCCTCTACCAACCACTTACACAAGTCTACAAAATCGATACCCGCAAAGGCTGCCTGCTCGGGCGCGAGCGAGGTCGGGGTCATTCCGGGCTGGGTGTTCGTTTCAAGAAGGATAAGCCCGTCAAGACCGCGGCTCTCGTCCCAGCGGAAATCGGTGCGGCTCATTCCGCGACAGCCAAGCGCGTTGTGCGCCCGCACCGCATAGTCGAGGCAGGCATCGCGGATCTCGTCGGGGATATTCGCAGGGATCTCGTGGCGCGATCCGCCAACCTCGTATTTCGCGGCGTAGTCATACCAACCCGTGGTGATGATATCCGTCACGCCAAGTGCGCGCTCCCCCATCACCGCAGTGGTCAATTCGCGGCCCGGCGCAAAGGTTTCGACCATCACCGTCTCGGGCATCTCGTCGGACAGCTGCGGCGGTTGGTTCGAACCTTCGTGGACGATATAGACCCCGACGGACGAGCCTTCGTTGTTGGGCTTCACCACATAGGGCGGCGGCAGAACATGCGCCTTGGCCACATCGTCGCGCCGCGCCAGAACACTTTGCACAATCGGCAATCCGGCAGCTGCGTAAACCTCTTTCGCCTTGGCCTTATCCATCGCCAAAGCCGACGCCAGAACGCCCGAATGGGTATACGGAATCCGCAACCATTCCAGAATACCCTGAACGCAGCCATCTTCGCCCCAGCGACCATGCAAGGCGTTGAAGACGACATCAGGCTTGGCGGCTTTGAGGTTCTCGACCAGCGACGGCCCTGCGTCGATTTCAACCACGTCAAAACCGCCGGCGCGGAGCGCCTTGGCACACTCGCGACCAGAGCTGAGAGACACCTCTCGCTCTGCGGATGGACCACCCATCAACACACACACCTTAGGGGCTGCCTTGCTCGACATTCCCACCGCCTCTGCTTGCGGGCCTTGTGACCCGTCGTTCGTTATAAAGCCCTTGCCTGTGGGCTGTGGTCTTGTGACCGGTATTCTTATTCGTTCGGAGCCGGTTCGCCGACCCTCATGATTTCCCATTCTAGCGTGATACCGCTTGAATCGTAAACCTTTTTTCTCACTTCTTCACCCAATCCCTCGAGGTCGGCAGCCGTTGCGCCCCCCGCATTGGTCAAAAAGTTCGAGTGCATCACGTTCATGACAGCCCCGCCGCGTGTCGCGCCGCGCATTCCCGCGTCGTCGATCACCTTCCATGCCTTGAGCTCGTGGGTGTCGTCAGCACGTCCCGTGCTTGAGAAACCGGCAGGATTTCGAAAAGTGCTGCCTGCCGTGCGATCCTTGGTCGGCTGCGTTTCGTCACGCTTTCTAAGCTGGGCCGCCATGTGGTCGGCAAGCGTTTGAGGATCGCCCGACCGCCCTTCGAAGGTTGCCGAAACGATAACCGCACCCTCGGGCAAATCGCTTTGCCGATAACGCATGTTGAGCGCTTCTTTGCCGAGCGTCACACACTCCCCCGAGCGTAGGACGACCGTGACCTCTTTGAGATAATCGGCGGTATATTCGCCATAGCACCCCGCGTTCATCCGCACAGCCCCCCCGATAGAGCCGGGGATCGTGCGCAGGAAGGTGAGGTCGACACCTGCCTCGGCAGCACGGCGAGCCACCATCGAGTCAAGCGCAGCAGCGCCTGCAACCACGCAGTTGCCGTCGATTTCGATCCCGTTGAAACCGCGTCCCAGACGGATCACGACCCCTCGGAGCCCTCCATCCCGCACGATCAGGTTCGAGCCGACCCCCATCGCAAAGACAGGCACATCATCGGGAAGAGCCGCAAGAAAGTCGGACAAATCCTCGCGGTCGGCAGGCTGGAAGAACACATCAGCAGGGCCGCCCACCCGAAGCCAGGTCAGCTCGGCAAGGCTTTTGCTTCTGGTCAGTGTGCCGCGCACCTGCGGTAGTTCCATGTCACAGTCCTATGGGTTATTCGCCTCGTCGATACAGGGAGGGCGACACCGGATCAAGCGCGGCTGCGCTGGAATTTGGCCCGCAACCAGCGGGACATGAAAACGATGGGCCAGCGCAGGATCGAGGCGCCTGCCGCAAAGCAGATCAAGCCGACGAGCGGGCCGTTTTCAAAGGTCACATATCCAAGAATGGGCACACCCGTTGCGATCAGGATATATGCGCGGCGCCAATGGTTGTCCCGCGACGGCAAAAGACCCGCGATATTGGCTGCCACAAACCACACCAATGCAATCAGAATAGAAGTAGACATAATGCTCGGTCCTTCTTTTGGACGGGGCCAGCCTCTTGCCCCCTGACCTCAGAACGCCGCAAACGACGCCTGATATTCAATATCAACGGGCGGGTTGATCCCGCCTCGCTGACTTACTTTGCCCCCAAACGCGCGGGGAGGTTGTTCGCCCAAGCGCTGATCGTCCCTGCCCCGAGGCATACGACGATGTCGCCCGATTTGGCTTGTTCGCGCACAAGGCGTTCAAGATCGTCTTCGCTCAGAAGAGCGCGGGCATGGCGATGCCCATGACGGATCAGCCCCGCCACAAGATCGTCACGGCTTGCGCCTTCGATCGGGGTTTCGCCCGCCGCATAGACTTCGGCGATGGCGACGACGTCCGCATCATTGAAACAGGAGCAAAAATCCTCGAACAGCGAATGAAGACGCGTATAGCGGTGCGGTTGATGCACAGCGATCACGCGCCCGTCCGAGGCCTGACGCGCGGCCTTGAGAACCGCAGCGATTTCGACGGGGTGGTGACCGTAGTCGTCGATGATCGTGACGCCATCCACCTCACCGACCTTGGTAAAGCGGCGATTGACCCCGCCGAATGCGGCGAGAGCCGCGCGGATTTCCTCTTTCTTCATACCGAGGTGACGGGCAACCGCCACGGCAGAAAGCGCATTCGAAACGTTATGGTCGCCGGGCATCGGAAGCGTGCAGCCTTCGATCACATCGCCTTCGGCCTGAAGACCGATGTCGAAATGCGCCACCCCCTTCACATAGGTCAAGTTGAGCGCGCGCACATCGGCCTGTGCGTTGAAACCATAGGTGATTACGCGGCGATCTGTGATCTTGCCGACGAGCGACTGCACCTCGGGATGATCGGTGCAGCAGACGGCGACGCCATAGAACGGAATGTTCGAAACGAAATCGTAGAACCCTTTGCGCAGGTTATCGAGGCTCCCCCAATGCTCCATGTGCTCGGGGTCGATGTTTGTGACGATTGCAATGGTCGCGGGAAGACGGTTGAACGTCCCGTCGGACTCGTCGGCCTCGACCACCATCCATTCGCCATCGCCCACGCGGGCGTTCGAGCCATAGGCATGGATAATGCCGCCGTTCACCACGGTCGGATCAAAATTTCCCGCATCAAGCAGCGCCGATACCATCGTGGTCGTGGTGGTTTTGCCATGGGTTCCCGCAATCGCCACATTCGATTTGAGCCGCATCAGCTCGGCCAGCATTTCGGCACGTCGCACGATGGGGAGCCCGCGGCGGCGCGCTTCGTCGAGTTCGGGGTTGCCCGCTTTGATCGCGGACGAAATGACGATGACTTCCGCACCTTCCAGATTCTCGGCCTTTTGGCCTTCGAAGATGGTGACGCCCATCTCGGCAAGACGGTCGGTGATCTTGCTGGTTTTGGCGTCGGAGCCTTGCACGCGATATCCGTGGTTCACGAGAACCTCAGCGATCCCTGACATGCCGATCCCCCCGATCCCGACAAAATGGATCGGACCTACGTCGAGGGGGAGCTTGGTAACAGCGTTCATTTTACTCTTCTTCTTTCTTATCGCCGAATGCGAGCTCTTCAACGAGAGCGGCAAGACGGTCGGCGGCATCGGGAATTCCACAGGACAAAGCAGCGGATGCCATCATCGCGGCCCCACGCGCATTGCCGAGCACGTTTAGAATCTGTTCGGCAAGGGTTTCAACCGTGAATTGGGCCTCGGGAATACGAATGGCGCCGCCCGCTTCGACCAAGGCTTGGGCATTTGCCGTCTGTTCATCACGGATCGCAGCCGCCAATGGCACGAGGATCGACGGACGGCCGATAACGCTGATATCGGCGACAGAGGAGGCCCCCGAACGGCTGATCACCAGTTGCGCTTCGGACATGCGGGTCGGCACATCGTCGAAGAACGGCTCTATTTCGGCGCTGATACCTGCGTCGGCATAGGTCTCGGCCACGCGCCAGCGATCTTCGGCACGGGCTTGGTGACTGACACGGATATATTGGCGAAGCTGCTGCGGGAGAGAGGCAATCGCGGCGGGCACCACGTCCGAGAGGATCTTGGCCCCCTGTGAGCCCCCCATCACAAGGATCGACATCGGGTATTCACCGGGTTCGATATAACCTGCCCCTGCACGGCGCAGAACCGAGGCGCGCACAGGATTGCCCGTGTGGATACCTTCGATCCCGTCAGGAAGCGTGGTCGGCCATGTGCCACAGGCCACGACATCCACCCGCTTTGCAAAGAGCTGGTTGACCCGCCCGAGGACGCCGTTCTGTTCATGAAGCATACGTGGACGGCGCAGGATTGTCGCCGCTGCAATCGCAGGGATCGACGGATAGCCGCCGAAACCGACGACAACCGCAGGCTTGTCGAAAAGCATCCGCCACGTTGCGGCAAGAACCCCTGCCCCGATAGTGAACGGCACCATGACTTTTGCCAATGCGCCACCACGGGCGAAGGTCGCGCTTTTGACCTGCATAATCGCGACCGCGTCGGGAAAGCCGCCCGTATAGCGCGCGCCGCGCTCATCCGTTGAGAGCCGCACGCGCCATCCGCGCGAAAGCATGACTTCGGCAAGAGCTTGGGCGGGAAACATATGCCCGCCCGTGCCGCCTGCCGCGATGATTAGAAGGGGGGGCTTGCTCATCGACGCCCCCTGAGAAGGATTTCCCCGATCTCGCCCTGCGGACGGGTGCGGGTAAAGGCCAGAAGCATCCCCACGGCGATACCGCCTGCGATCAATGAAG
>JALRIK010000210.1 GCA_023255435.1 Marivivens sp.
GCCACCATTATTTACAGGAGCAGTCCAAGTAACATTGATGCTGTTTAGACCTGAAGTTAAAGAAGCCGCTGGAGCATCTGGAAGTGCGAAAGTTTTCACATCAACAGCAGCAGAATACCCACCGAAACCTACAATAGTTTTAGCGGAAACACGAACATAATATACAGCGTCGTTAGGTAAACCTAACGCAGTGTATGTTAAAACATCTTTCACATCAACAGTGGTAACATTAGTAGCGAAACTCTGGTCAGTCGAATACTGTACACGGTATCCTAAAATTGGAGAACCACCAGTGTTTACAGGTGCAGTCCAAAGTGATTTAACAGTTTTGTTTCCACCAACAACAGATGTTAACGCTGGTGCATTAGGAACACTCCATGTTGAAGCGGAAAGAGTGTTAGAATATGAACCTGTGCCTGCAGCGGTTTTCGCAGCAACACGAACATAATATGAAGTTCCTGATTTTAAACCAACGAGAGTGCCAGAAGTAACGTTAGCGAAAGATACGCTTACAACGTCAGATGAGAAGTCTTCTACAGTACTGTATTGAACATTGTATCCTGTAATTGCTGAACCGCCAGTGTTTGTAGGTGCAACCCACATTAGTTTAACAGAACCTAAAGCGGTAGCTGTTAATGATGTAGCATTAGGAGCAGCAGAGACAGGTAAAGTAGAAGCAGAAACTGCTGTAGCAGCTGCTCCGACACCTACAGCGTTAACAGCGGAAACTTTTCCATAATAGGTAGTCTCTGGAGCTAAACCTGTAGGGCTGTAACTAGTTGCATTTCCAACTACTATAGAAGTAACATTTGCTGTAAAGTTTGCATCTGTTGAATAGTCTACTTTATATCCTGTTATTGGTGACCCACCGTTGACTGCAGGAGCAGTCCATGCAAAGCGGATAGTTCCTGCACCTGCAGTTGCTGTTAATCCTGTAACTGCAGCAGGAGTGCTAGCAGTAGTTGCAGTAGCGGT
>JALRIK010000211.1 GCA_023255435.1 Marivivens sp.
TGCGCCGAGTTTTGCACCAGCGGGAAGGCATCGGGACGCCGATCAGCAGGGATTGCCTGCATGCCGTCCTCCGCTCTGATGAAAATCGGCTTTGGGAATGCCGCTGCAAGGCTTGTCTTTCCCCGCCCCGCATCGCCGCAAATCGTGACAAGCACAGGCCTGTCAACAGGCTTTCGCGCCTGTTCCATGATTGACATTGCGTCAAATCCTTTCATGTGTGGCACCTTGTGCCGCGCGCGGCGGGTCGCGCTCCAAATCCCGCTTGTTGACAATAGTATGTTCATATAGCTAAGGTCAATAGGCAAATTGCACAATTTCAGGAGCCGCTATGTTGACGCTAGACCAAATAAGGGACCAATTGCACGATCGAAAACTAGATGTTGTGTCAAGGGCAGTTGACGTCCACCGCAACACGCTTTCGGCTATCAGGGACGGCAAGAATCAAAACCCCAGCTATACCGTAATGCGCAAGCTGTCTGATTATTTTCAGGCTCGGGGCATCGCATGATCGACAACGATTTCCCGCCGCCGCCTGCCGTTGCCGAGATTGCAGTATCATCGCGCATCGCTGAAATGCGTGAAGCATATGAGGCCAGCCCTGATTTTGCGGCCACGCGGTCTGAGTATGTCATCGCCCGCGCGCTTGGCGTTATGAACGGCTTGGCCCGCCATGATGCAGAAGGCGTGGCTTGGGCCTGCTATGACTGGCTGCAGGACAACGAGGCGGGCATGCCTTATGTGCCAATCATCGAAGGGACCGCCCGCGATGATGCGAGGTTTTGGGCGGAAACAGCGCATCCAGCAGAACTTGAATGCTACGCCTTGGCCGCGATGAACCGCCTCGGCGGCATTGGTGGTGGTAGCGCCATGTTTGCCACGCGTCAGATCAAGCGGCTTGCAGGGGCTTTGTTTCGGCGTATGTCGCCAGAAGAGCAGGCGGCATTTTCAAATTGGATTGCCGAACAGATGAAGG
>JALRIK010000212.1 GCA_023255435.1 Marivivens sp.
CATATTGTTGGTAATGTGAGAGCTGACATAATAATCAATAATGAAATAGTCCTTGAGTTCAAGGCAATCAAGACTCTAAATGAAGCGGCGGAGTGTCAATTACGTAACTATCTTCGTCTGACTGGTCTGAATGTTGGCTATCTGATAAACTTTCCGATTCATCTTGGCCAGGATGTTGAAGTTCGTCGTGTTGTTGCATTAGGATCATTAGAGGAAACATCTTAGCCAATATTGCGTAAAACCCTCTTCGTTCATCGTAATACTTCTTTGGATTCTGAAGTCCCTCTGTCAATAACTCGTTGGCTCTATCTAGATGATATTTCGCCTCATCTACACAGAACTTCTCATATTCATTCATTAGACTCTTCTGTATCAGCCTCTTTAAGTTTGAAACAGGTTGGACATTTATGATACCTTGGGAAGCATGTCAAACATACATAGTGGGGACATTTTCTAAACTTTACACATTTCTTGATGTTAAGACAAGACAAGCATTCCATGTCATCCTTAAAATCAAGAATTTGATTTTCATATCTCCAAAAACATGAAGTACATACTTTCAATCCTGTCTGCATTCTTCGATGACATATATCAAAATTTGGACAGTTTTCTTTGATCATTACTATATTGTCGGAATAAACTCCCACTGTAAATCGCGGCATATTTTCTTCCATATCTGATCCTGTGCATACAACTTACTTTTGGACTTGAGTAAAGGAAAGTATTGAAGATATTCATCTTCCCCCAACAATTCACAGAATTTATAGAGCACGTATGAGTAACTCAGAAAGTTTTTCCTTTCGGTTGGACAGTTATCATCAAATGGTTTCTGAATATCCTTAAACATGATACGTAATCGCTCTTCTAATTCCTGTGGCATATTAGGAGCTTTGATACCATTAAGAATATTTGTTATATATGGAACGTGTTCATAGTACTTATTGAGTCTCAATTTCTTGAGAAGTCCT
>JALRIK010000213.1 GCA_023255435.1 Marivivens sp.
CCATTCTTGGTATCTTCTAGATAGACCCAAGTACCGGCTTGGTCAGTCCTGACGCTATCTGGGGTAATCTTGAGGATCTCCCCAAGGCGCATCCCTGTGTTGACTGCGAGGACAGTGAAGTCCCGCATCCAGCTTTCTTGGTGGTTACTAAAGAAGGTTTCGAGTTTTTCGAGTTCTGAGGGGGTCATGTACCGTGGACGCCCGTCTTTGACTTTGTGCCAGCGAACTTTGGGGGCGTTGTCGATCAGCTGCATGTCCACGGCATGTCTGAAGACCATGGAGATGGCAGCGAAGTAGTGGTTCACGGTATTTTTGGAGACACCGATGTCGATCAGATGATCACTGAAGGCATAGATGTCGGCTGGCTTGAAGGTGTCTAGGTGTCTCGAACCATACGATTCGAAGGCACAAAACCGATGCATCTTAGCGATGCTTTCCTTCAGATGATTACCTCTCCAAAGGCGCTTCGCTTCGTGATTTACGAAGGCCTCCAAAGTGGCAACGGATGAACAAGATTTTGTCATTTTCAGATCTCCCGACTGAGGTTGTCGCTGGAAATCCTTTGCCACACTGGGTGGAGGCGAGTAGGAGAATCGAACTCCTGTACACGGATTTGCAATCCGCTCAACCTATAGTAGCATAGCTAAGGACTTTCAGCAAGAACTAAGTACGACAACGGATTTCTTTTTGCAACACCGCCGTGTCACGGCAAGTAATTAATCCGATGTAGGTATCCGATGCTAACTTGAAAAAACACAGATCGATTTCCGATAGACGTACCGATAGTCCATCAGATGTTACGACCTGTGTCGAGGTTCTCGTGATCACCAGCCTTTCACAAGAGGGAGCAGCCTTTGTCCAAGGCAGCTATAAGGGCGGCTCCAGTTTCTATGGACTGGTTACCACCATCTTCTAAGAGGGCGTCTGTGTGGCTGTCTCTGAGGCTCTCAGTGGCATC
>JALRIK010000214.1 GCA_023255435.1 Marivivens sp.
CAATAAGAATTTAAATTCCATTTCATTGAAGAACAAAATTGAATTGGTCTTAAATAATTCAATGTGCTTCGCCCCACGACCAAAGGCTTCACCAACAATAGAAGGTATGTTTGCTACAGTGACATAAAAATAATTAAGTCCATTAATTATGCCGTTTATAGCTATCTTTGCGCCAGTTAATAAAAGGTCAAACCCCTTCCTAACTAGGTCAATCGCTGGCCGTACAAAGTCAATATATGGTTTTATTGACGTCTTCATGTCTGCGGCAAATTTCTTAAAGTCGAACGAAACCCTTTTAGTATTATCACCCATCATGGCAATAGCGCCACCGATGGCAATAATGGCACCTAAAATCATCCCTTTTGGCCCAAAGATAGACGCAAGTTGTGGCGCTTGCATTGTCATAATCCGCAGCGCATCAGTTCCCATAGACGCCTGAACCGCCATGTCTTGGAACTGTAACGATGCCATGCCAAGTTGACGTGTCATACCCTTATTAGCACGCGCCATATTGTGCATACCCGCAACATGACGGTTCATGTTAGCGGTCGTTTTCATCATCGTCTTATCAAGGGAACCAAGCTGCGCCTGTACCTTTTTCATCTCAGGCACGGCATTGCCAACGGCGTCCATCTGGAACGTTAATTTTTCAATCGCCATTGTTCTTTTGCTCCGACTTGATTTTGAAGAAAGCGATCCATTCGTTATATTCTGAAAGGCTTATTTGCTCTATTTCACCTATGGTTTTGCCAAGCAATTCAGCCAGTGCAATCAGATTATACCTAAACGGATCGCCCCTTAGTTTTTTTCGTGTTCCTCTACAGTAACACTTTCAAGGACGGCACCAAACACCTTTGCAATTAGGTTTAGTGGTTCGCCCATCAAAATCGACTTATCTTCAAGCGTAAATGCCTTTTCGCCTTCGGCATCTTCGCACTTGCGGATAATCATA
>JALRIK010000215.1 GCA_023255435.1 Marivivens sp.
TTATCTGCGCCAAACAAGCGAAGTCGAGCGCCATTTGGGAAGTCGATGCGCAGTTCGCTCTCGTTAATCACAACGCCTTCAATCACGCTGGTATAATACTTGGCGTAATCCCAGACGATAGCCTTTGCCTGCCGGTAATATGGCGCGATGTAAGCGACACGGACACTCTGCCGATCAAGCGTCAAAGCTGTGCGGATCAGATCATTGATTGCCGCAACAGTCTTGCCGAAGCGTCGGTGCGCCACAATGCAGGTAAAGCGCTCAGAGCGCCTATGGTAATCCTTCATCGGGCCGCGAGGCTTGTATGGAATAGTAACTACTCGGCCCATTTATAAGCCGTGACAGACACATCTGCGGTCACTTCCTGCTTAACCGAGTCGGAGTATCCATGCTTGGACAACATCATCTTGGTGATGGGCGGATTGAACTCCCCAGACAGGCCATTATTCAGCAATTCTCGCTCTTGCTTTTGCGCAATTACCTTGAGGATGTCGGAAAACTGGTTGCCGTCTTCCTTCGCCCAAGCATAACAAGTGTCTCGGTGAATGCCGATTTCACAGGACAAACCTGCGACGGAGGGGATTTTGTCACCAGCTGTAATCCATCCGCCGTTGGCATAATCCCAAGCGGCCTTGATGATTTTTGGTGTGTAGCTTGTAGGTCTTCCGACTTCCATAGTGTTTCCAATCTCAGCGCATTAAGGCGCTGGCCTCCTTTGCATGATAGATGACTTCGGCCATTCCAGCAATATTACTCTGCATCTTGTGGTTTTACCTTCCGTTGTTCGCGTGTTCTGTTGCGTCGATCCAGTGATGCTTGCAGCACCTGTATGGCATCGCGCGTCATCCCAGATTGTAGCAACTCGATGGCCTCCGTGATGTCATCCCGATGCCAGATCAGATCGGCCTGCATCTCCTGGCGCTGTTTGCTCGCGTCTT
>JALRIK010000216.1:0-321 GCA_023255435.1 Marivivens sp.
GGACGAGACCTTTGAGAAATTATTGGCAATCGTGCAACAACATGTCAGCACATAGGGTAAATACTTATTTTTTAAAGTTGCATCATTTTTCATGTATATGCATAATAATTCCTATGGGTGATCAACAACCCCACTTTTAGGAGCCCTTGCCATGAATGCCTTGAATGACGTCACCACCGCATTGCGAGTGGACTATCAAACCAATCCCGAGCAATACCAGCACTGGTCGCTGAAAGTGGAAGGCAACGTTGCCACGTTGACCGCCGACTTCAACGAAGACGGTGGCCTGCGCCCCGGCTACAAACACAAACTCAACAGCTA
>JALRIK010000216.1:331-930 GCA_023255435.1 Marivivens sp.
ACCTCGGCGTTGACATTGAGTTGTATGACGCCGTCAACCGTATTCGCTTTGAGCACCCACAAGTGCAAGTCGTCGTGGTGACCAGTGCCAAAGACCGCATCTTCTGCTCAGGCGCCAACATCTTCATGCTGGGTGTATCCAGCCATGCGTGGAAGGTCAACTTCTGTAAGTTCACCAACGAGACCCGCAACGGCTTGGAGGACTCTTCAACCCACGACGGACTGAAGTTCTTGGCTGCAGTGAACGGCGCGTGTGCTGGCGGCGGCTACGAATTGGCCTTGGCCTGTGACGAAATTTTGTTGATCGATGACCGCTCATCGGCTGTCAGCTTGCCCGAAGTGCCACTGTTGGGCGTGTTGCCCGGCACAGGCGGTCTGACCCGCGTTACCGACAAGCGTCACGTGCGCCACGATTTGGCCGACATCTTCTGTACCGTGACAGAAGGCATTCGCGGTCAAAAAGCAAAAGACTGGCGCTTGGTGGATGACATCGCCAAACCCGCGAAATTTGCAGACGCCGTAACAGAAAAAGCCGCTGCGCTCGCCGCCAAGAGCACACGCGACGCCGCTGCTAAAGGCATTCGCATCACCGCACTAAAA
>JALRIK010000217.1 GCA_023255435.1 Marivivens sp.
CATTTAGGAGTAACTTGGTCATTCACTCTACAAAGTAATCAAACAAGGCGCTCCTTTTGGGGGCGTTTTGAACTTAGCAGCTCTGATCGTCTTAAGAGCAAAAGTTTAGGGTGCTTCAACATAAGTTAGCACCATTAATTCCTACCCTTGAGGCCACAAGAACGACAAGCGGCCCGCTGCTATACCTGTCTCACTTTGGTGTCGCCCGACAACTTTCGCATCAAGTCAGAGACAGCCAACATCGAATGATGACCACACCGACACTGTATAGACAGGTGATTGTTCTGGATGTTGGAAAGAGTAGTCATGGTGGTGTCGTCAACAGAGGGAATCGGAGACGTGGCCGTGTGAGGCGAAGGAACTCCTGACACTATGAATTAAAACCACAAGTAAAGACCACTGAAGTCTCCCTCACAAAAGGTGTGGTAAACGTGTGTGGTAAACGTGTGTGGTAGACCACACCTAAGCCATTGAAATATATGATTTTCAGGTAATGGCGGAGACGAAGGGATTCGAACCCTCGAGACGGTTACCCGTCTACTCCCTTATATTATAGGATATAAAACTAGAAACGTGTGTGGTAAGCGTGTGTGGTAAAGAGGAAATTCGATGCCCAGATATTTACAGAAACGCCGCCGAAGATGGTATGCCGTATTGGAAATACCACAGGGCCTTCGAAAGACCTTTGGTAAGCCTCGTTTCGTGCAATCGCTTGAGACTGACAGTCAACGGGTAGCAGAGGTTCGGCTGCTTCCAATAGTAGCTGAGTGGAAACGTCTAATTGAACTTGCACGGAACGGCAGTGGCACAGTGTCCGCTGAAGCCGAACTCTTCCGCTTGAAGCAGCAGGAACTTTTCAAACTAGGCGCCCCAAAAAGCGAGATAGACGAAGCCCTATT
>JALRIK010000218.1 GCA_023255435.1 Marivivens sp.
CAAACATCATATCTTAACTTTTAGTAGTACTTCAGGTTGTGAACAAACAAGTTACCAGCGATCAAAGTGTCTGTAGGCTCGCAGTCAAACTTGTAAACTGTTGCATCTCCGTCAATTACCTCAATAGATTCTACAAGAACTTCTGAGAATGTCATTGACTCTGGATTAAAGGAAATAACATAATCTCCAACTTCCAATCCTTCTGTAACTTTATAAGAATAAACGTTTCCACGTTTAACGAAAATACCCTGCTCTAATGAGTACTTCTTAGAAGGATCATTGTTAATTGTCATTGTCTTATTAACCTGCTTTGACTGAAGGTTTGCAATACGTGTTGAAACAGTTGTCATATTTGTGACTGACTCTGTTGTCCAAGAATATGGATCTGCAATAGACTCGTCCACGTTCTCATCAAATGTTCCTGCCCAAACACGATCATTTACAACACAATCTTTTGCTGCCTTTGTTGCAAGACCTCCGTCTTCAGTTTGTACTGTAATTAATGTATCTTCATGAATACATCCTGGAGAGAATCCAAATGGAGAGAATCCAAATGGAGAGAATCCAAATGGAGAGAATCCGAATGGTGAGAATCCAAATGGAGAGAAACCAAATACTGAGAATGGAGAGAATCCAAACACTGAGAATGGTGAGAACCCAAATGGAGAAAATCCAAACACTGAGAATGGTGAGAAGCCAAACACTGAGAACGGTGAGAAGCCAAACACTGAGAACGGAACAAACGAAAATGTAGTGGTTACGCTATCAGAATAGTCAGACCAGTCTCCAGAACCAAGAGCATTGTTTGCACGAACACGATATTGCTGTGCTGTTCCTTGCTCTTGACCTACTGAAACTGATGTGCTGCTTGTATTTCCTGACTTTCCAT
>JALRIK010000219.1 GCA_023255435.1 Marivivens sp.
CGAACCGTAAGCCGCACCCATGAGCGCATCAACGACTTGATCAATATCGGCATCTGGCATCACCACCATGTGATTTTTTGCACCACCCAGCGCTTGCACACGCTTACCGTGATGCGCGCCGGTTTCGTAGATGATGTTGGCAATCGGGGTTGAGCCCACGAAGCTCAGGGCTTGCACGTCAGGGTGCACCATCAGGGCATCAACCGACTCTTTGTCACCTTGCACCACGTTGAATACGCCATCCGGCAAGCCGGCTTCGCGTAACAACTCGGCCATCAACAGGCTGGCGCCGGGATCGAGCGGGCTGGGCTTCAACACAAAGGTGTTGCCACAAGCGATCGCCACGGGGTACATCCACATGGGCACCATCACGGGAAAGTTAAACGGCGTAATGCCTGCCACAACGCCCAAACTTTGGCGCATGGTCCAGTTGTCGATACCGGTGGAGACCTGCTCGGTGTAATCACCTTTCAGCAACTGGGGAATGCCACAAGCGAACTCAACAATGTCGATACCGCGCGTCACCTCACCTTGGGCATCAGTGAACACCTTGCCGTGCTCGGCGGTGATGATGCGGGCCAAATCATCGCGGCGTTGATTCAAGAGCTCCAAAAATTTAAACATCACCCGTGCGCGACGCAAGGGCGGCGTGTTGGACCACGCGGGGAAAGCGGCTTTGGCCGCTGCGACGGCCGCATCCACGTCTGCACTGTTGGCTAAGCAAACTGAGCCCGTCACCGCGCCTGTCGCGGGGTTGGTCACATCTTGGCGGCGGTTGGAACTGCCTGGGGTCACTTGGCCGTTGATGACGTGGCCGATTGTCGCGATATTTGAATTGCTCATGACTTTTCAAGGGTTTGGAAAAACGAAAAACCCC
>JALRIK010000021.1 GCA_023255435.1 Marivivens sp.
AGGCCATTGACCCCAAGCCGTGTTTCGTGAGTTCTACGGCTAAATTTTGGGTTCTGGAGAAGAATATGCACAGATTGATCCTGCGACATGCGTTCAAGATGCTGACGGGGAACTTTGGCAATGCGCTCAAGATCTCGGTCGGACCCGCAGTTTTGCTTGGAGGGATTATCTATTTCCTGCTGAGCCGATTCCAGATTCTCGAAAATCCTGAAGGAACATCTTCGTTCTATCTTTTGATCACCATGTTTGCCTTCTTGGTGCTTACGTCATGGGTGCCTGTTCTTTGGCACCGCTTTATCCTGCTGGAAGAGTATCCAGCCTGGCTTCCCGTTGTGCATATGAAGGAACTGATCGGTTATGTCGGTCGGGTCTTTGGCGTTTCGATGATCATTCTTGCCGCCGTGATGATCGGCTTTCTCGTGATCGGAGTGATTTCCATCGGATTGGGCAACCTTCTGGTTTATCTTGCTCCCTTTCTCGAATTCGGTGTGACGCTGGTCGTTTACTATCTGACTTTGCGTTTCAGCCTTGCACTTACGGGGATAACTGTCGGCCACTCGCTGCCGATCCTCGAGTCCTTTCGGATGACAGCAAGTGTGAGCAAAGATCTTTTTCAAATCGCCCTGATCCTTGGCGTTTTGAACTATGTTCTTAGCATCTTGCTCGTTCAGTTCGAGGCGCTCTTTCCGACGAGCGGAATATTGCTCTGGTTGCCCTTCATCTGGCTTGAATTCATGTTCGGCCTGAGCGTTCAGACTACGCTCTATGGACTGTTGGTAGAAAAACGCGATTTGACCTAGAGCGAGGCTACAAAGGCGCGATCGCCCGAGTTAGCGAGCACGATTTCAGCAAGGGCTTTGTCGATCCAAACCGCCTCGTGGCCGAGTTCGGTCGGGGCACCAAGTTTCAGGATCGGGCGAGCAATATAGATGTGGCACACTTTTTTCGCCCAGAGATCATAATCGGGCATATAGCAGAAGCGCTGATAAACCCCGACTTTGAGCGGATCGGCGATGCGCCAGCCTGTTTCCTCGAAAACCTCTCGGTGAAGCGCTTGAAGGGGTGACTCCCCTTGGTCAATACCGCCACCGGGGAGTTGGACCTCACCGTCCTGTTTGGTGAGCAAGAGACGCCCTTGGCGCGGTAGAATGACATATACTCCTGGGCGAACGGTGTATTTTTGACCCGAAATTACGGGTTCTCCGAAGCGCCTCATGTCATTTACCCCCTTGGACCTTTGCTCAAGACGACTATATGGACGCGATACGCCAATTCCAGACCTTTTCGAAGGAAGTCATATGTCGCTCGGCTCGCAGCTCGCTTGGGATGATACCGTCCTGCCATTTCAACTAGACCGCTCCGATATTCGGGGACGGGTCGCGCGCCTTGATGGTCTGTTGCAGCAGGTGCTGGCCCAGCACGATTACCCGCCGCAAATCGAAGCTTTGATCGCCGAGATGTGTCTCTTGACCGCACTCATCGGTCAAACCATCAAGCTGCGCTGGAAGCTCTCGCTCCAAGTGCGGGGTAGCGGTTCTGTGCGGCTTATCGCGACCGATTACTATGGGCCGACCGATGATGGCGAGCCTGCGCGCATCCGCGCTTATGCCTCATTCGATCGAGAGGCACTTGATCCGAACCAGGATACTTTCACCCAAATCGGACAAGGCTATTTTGCGATCCTTATCGATCAGGGCAAAGGCATGACCCCGTATCAAGGCATCACGCCGATTGCGGGTGGCTCTTTGTCGAAATGCGCCGAAACATACTTTGCTCAGTCCGAGCAAATCCCGACCCGTTTCGAGCTGAGCTTCGGAACGTCACAGATGCCTGGGCAAGATGCGCATTGGCGTGCTGGGGGTGTCATGCTCCAGCATATGCCCAAGGCTTCGCCCTTTGCCAAAGGAGAAGAAGCAACAGGAGAAGACGGTCTCTTGGCGGCGACAGATCTCCTCGACGAGGATGAAGGCGAAAACTGGACCCGTGCAAATGTGCTTCTCGATACGGTCGAACAACTCGAATTGATCGGCCCGACGGTTCAGCCGACTGAACTTCTCCTGCGTTTGTTCCATGAAGAAACGCCTAGGGTCTTTGACGCGCAGACAGTTAAATTCGGCTGCACCTGTTCGGAAGAGCGCGTGCGTGAAAGCCTTTCGATCTATTCGGCCAAGGATATTCGTCACATGACGACCGAGGAAGGTATTGTGACCGCCGATTGTCAGTTCTGTGGTTCGCATTACGAGTTCGATCCTGCTACTCTCGGATTTGAAGCAACCGAGAAGCCGGATGAACAAGACTGATTTAAGACAGATTTTGCTGAGCGCCCTTGCCAAACGGGGCGACAGCTCTTCTGACTTTGATCTCAACCCCGGTATTCGCCTCCCTGAGGGGCGGACACCGAGACAGGCCGCAGTTCTTGTCGCATTCAATGAAAGTGACGGTTCATTGATCCTCACCAAGAGGTCAGCACATCTCAAACATCATCCGGGGCAAATCGCATTTCCCGGTGGTCGTCGTGACGATACGGATGTGGATCTGGAAGCAACTGCTCTGCGCGAGGCCCATGAAGAAATCGGCCTCGTGCCTTCGAACGTCGAAGTGCTGGGCTGCCTTCCAACCCATGAAACCGTTTCGAACTATATCGCGACACCGGTTGTCGCTCTGGCAAAGGGGCCCTTCGTCTTCGAGCCCGAAGCCGGTGAGGTCGAAGAAGCTTTTACCGTGCCGTTCGAGCACGTTACCAATCCATCGAATTTTCGTATCGAAGGCAGACGTTGGCAGGGGCAAAAGCGGTTTTACTTCACTGTGCCATATGGCCCCTATTATATTTGGGGTGCGACTGCGCTCATCCTGCGTCGCTTTGCCGAACGGATAGAACAATGACGAAAATTCGGGACGCATGGATTTCGTCATCCGCATCGCAACGCGTGTGCGCAACATTAGAGGATGCAGGGTTCGAAGCCTTTTTCGTCGGGGGCTGTGTGCGCAACGCCTTGCTCAAGCAGCCTGTGTCGGACTTCGATATTTCGACTTCTGCGACGCCCGAGCAGATACTTTCGCTCGCCAAAGCTGTTGGCATCAAAGCCATTCCGACGGGGATCGAGCACGGGACGATCACCCTTGTCGAAGACGGCATACCTTTTGAAGTTACGACCTATCGCAAGGATGTCGAAACCGATGGCCGTCACGCTGTCATCGCGTTCGCAGAAACGATGCAAGAGGATGCTGCGCGTCGCGATTTCACCATGAATGCTCTTTATGCAAATTCCAAAGGCGACGTTTTCGATCCTATTGGGGGCTTGCCTGACCTTGAGCAGGGCATTGTTCGCTTTATCGGTAACCCTGAGGATCGTATTCGCGAGGACTACCTCAGGATACTCAGGTTTTTTCGCTTCTCCGCGTGGTATGGTAACGCCGACCAAGGGATAGATGCAGAGGCTCTTGCTGCCTGTGCCGAACATCAAGATGGTATCGAAGCTCTTTCCGCCGAGCGGATTGGGAACGAGATGCGCAAACTCTTGGCAGCGCCCGATCCTGCGCCTGTGCTTGGGTCCATGGGCGCTTCGGGAATCTTGGCGCGCGTATTGCCGGGAGCAGCCCCTGTCACGCTGGCAATTCTCGTACACCTAGAGACCGAAGTCGTTCCAGATCCGATGTTGCGTCTGGCAGCGCTTGGGGGTCAGGACGCCAAAGAGCGTTTGCGCCTGAGCAAAGCCGAGGCAAAGCGCGTCGACCTTTATCAATCAGAGGCTTTAGGGAGCAAAGCTCCTGCCGAACTCGCTTATCGGTATGGCCTCGAGACCGCTCGGTCTATCATGATACTTCGCTTCGCCTTCTTTCAGAATCCTTTACCGGCCATCGAAGATGATCTTGTGCGTGGCGCATCCGCGAGTTTCCCGATCAAGGCACAAGAACTTCTTGGCGAGTACGAGGGTCCCGCGCTGGGCGAGCGTCTACGGACCCTCGAAACGGCTTGGATCGAATCCGGTTTCACGCTTTCCAAAGACGCCCTTCTCGCACTCTGACAGTTGCGAGAAGATGAAAAGCTGGGGTAATGCACCCTTGGATCAAAGGAAGCCCCTCATGCAACTCATCAAGTCACTCACGCACAACGCCCTTGGCCGCACCGAAGACGGCGAACTTGTCGCGCGGGTGCTTCCCGACGAGGAAGTTGAAGTCCTTGAAGATGGCTCCGCGCGTATTCTCAAGCCTTCGCCAGATCGCGTTGCTCCACCTTGCCGACATTTCAAGGCTTGTGGGGGCTGCGCACTTCAACATGCCTCTGATCGGTTTGTTGCGGAATGGAAGGCATCGGTTGTTCAAAAGGCGCTTGCGGCTCAGGGGATCGATTTTGCACCGGAACGTGTCGAAACATCGCCTATAAATTCTCGGCGTAGGGCCAAGTTTTCCGGCAAGCGCACGAAAAAAGGAGCAATGGTCGGTTTCCATGCCAAAGGCTTGGGCACCATTGTCGAAATTCCCGATTGCAAGCTTTTGACACCCGAATTGATCGCACTCATTCCGACTCTCGAGGCCCTTACTGTCGCGGCTGCATCGCGGAAAGGGGAGATCGACATTACGGTCATTCAAAGCGAAGCAGGTCCCGACATCCATGTCGAAACCGACAAAGAGCTAACAGAGGCTATTCGCATCGAGATGGCGGAATTTGCGCGCATCCATAATATCGCCCGCTTGGTCTGGAAGGATGAGCCGATCGTCACCATGAACCCGCCCGAGCAGCGTTTTGGAGCGGCGCGTGTCGTTCCTCCGCCAGGTTCATTCCTTCAGGCGACCAAGGCGGGTGAGGCAGCGCTTCAATCCTTTGTCATCGAAACCGTCGGCAAAGCACCTAGCGTTATCGATCTGTTCTCCGGTTGTGGAACTTTTTCGCTTCCTCTCGCCAAAACTGCAGAAGTTCATGCGGTTGAGGGCATTCGTGAAATGCTCGCCGCTCTTGATCGTGGTTGGCGCGAGGCAAGCGGCCTCAAACTTGTGACAACCGAAACGCGGGATCTTTTCCGCCGGCCGCTGGAACCTGACGAACTTGCGCGCTTCAAAGCGATCGTGATTGATCCACCTCGAGCAGGAGCCGAAGCCCAGATTGAAGCCATTACACGATCCGCTGTGCCCGTTGTTGCGATGGTGTCTTGTAGCCCCGTTACATTTGCACGGGACGCCAAGACGCTTGTCGATGCGGGATGGAACCTTGAGCGGCTGATCGTTGTCGATCAGTTCCGCTGGTCGTCACACGTCGAGATCGCAGGCGCATTCACACGCTCGTGATCTGCTGTTCTTCAATAGATCGGGCCTCTGAATTGTTGTAGGAGGGCGCAAGGTAAAATTGAGCAGCTAAACATGAAACTTGTAAAAATCTTGGTGGCGTTTGTCGCTTTTCTTGGTCTCGTAAGTTGCGGCAAACCATCAAAGTTTGTCGCCTATAACGGCCCCGACATCACGAGTATCGTGGTGCAGAAAGAGAATCGACGCATGTTCCTGATGAATGGGAACAGCGTGGTAAAGGCCTATGATTTCGAACTCGGCTTCACCCCGGTGGGGCACAAGCAGTTCGAAGGTGATGGGAAAACGCCCGAAGGCACCTATCGGATCAGCCATCGCAACCCACGTTCTGCTTATCATTTGTCACTCGGGATTTCGTATCCGAACACCCGTGATGCCGAGTTCGCGCGCTCACAAGGCAAGAAACCGGGGGGAGATATTTTCATCCACGGAACGCCCAAGAGCGAGCTCGGCAAAGATGATTGGACCGCCGGTTGCATCGCAGTGACGAACGAAGAGATCGAAGAGATCTATGCCATGGTGAAAGACGGCACGCCGATCTTCATCTATCCTTGAACATGGATTAGAACTTGCCGGTGACGAGGGTCCACCAAATTTTGCCGGCCGGTTCCTGATACCACGAAAACCCGAGCAAAGTGGCGTTGCGATCAAGAACAACGGCGCGCGTGTCTTCTTGCTCGAGCCATGCAGCAAGAGTTTCCATCTCGGTTTCGTAGGTTTCCGAGATATTCTCTCCAAGGATCGAACCCGTAAAGCCGACGCGTCGTGCACGGTCGAGCGGTGAAGATCCGTCCGACCCGAAATGCCAAGGCCGGTTTTGGAGCGCCATATCGCGAGAGTGTGTGGCTGCGGCAGCATTCAGACCAGAATCAAATCGAAGCGGAGCAGCACCTGCGACTTCCCGAAGTGTGTTTATGCCGTCGAGCATGCGGTATTGGATGTCTGCTTCCATGTCCGGCTTGATCCGGTAAACCTGCGGCAAAGGGTTCCCGTCGGGCCCGATGCGCCCTTTGGGCGCAGGCGCGCAGGCTGCTGCTGCAAAAAGTCCAGATACAACAAGAAAACTACGACGATTCATGGATCAAACCCCAGTTAGATGCGGCATGAATACCGACAAGATCAGACTTGCGCAAATGGGCATAGGCGGAGAATGGATCATCTAACGCTTGTTTGAATTGCGGTAACACCGACAGGCGCGTAAATAATGTCCAAATTTACGGAAAACTCCGGAGCAGTTCAGTGTCAAAAATCGTTTCCCCGAAAATCAATCGCAGAATGTTCGTTGCCGCGGCTGCAGCTTCGGTCGGAACAGGTGCGTTTGCGCAAGCCAACAATTCCACCGAGATCGAAGGCGAGATTTCGCAATCAACGCGTCGCAACATCTCGAGCTTCCGCTCGCTCGATTGGCATCCCTATTTCGATTCGCTGAAGAACGGAGCAGTTCTCGTCGATATCCAAAGCCGCGCTCTTCATTTCTGGTCCGAAGATGAATCGACCTACCGTCTTTTCCCGACCAGCGTTCCACTCACCGAAGACCTGACCCGTTTGGGGCGCACCGAGATCGTTCGCAAAGTCGTTGGCCCCGAATGGCGTCCGACACCATCTATGCGGGAACGAAACCCCGAATGGCCGGAATACATCGGTCCCGGACCCGAGAATCCGCTCGGCACGCATGCGTTGTATCTGTCGTGGCAGTATTACCGAATCCACGGCACGCATGACACGCGGAAAATCGGTCGTCGCTCTTCGAATGGATGCGTGGGTTTGTACAACGAACACATTGCGCAACTCTTTGAATTGACGAAAGTTGGCACTCAAGTGTTGCTAATTTAACCACATCCGTGCAGATATTTACTCGCTCTACTCTCAATTTCTTTGCAAAGCGCCAGATTTGTAGGTTAGTGGGGGTCACGAGGTAAGTCTTGGTGCCTACGGCTGTCCTCAACAAAATGCCGTGGGCGAATACTGGAGAAATGTTATGAAAAAGCTCGCAATCGCTGCTGTACTCGCTGGTCTCGCTTCCACCGCTTTCGCTGGTGGCATGGCTGCACCGGTAGTTGAAATGGCCCCCGTAGTTGTAGAAGAAGCTGCTTCTTCTTCGTCGGCTGGCCTGATCATCCCGCTGATCCTGCTCGCTATCCTTGCTGCTACCAAAATCAAGTAATAGCTAGCAAGCTTCTAGATTGTGAAAGGGCAGCGCACCGCGCTGCCCTTTTGCTTTTGTTCGGTGATTTTTGCGAAAGGCCGGATCAGATCCAGCCTTGCAGGTTCTTTTTGATGAGATCGGTAAGCGCTGAAATATGCGCAGGATCATCATTGAGGCACGGGATATAGGTAAAACTTTCGCCGCCCGCATGGATGAAGCTTTCCTTGATCTCTTCGTTGATCTCTTCAAGCGTTTCGATGCAATCAGCAGAAAACGCAGGAGCGCAGACGGCGATGTTCTTGATTCCTTTTTCAGCCAGACGCGCAACCTCTTCAACCGTGTATGGTTTAAGCCATTCTTCGGGTCCGAACTTCGACTGGAAAGTCGAGGTAATTTGGCTGTCATCCCAGCCCAACCGCTCCTTGAGAAGCCTCGTCGTTTTGACGCACTGGCAGTGATAGGGATCACCTTCCATCAAGTACCGCTTAGGAAGGCCATGATAGGAACACACCAGCAGATCCGGCTTGGTCTCTGCTGCCGCATAAGCCCGTTCGACAGACTGCGCGAGAGCATCGATATAGCCGATATCTTCGAAATAGGGTTCGACCACACGCACGATCGGTTGCCATTTTTCCTTCATCAAAGCGCGGAAGAACTGATCGACCGCAGTTGCCGAGGTCGCCCCCGCATAATGCGGATAGAGCGGGAAAAACAGAATCTTGGTGCACCCTGCTTCGACCATTTCGCGCACTTTCGACTCGGTCGAGGGGTTGCCGTAGCGCATGCAATAATCGACAAGAACTTCGCCCCCAAAAGCCTCCTCGATTTGCGAACGGATGGCGCGGGTTTGATCCTTGGTAATCGTAAGAAGCGGACTTTCGTTGGCTTCGTTGTTCCATATAGAGCGATACGCCGCGCCCGAGCGGAACGGGCGGCTGGTTAGAATGATGAGCTGCAAAAGCGGCTGCCACAGCCAGGGCGAGTAATCGACAACGCGTCGATCCGAGAGGAATTCGCTCAGATAGCGCCGCATCGAAAAATAATCGGTGCCGTCAGGAGTCCCAAGGTTCGCAATCAAAACACCAATCTTGCTTGGTTTGACGGCGGGGTGGTCTTTTGGAGCGTGGGCAGGGCAAACTGCAGGTGCACCAGTGAGCTGATAGTCTTTCATAATTTGGTCCGATCCCTCTTTTGGTTAGCCAGATAAAGCTGGCTGCAGCTTGGTCAAATGTAACCTAGTCCAATTTCTTCTCAACCGCACCCAACGCATCAGCGAGCCGCGCCTGAGCGGAACCCGGACGCAATGGTTTTTGTTGGCTGTCATCAGGCGCCCAGCCTGTAAGAAAAATGATCTCGAAAGTCGCCTCGAGGCGGCCATCTTTACCTTGAAAAGCCCGAGCATAAAGATCACCGGCCTTGGCAAAAAGGGTACGCGGCATCGTGCCCTTGTGCCTTTGGAGGAGGGCATTCGTCTCGCCCATATTGCGCAAATCCCGAAAGAGGGAAAAGACATCGCCATAGCTGACTTTGAGCGGCAAAGAGTCCGCCACGGGCAACGCAAAGCCGGCCCTTTGAAGGAGACCGCCAAGGTCACGGATTTCTGCCATCGGTGCAATCCGCGGAGAAAGTCCTCCGAGAACAGCGATTTCGGCCTCAGCCAAAGCGCTACGCAACTCGTTCAAAGTTTCTCCACCGAACAATACCGCAAGAAGCAATCCGTCAGGCTTGAGCGCGCGCCGTGATTGAACCAATTGTCCGACCGGATCATTGGCCCAGTGCATCGCCATAGCGTGCACCACGAGTTCATATTTCCCTAGGTCGATTGCAATCACGTCTTCGTCGAGGACATGATCGGCTTCGGGGAAATGGGTCCTCCAATAGTCGGGGAAACCACTGACAACCGCGACCTGCGTAAACGGTCTGTTAACCTCTTGGAGCCTTTCATGCATTTCGTCGGCGATCTGATCGAACAGAAATGTCTCGAGCGCCCGCGCTGCACGAGCGCGGTGTTTGAGAAGGGCGTTTCTATCGGTGAGCTGGGGCGGAGTGTTCATAGGTCGATCACATAGGGAAACATGCGTCTTTTGCAAAGTGCCGTTCGTTGGATCTATCCTGCCGAATGTAGCGGTTGTCACGATCTGATGTCTGAAGAGTTTGGATTCTGTGGTAAATGCTGGAGTGAGCTTGGGGTCATAATCGGGCTTGCCTGTCATTTCTGTGGTGCACCGCTCGAAGGGCATTCGGATGGCGGTGTCGAGGTATGCGATCACTGTCTTGCCTATCCAAGACCTTGGCTACGTGGTGCGTCCGCAGCACGCTACGGCGGCCTCACTCGAACTCTCGTCCTTGCACTCAAATACTCGGATCGGACCGAGCTGGCCCGCTCATTCAGCGGTATTCTGGCCAGCAAACTCACCTCTTTCGATGTCCAAGACCCATTGCTTGTCCCGATACCGTTGTTCTGGAAGCGGCGATGGTCACGCCGCTATAATCAAGCAGCACTGCTGGTGCAGGGTATTGCGGAAAAGGCTCGCGTCGACATGCAGCTTGATGCGCTTCAGCGGGTCAGGTCGACCCCGATTCTCAAGGATCTTTCGGATGCAGAGCGTTTCACGGCACTCGATGGCGCGATCAAGGTCATGGATCAGGCGATCCCTAAGTTGCAAAGCCGTTCTATAGTGCTCGTTGACGATGTTTTTACTTCGGGCGCGACCTTCTCCAGCGCAACGAATGCGCTTTTGTCTGCGGGGGCAAAAGAAGTTTTCGTCTTGGCTCTGGCCCGCGCGGGCAAGAATGCATAGGTTCCACTCAAACCAAGAGGATTTGAGATGAAACCCGTAGAAGTTTATGCGACTCCGACTTGTCCTTACTGTCACGCAGCCAAGCGTTTGCTCGTCCAAAAAGGCGTAAAGTTCACTGAAATCAACGTGGCACGCGAACCAGAGCGTCGCATAGAAATGACCGAGCGCTCGAACGGAGGCCGCACGGTTCCGCAGATTTTTATCGGCGAGGTGCACGTCGGCGGCTGTGATGATCTTTATGCGCTTGAGCATGAAGGTAAATTGGACGCTCTTCTGGCGTGAAAGCCGCGCTTATCCAGATAACATCCTCGGATGATCCGATGGAGAACGCCGAAATGGTATCCTCCGCGATCCAAGAGGCCGCCGAACGCGGTGCAGGGTTTGTCCTGACGCCCGAGGTATCGAACATCGTTTCGATGGATCGCGACCATCAGTCCGAAATCTTGTGTCTGGAGGAAAACGATCCGTTTTTAGCCCGTATGAGACGCGAAGCGAAGGCATCGGGCGTGTGGCTTTCGCTTGGGTCTCTGGCGCTCAAAACGGGTGACCATGATGGACGTTTTGCCAATCGGTCTTTTGTGATCGATCCAAGCGGGGAAATCCAAGCCCGCTATGACAAAATTCATATGTTCGACGCTGAAGTGAGTGACAGCGAAGTCTATCGTGAGTCTTTGGGCTATCGTCCTGGGGAAACGGCGACGATCTGTCGGACCCCGTTTGGTGTCTTGGGTCTGACTATTTGCTACGACGTGCGCTTTCCATATCTCTACCGCGCACTTGCGCAAGCGGGAGCGGACATTCTCTTGGTTCCTGCCGCTTTCTCCCCACAAACCGGAAAGGCGCATTGGGAAACTTTGCTTCGGGCACGTGCAATCGAAACGGGCTGCTACGTGCTTGCCTCTGCTCAAACGGGGACGCATCGAACACGCACAGGCAAAAAGCGCTCGACTTATGGGCATACGATGGCGATTTCGCCTTGGGGCGAGGTGCTCGCCGACATCGGCGAGGCTTGCGGCACGTTGTATCTCGATTTGGATTTGGCAGACGTGGCGAATGCCCGTAAACGTATACCCAGCCTTCACCATGACAGAAGCTTCAAGTTCCTAAATGACTAATCAAACCAATAGTTTGGCAGTAGCCCTCTTTAGCGAGATCCTCGTCGTGGATCAACTTGCTCGGCACAACGTCGCCAAGGCATTGCCCAAGGGAATGGAGCTTTCGCATTTCTCGGTGCTGAACCATCTCGCTCATGCGGCCGAAGAACGCTCGCCAGCTCAACTAGCAAAAACCTTTCATCTGACGCGTGGGGCGATGACCAATACGCTTGGCAAGCTGGAATGGGCGGGTTGGGTGCACATCCGCCCCGATTGGGAAGACGCAAGGCGGAAAATGGTTTCGATAAGTCCTGCTGGCCTTGCCGCGCGCGATGCCGCTCTTGCTGCTATGACCCCGATCATTGCCAATATGGTGGATCAGGTGGGCGTAGACAAAATTCGCTCGGTCATTCCCGTGCTGCGCGAACTCCGCCTTCAACTGAGCGAGAACGACTAGCGTTTGATCGCTGCAGTCACATAGTTGACCGAGAGATCCTTTTCCGAGATCCGCCACGTCCAGAGCACGGGATTGAACACATAGCCTTTGCGATCAACGGGATCGAGTCCCGCCCGACGCATGAGATCGAAAAGCTCGTCGGGCGTTATGAACTTGTTCCATTCATGCGTTCTCTTGGGAAGCCAGCGCATCACATATTCGGCGCCCACGATAGCCATAGCAAAGCTTTTTGGATTGCGGTTGATCGTCGAACACAGGTGAAGCCCGCCGGATTTCAAAAGCTGCTGACAGGCCGTCAGATAGGCAAGCGGATCGGCAACATGTTCGACAACTTCCATATTCAGGACCACATCGAATTGCTCGCCCGCTTCGGCCAGTGCCTCTGCCGTTGTGTGGCGATAGTCTATGTCCAGCCCTGATTGCTCGGCATGGATGCGCGCAACGGGGATATTCCGTTCGGCTGCGTCTGCTCCGACAATCGTCGCCCCAAGCCGCGCCATCGGCTCGCACAAAAGGCCGCCACCGCAGCCGATATCAAGGATACGCAGACCAGCGAATGGTTTATCCGCCTTGAGATCGCGTCCGAATTCAGCAGCGATCTGGTCCGTGATATAGCTCAGTCGCACAGGGTTCATCATGTGGAGCGGCTTGAATTTCCCCTCAAGGTCCCACCATTCGGCCGCCATGGCTTCGAATTTGGCGATCTCGTTCGCATCAACAGTGGTTCGGGGTTCAACGGACATAATTCGCTCCGATTGTTTGTCGTAGGGTGATGGCAACTCTGCGCAACTCATTATATAGTTCGAACATGGATAAATTCTCGGGTCAAAAGCGCAGTGTGCCGCACCTATATCCGCCGATCGACCCGTTCGACCAGCGGATGTTGGATGTAGGAGACGGTCATCGGGTTTATGTCGAGCAGGTGGGACGCCCTGACGGCATACCTGTGGTCGTGTTCCATGGTGGACCTGGTGGCGGGTGTAGCCCGATGATGCGCCGCTTTTTCGACCCTTCGGTTTATCGCGTCGTTCTTTTCGATCAGCGCGGGTGTGGTCGGTCGCGTCCGCATGCCTCGGTCGAAAGTAACACGACTTGGCATTTAGTTGCCGATGCCGAATTGATCCGTCAGACACTGGGTATCGATCGCTGGATCGCCTTTGGCGGCAGCTGGGGCGCGACGCTTTCGTTGATTTATGCCCAGGCACACCCAGAGCGGGTCAAAGCGCTTGTTCTGCGCGGTGTCTTTTTGATGACCAAGCCAGAGTTGGATTGGTTTTATGGCGGCGGAGCGGGAAAATTCTGGCCTGATCTATGGAGCCGTTTCGTCAGTCTTGTTCCCCCCGAAGAGCGGGATGATCTGATCACGGCTTATCACAAACGACTTTTTTCCGGTGATATCCCGACTGAACTGCGATTTGCGCGCGCTTGGGCGCAGTGGGAAAACGCACTTGCATCAATCGAATCCCAAGGGTTCGGGGGTGAGCCCCCGTCTGATTATGCCCGCGCCTTTGCTCGGCTCGAAAACCATTACTTTGTAAACAACGGTTTTCTCGGCGAAAACCAACAGATCCTCGATAACATGGATCGGATCGCGCATATCCCTGGATATATCGTTCAGGGGCGGTTTGACATGATATGTCCGCCGACATCGGCCTTCGAACTTTCGCGTCTGTGGGCTGGAGCGCGGCTCGATCTTGTTCCACTCGCAGGGCATGCGCTTTCGGAACCCGGAATCGCGGATGCTTTGGTTCGGATTATGGATCGTCTTCGGTCAAATTGACCACGCGGGCCTTGTAACCTTGCCGGAATCTGCGCAACCTGTGCCTCCGAAACGGAGGAACAGATGACCCCTCTTGGAAGACGTAGGCTCTTGCAGTCCGGTGTCGCCGCAGCCTTGCTCGCGGTGTCTGGAATGCCTGCGCGTGCGCGTTCCCGAGGTGGAAAGCTGACCGCCGCTTTGTCTGGAGCTTCGGTGACCGATACGTGGGACGGTCGCACCCATGCAGGTGTCTTTATGATGGCTGCTGCCTCGGGTGCGGTTTTCGATACCCTGACCGAAGTTGCCGCCGATGGCTCTCTCAAAGGCGAACTCGCGACCCAATGGGTGGCAAGTGCGGACGCAAGGATCTGGACCTTTGATCTTCGCCAAGGCGTTCGATTCCATGATGGAACGGCATTCTCGGCAGAAGACGTGATTGCCTCGCTCCTGCGTCACAAAGGCCTGACCTCGCCCGCGGCGCCGATCTTGGCCGAAGTGGAGCGAATCGAAAAAACGGGATCGCACCAAGTCCGATTCGAGCTCAAGCGCGGCAACGCGGACTTTCCCTATCTTCTGTCCGATTACCACCTTCTCATTTATCCCGCGTCCGATATCGCCGGCGCGATCGAGACAGGGAATGGAACAGGTCTTTATCGCGTAAAGCACTTCGCCCCCGGTGATCGTCTCGTCGCGACCCGCGTTGCGGATCATTACAAAGGTGAGGGCGCAGGGTTCTTCGACGAGATCGAGTATATCGCGATGAACGACGCTTCGCGTCGGGTGTCCGCTCTTATGATGGGCAAGGTCGATGCGATCAATTCGGTGCCTTTGGCTGCGCTCGGTCGGATTGCCGAAAGTCCTGCAGTTCAATTGCAAACCGTTCAGGGCAATCGCCATATTTCCTTCTCTTCGTTCACGGGGGCCGTGCCTTTTGCCGACCCAGATGTGAAAATGGCACTCAAATATGGTCTGGATCGCGTCTCTCTGTTGAACGACGTTCTTGGCGGCCATGGTGCAATCGCGAGCGATTCGCCGATCGGCCCCGCAAACCAGTTTTTCGCCTCCGATGTCGTTCCGGTTCAGTTCGATCCCGAACGTGCCGCGTTTCACTTGCGGAACGCTGGTCTGAACGGACTTTGCATTGATCTTGGGTATGACCCGCGCGACGGAAACGAAGCCGAGGCCAATGCGCTTTTGTTCAAGGCGAGTGCGGCCATGGCCGGCATCGAAATTCAGGTTTCCGCAACACCCGACAGGGAATGGAATGCCGCGTCTTGGTCGGGTCGTGCGACCGAAGACTGGATGCTCTCTGCGGCTTATGGCGTAGATACGCCATGGAACGGGCACGGGTGGGGCCCCGCGCGGTTTCAGGATCTTGTGACTGCCGCCCGATCCGAGCTCGACAGTGATCTACGCCGCGAGATGTATCACGAGCTACAAATCATGTTGCGCGACGATGGTCCCTCCATCATCCCTGCGTTTACACCGTTTCTTCAGGCGACCAGCAATCGGGTCGGAACACCTGAAACCATTGGTAATCTTTTTGACATGGACAGCGCGCGAATGGCTGAGCGGTGGTGGTCAGCATAAAGCCTTGCAGTTTTCGGAAGTGCGGCGTATACGCACCTCAACAGCGGCGCTGAGAACATCGGTTCAACGCTCCACCGGGAAACATCGACGGGCCGCGCGCCCGTTTTTTTGTGCTTGAAGAGACCATGAACGATTTAATTGCCAAAGCGGCTATTGACCGCCGAATTGCCGAGATCATCGACCCGGTCATTGCCGACATGGGTTTCGAGCTCGTGCGTATCCGTTTGATGACTGGCAAGGAATCCACCCTCCAGATCATGGCGCAGCGGCCCGATGGAACCATCGAAGTCGATGACTGCGCCGATATTTCGAATGCCGTTTCGGCTTTGCTGGATGTCGAGGACCCGATCATCGACGCCTACACGCTCGAAGTCTCGAGCCCGGGTATCGACCGTCCCTTGACCCGTCTCAAGGATTTTGAACTTTGGGACGGCTATGTTGCAAAGCTAGAGACCACCGATTTGATCGACGGTCGCCGCCGTTTCAAAGGCACCCTTCGCGGGGTTGAAGGCGACGAAGTGTTGATCGAACTCGACGAGCAAGGCGAAGACATCACCATCGGACTGAAGTTCGAGTGGCTGTCCGACGCCAAGCTTGTTCTGACCGACGAGCTTATCCGCGATGTTCTGCGCGGACGTAAAGACGCGGGCCAAATCGACGAAGCCCAATTTGACCAAGTTGAGACCATCATTGATGGCGATGAGGAGACGAACTGATGGCCATTACCTCTGCTAACCAGCTAGAGCTTTTGCAGACCGCCGAAGCGGTCGCCCGCGAGAAGGGGATTGACCCCAACCTCGTAGTCGAAGCGATGGAAGAATCGCTCGCCCGTGCAGCCAAGAGCCGTTACGGGTCGGAAATGGACATTCGCGTGTCCATTGACCGCCGCACTGGTCGCGCGACCTTTACGCGCGTGCGCAGCGTTGTTGCCGATGAGGATCTCGAAAACTATCAGTCCGAGATGACCGTTGATCAGGCCAAACAATATATGGACAACCCGCAGATCGGCGACATCTATTCGGAAGAAGTTCCGCCCGTAGAACTCGGCCGTATCGCTGCCCAGTCCGCCAAGCAGGTGATCCTCCAGAAAGTCCGTGAAGCAGAACGCGACAAGCAATACCAAGAGTTCAAGGATCGCGCAGGCACGATCATTAACGCTCAGGTCAAGCGCGAGGAATACGGCAACGTCATCGTCGACGTGGGTGCCGGCGAAGCCATCCTGCGCCGCAACGAAAAGATCGGCCGCGAAAGCTATCGCCCCGGCGACCGTATCCGTTGCTACATCAAAGACGTACGCCGCGAGCCGCGCGGACCGCAGATCTTCCTGTCGCGTACCGCTCCCGAATTCATGGCCGAGCTCTTCAAAATGGAAGTGCCCGAAATCTATGAAGGCATCATCCAGATCAAAGCCGTTGCCCGTGATCCGGGTTCGCGCGCCAAGATCGCGGTTGTATCGTATGACAATTCGATCGACCCCGTGGGTGCCTGCGTCGGTATGCGCGGTAGCCGTGTTCAGGCCGTTGTAAACGAGCTTCAGGGCGAGAAGATCGACATCATTCCGTGGAACGAAGACGTTCCGACATTCCTTGTGAATGCGCTCCAGCCCGCCGAAGTGACAAAGGTCGTTCTCGACGAAGAAGCCGGCAAGATCGAGGTCGTAGTTCCCGATGAACAGCTTTCGCTCGCTATCGGTCGTCGCGGCCAGAACGTGCGCCTTGCATCGCAGCTCACGGGTCTCGACATCGACATCATGACCGAAGAAGACGAGTCCAAGCGTCGTCAGGCCGAATTCGAAGTCCGCACCAAGCTCTTCATGGAAGCGCTGGATCTCGACGAATTCTTTGCCCAGCTTCTCGTTTCCGAAGGGTTCACGAACCTCGAAGAAGTCGCATATGTCGAACTCGACGAACTTCTCGTGATCGACGGTGTGGATGAAAGCACCGCAGAAGAGCTTCAGGCTCGTGCGCGCGACGTTCTCGAAGCTCAGAACCGCAAAGCGATCGAGCGTGCTCGCGAGCTTGGTGTCGAGGATAGCCTCTTCGAATTCGAAGGTCTGACGCCGCAGATGATCGAAGCGCTCGCCGAAGACGGCGTAAAGACGCTCGAAGATTTTGCGACCTGCGCTGACTGGGAACTCGCTGGTGGTTGGACAACCGTGAACGGCGAGCGCGTCAAGGACGAAGGTATTCTCGAGAAGTTCGAGGTCAGCCTCGAAGAAGCTCAGGATCTCGTCATGACTGCACGCGTTGTTCTGGGCTGGGTCGATCCGACCGAGCTCGAAGGTGACGACAACGAAGATGAGGAGTCCGAGGCTTAATCGCTTCGAGAGCTTGAAAAATGACACGTGGTGGCAAACATAACCCTCAGGGTTCGGACGCGGAACGCAAGTGCATCGTCACGGGCGACGTCCAGCCTAAGCAAGGATTGATCCGTTTCGTGATCGGTCCCGATGGGTCTGTTGTGCCCGACGTGCTCGAGAAACTCCCGGGTCGTGGAATGTGGGTCACCGCAAACCGTTCAACCCTTGAAAAAGCAGGACGCGGGCAATTTGCGCGTTCTGCAAAACAACCGGTCACTGTGCCCGAAAATCTTGTTGATGAAGTCGAGCGCCAAATCGCGCGTCGCGTTGTCGATCTGATTGCCTTGGCGCGCAAGGCCGGACTTGCCGTATGTGGTTTTGAAAAAGTTAAAAGCTGGCTTTCCGGAAACGAGCGTGTTCGCGTTCTGCTTCAAGCCGGTGACGGATCAGAACGCGGCAAGGCAAAACTTTGGACGCCGGAAGGCGCCCGTTATTTCGATTGCATGAGCTCTGAGGAATTGGGTTTGGCATTTGGGCGTCAAAGTGTGATACATGGCGCTCTCGCGGCTGGCGGACTCAGCGATCGTGTAGTAGAGGAAGCCGCAAAGCTGAAAGGCTTGCGCGATATTGACGGCGGCAAGGACGCTGCCGGAAAGGAAAAAGAAGCTAGATGAGCGATAACGACGGTAAAAAAACCCTTGGTCTGCGTGGCGGTTCCAACAGCGGAAACGTAAAGCAAAGCTTTAGCCATGGGCGCACCAAGAACGTCGTGGTGGAGACCAAGCGCAAGCGCGTTGTGGTTCCCAAGCCCGGTGCGGCTAAGCCCACGACTGGCGGCGCGAGCCCCGTAGCTGGTGATCCTTCCAAGCGTCCCGCTGGTATCACGGATGCCGAACTCGAGCGCCGTATGAAGGCGCTTGCGCTGGCCAAGGCCCGAGAGGCCGAGGAAGCAGCACAACGCGAGGCGGACGAGAAAGCCCGTGAAGAAGAGCGTGATCGCCGCCGTGCCGAGGCCGAAGCCAAGGAACGCGAAGAGCGCGAACGCGAAGAGGCACTCAAGGCCCGCGAAGAAGAAGAACGTAAGCGCAAGGAAGCCGAAGAAAAGGCACGTGTTGCCGAGGCTGCTGCTGCCGCCGCTCCGAAATCGGCGCCCGCCAAGCCCGCTGCACCTGTTGCGCGCAAGGCGAATGATGCCGACACCGACGATCGTGGTGCAAGTGGCCCTCGCAAGGTCGATCGTGACCGCGATGCAGGTCGCGCAGAGCGCGTGGTCAAGGCCAAGCCGGGTCGCGGTGACGATGGTCGCCGTGCCGGTAAACTGACCCTCAACGACGCTCTTGCGGGCGGTGAAGGTGGTCGTCAGCGTTCGATGGCTGCAATGAAGCGCAAGCAGGAACGTGCACGCCAAAAGGCGATGGGCGGCCAGCAAGAACGTGAAAAGATTGTCCGCGACGTTCAGGTCCCCGAAGCGATCACTGTTGCAGAGCTCGCCAACCGTATGGCCGAGCGCGTCGGTGCCGTGGTCAAGGCACTCATGCAGAACGGCATCATGGCAACCCAGAACCAGACGATCGACGCGGATACCGCTGAACTCATCGTCGAAGAATTCGGCCACCGCGTCCAGCGTGTATCCGATGCCGACGTTGAACAGGCGATCGATCAGGTTGAAGACAAAGAAGAAGATCTTCAGTCGCGTCCCCCGGTCATCACGATCATGGGCCACGTCGACCATGGTAAGACCTCGCTTCTCGATGCGATCCGTCAGGCGAACGTTGTGTCGGGCGAAGCCGGCGGCATCACCCAGCACATCGGTGCCTATCAGGTCACGACCGAGTCGGGTGCAGTGCTCTCGTTCCTTGATACACCTGGCCACGCTGCGTTTACGTCGATGCGTGCTCGCGGTGCACAGGTGACGGATATCGTCGTTCTCGTGGTTGCGGCCGATGACGCCGTGATGCCCCAAACCGTCGAAGCGATTAACCACGCTAAGGCGGCCAAGGTCCCGATGATCGTTGCGATCAACAAATGCGATAAGCCCGATGCGAACCCGCAAAAGGTGCGCACTGATCTTCTCCAGCACGAAGTCGTTGTCGAAGAAATGGGCGGCGACGTTCAAACCGTGGAAGTTTCGGCCAAGACGCGTCTCGGTCTTGATAACCTTCTTGAAGCGATTGCGCTTCAGGCGGAGATTCTTGAACTCAAAGCGAACCCCGATCGTTCCGCTTCGGGTGCCGTGATCGAAGCCCAGCTTGACGTGGGCCGCGGTCCTGTTGCCACCGTTCTCGTTCAGAACGGCACTCTCAAGCGCGGCGATATTTTCGTTGTCGGCGAGCAGTGGGGTAAAGTCCGTGCGCTGATCAACGACAAGGGCGACCGCGTTGACGAAGCGGGTCCTTCGGTTCCAGTCGAGGTTCTCGGCCTCAACGGAACGCCCGAGGCTGGTGACGTTCTCAACGTTGTCGACACCGAAGCGCAGGCGCGTGAAATCGCGGATTACCGTGCACACAGCGCGCGTGAAAAGCGTGCCGCTGCTGGTGCTGCGACGACGCTTGATCAACTTATGGCCAAAGCCAAAGCGGATCAGAACGTCTCGGAACTTCCGATCCTCGTCAAAGCTGATGTTCAGGGTTCGGCCGAAGCGATCGTGCAGGCGATGGAAAAGATCGGTAACGACGAAGTCCGCGTGCGTGTCCTTCATTACGGCGTTGGTGCGATCACCGAGACCGACATTGGTCTTGCTGAAGCATCGGGGGCTCCGGTTATCGGCTTTAACGTCCGTGCAAACGCATCAGCACGTAACACCGCAAACCAAAAAGGCGTCGAGATCCGTTACTACTCGGTCATCTATGACCTTGTGGACGATATCAAAGCCGCTGCTTCGGGCCTTCTGTCCGCTGAAATCCGCGAAAACTTCATCGGCTACGCGTCGATCAAAGAAGTGTTCAAGGTGTCCAACGTTGGCAAGGTCGCAGGTTGTCTCGTTACCGAAGGCGTTGCACGTCGTTCGGCAGGCGTGCGCCTTCTTCGCGACAACGTGGTTATCCACGAAGGCACGCTCAAGACCCTTAAGCGCTTCAAAGACGAAGTCAAAGAGGTCATCTCTGGTCAGGAATGCGGCATGGCGTTCGAAAACTACGACGATATTCGTCCGGGCGACGTTATCGAAATCTTCGAGCGCGAGGAGATCGAGCGCAGCCTCTAAGCTGCGTTCCTATCCCCAAAATACAAAGGGCGGCTCTTGGGCCGCCCTTTTGCTATTTCAAAGCCAGTCCCGAAGGATCGGGATAAGTGGAATATCTGCAGGTGGCATAGGATAGTCCTTGAGCTCGCTTGCCTTTACCCATTTCAGGGCTTGACCCTCGTTCGACATAGGTGTGCCCTCCCAACGGCGACAGGCGAAAAGTGGCATGAGAAGATGGAACTTTTCATAGCTGTGAGAGGCAAAGGTCAACGGCGCAAGGCAGGATGACCACGTGTTGATCCCAAGCTCTTCCTGAAGTTCGCGGATCAAGGCCTCTTCTGGGGTTTCACCTTCTTCGACTTTGCCGCCGGGAAATTCCCAAAGACCGGCCAGAGACTTTCCCTCTGGCCGCTGGGCTAACAAAACGCGCCCATCCACATCAATGAGCGCGACAGCCGAGACGAGAACGATAGGCTTGCTCACGAGCGATAGTCCGCGTTGATCTGGATATAGACGTTGGTCAGGTCACAGGTCCAAACCGTGCTGATCCCTTGGCCGAGTCCCATATCCACAGCGATCACGAGCTCTTGGCCCTTCATATAGGCCGCTGCATCGGCCTCTTTGTAGGACGGAGACACCCAACCGTTTTCGGCGACGAGAATATCGCCAAAGCGGATCTGGAGAAGATCACGGTCAGCTGCCGCACCCGATTTACCAACGGCCATCACGACACGGCCCCAGTTCGGGTCTTCGCCTGCAATCGCAGTCTTGACCAAGGGCGAGTTTGCGATTGCCATCGAAACCTTGCGGGCGTCGTCGTCATTCGCGGCGCCCGTTACACGGACTTCAACGAACTTGGTCGCACCTTCGCCGTCACGCACCACCTGATGCGCAAGATCGAGCATCACAGCGTTAAGTGCCGCGGCAAAGTCATCATTTCCCGTCACATCGACGCCCGAAGCCCCCGTTGCGGCGAGCAAGAGGGTGTCAGAGGTCGAAGTATCGCTATCAACCGTGATGCAATTGAAAGTTCGATCTGTGTTCTTGGTCAGAATGGACTGAAGCGCATCATGACCGATTTTGGCATCGGTAAAGATATAGACCAGCATCGTCGCCATATCGGGAGCGATCATGCCCGAGCCTTTGGCGATACCTGCGATCTTGACCTCTTTTCCATCCACAATAATCGACGCAGAAGAGCCTTTGGGGAAGGTATCGGTCGTCATGATCGCCCGCGCCGCACCTTCGATCCCGTTCGCATCGAGCGAGGCCGAAAGTTCTCCAAGTTTGGCGCTGATCCGTTCATGGGGCAAAGGTTCGCCAATCACGCCTGTGGACGATGTGAACACGCGGTTTTCGTCGATCCCGAGCTCTGCCGAGACCGCTTTGCAGAGGCTTGCAACCGCCTCTGCTCCGTTCTTCCCGGTAAACGCATTCGAATTACCCGAGTTCACAAGGATCGCGGCGCGCCCCGAAGAGGCGACGCCGTTCTTTGCCTGACAATCGAGCACGGCCGCCGAACGGGTCGACGAACGCGTAAAGACGCCCGCAACCGTGGTGCCTTCGGCCAATTCGGCAAGCATCACATCCGTGCGGTTCTTGTACCGCACGCCCGCTTGGCACGACGCAAAGCGCACGCCTTCGATAACGGGAAGCTTGGGAAAGGATGCAGGAGCGAGGGGGGAAACAGCGAGAGCCATGATTTACTCTTCGAGAAGATCGAGGTTTTTCAGAACCGCGGGATCGAACGCCCCTTCTTCGGGACGGGTGATTTCGGCCGCAGCGGTGAGTTCAGCCAGCTTGCTGGTGACAAGCTCTTCTTGGAGCTTACCGGCGATCTCGGCGCGCAGCTCCTCAAGTGTGGGGTTGGGGCGATTGCGTGTTTCATTGAGCTTGATGATATGCCACCCGAACTGGGTCTGCACCGGATCGGATACCTGGCCCACTTCAAGCGCTTCGACGGCGGTCTGGAATTCCTGAACCATCATGCCTTCTGAGAACCAACCCAGATCGCCACCCGACGGACCCGATGGACCTGTCGAAAGTTGCCGCGCCAATTCAGCAAAATCCTCGCCCGAGTCAGCGCGAAGTTTCGCAGCAGCAGCTTCTTCCTCGCTGGCAAGAAGGATGTGAGCAGCGCTGTATTCGAGAACAGGGTCCACGTCGGCGAATTGGGCGTCATAAGCAGCTTGGATCGCCTCTTCGGTGATCAATTCGGCGCTCAGTGCGTCGATCAATTCCGCAGCCAAAAGCCCGCGACGGTCATTGTTCATCGCAAGCTCGACCCGTGCAGGGACGTTTTCAAGCGCGTTGGCCAAGAGTTGCTGCTGGATCAGCTGGTCCAACACGCCTTCCCACAAAACGTCATCGGGAAGCTGGAGATACTGTTGTGGAAGCTGCGCACGGGAAATGATCATTTCTCCGAGAAGAATCTCTTTGCCGTCGACCGTAGCGACGACGGTGTTCATGTTCGGATCTTCTGCAAATGCGGCCTGCGCCGACAGAGCGATCACACCGGCACAAATAATCGTCGAAAAATGCTTCATAAGTCTTTCCCTGCTTGGCCGTAACGGGTTCACGGCGTTGACACTCTATGACCCGCCCCTTACATCCTTGCAAGGCTCTGAGGGGGCCGTCTTGCACCTTGTTTAGGCCTCGGGCGCTATGCCTACAAGCAACCTCCTCATCATAACGACGTTAACAAGCCCCACCAAATGGGGATCGGAGAGAATATGCTCGGAATTGGCAAGCTGGCAAAGAAGGTCTTTGGCACGGCGAATGACCGCAAGGTTAAATCGGTCCGTCCGCTGATCGCAAAAATCAATGCCCTCGAACCCGAGTTCGCCGCGCTTGATGACAATGGCCTCAAGGCAAAGACGGCGGAATTCAAGGAACGTGTCGAAAAAGGCGAAAGCCTTGATAGCCTCCTACCTGAGGCTTTTGCCAATTGCCGCGAAGCTGCCAAGCGCGCATTGGGTCTGCGCGCCTTCGAGACGCAGCTTATGGGGGGGATTTTCCTCCACCAAGGCAATATCGCCGAGATGAAAACCGGTGAGGGCAAGACGCTTGTTGCGACTTTCCCCGCATACCTCAACGCATTGAGCGGCAAAGGTGTGCATGTTGTTACGGTGAACGATTACCTCGCGCGCCGCGACGCAGAATGGATGAGCAAAGTTTATGGTGCGCTTGGTCTGACCACGGGCGTGGTTGTCCCGCAGCAGCCCGAAGCTGAAAAGCGCCAGGCCTATGCCTGCGACATTACCTATGCCACGAACAACGAACTCGGTTTCGATTATCTGCGCGACAACATGAAGTCCGAGCTAAGCCAGATGACCCAGCGCGGTCACAACTTTGCGATCGTCGACGAAGTCGACTCGATCCTCGTGGACGAGGCGCGCACACCGCTGATCATCTCGGGTCCGGCTCAGGACCGTTCAGAGCTTTATCGCGCCGTGGATGCGCTTGTCCCCGAGCTGACCGCCGAGCACTACGAGCTTGATGAAAAGACCAAGAACGTGACGTTTACCGACGAAGGCAACGACTTCATCGAAGCCCGTCTTGTCGCGGCTGGCGTTCTGCCCGAGGGCCAATCTCTCTATGATCCCGAAAGCAGCACCGTCGTCCACCACGTGAACCAAGGTCTGCGCGCTCATAAGTTGTTCGCCAAAGACAAGGACTATATCGTTCGCAATGGCGAAGTCGTTCTAATCGACGAATTCACCGGCCGTATGATGCATGGACGCCGTCTTTCGGATGGTTTGCATCAGGCAATCGAAGCAAAAGAAGGCTGTGACATCCAGCCCGAGAACGTCACCTTGGCGAGTGTGACTTTCCAGAACTACTTCCGTCTTTATACAACCCTGTCGGGCATGACCGGTACGGCTTTGACTGAAGCGGACGAATTCATGGAAATCTATGGCCTTGGCGTGGTCGAGGTTCCAACCAACCGCCCGATTGCCCGTAAAGACGAACACGATCAGGTCTATCGCACCACCCGCGAGAAATATGACGCCATCGTCAAAGAGATCAAAATCGCGAACGAAAAGCAGCAACCCGTTCTCGTCGGCACAACGTCGATCGAGAAATCGGAACAGCTTTCGCAGCTTCTTACTCAGGCGGGTATCAAGCATAACGTTTTGAACGCGCGCCAGCACGAACAAGAAGCGCAGATTGTTGCGGATGCGGGCAAGCTTGGTGCTGTCACAATCGCCACAAACATGGCGGGCCGTGGAACGGACATCAAACTCGGCGGAAACGTCGAGATGAAGGTGCTCGAGGCAATCGCTGCGAACCCTGACGCGCACCCCGATGAAATCCGCGCACGAATCGAAGGTGAGCACGCCGCCGAAGAAGAAGCGGTCAAGGCCGCTGGTGGACTCTTTGTGCTTGCGACCGAGCGTCACGAAAGCCGCCGCATTGATAACCAGCTTCGCGGTCGTTCGGGCCGTCAGGGTGACCCCGGTCGCTCGGTGTTCTTCCTCTCGCTCGAAGACGACCTGATGCGTATTTTCGGATCAGACCGTCTCGACAAGGTTCTGTCCTCGCTTGGCATGAAAGATGGCGAGGCGATTGTTCACCCTTGGGTCAACAAGTCGCTCGAACGTGCTCAGGCCAAGGTCGAAGGTCGGAACTTCGATATCCGTAAGCAGCTTCTAAAATTCGACGATGTTATGAACGATCAGCGCAAGGTGATCTTCTCGCAGCGCCGCGAAATCATGGAAGCTACCGATTTGGCGGAAATCGTTCAGGACATGCGTCACGAGTTCATCGACGATCTCGTCGACAAACATATTCCCGCGCGCAGCTATGCCGACCAGTGGAATGTCGAGGCTCTTCGTGCAGACGTAAAAACCAAGCTCGGTGTTGATCTTCCTATCGAGGACTGGGCTGCAGAAGAGGGTGTCGACGACAGCGATATCCGCGAGCGCCTTTTTGAGGCCACCGATGCATTCATGGCAGAAAAGACAGCCGCCTTCGGTGATGCCACCATGCGCCAGATCGAGAAGCAGATCCTGCTTCAGACGATCGACGCTAAATGGCGTGACCATTTGCTTCGTCTAGAGCACCTGCGTTCGGTCGTCGGTTTCCGTGGTTATGCCCAACGTGATCCGCTCAACGAATACAAGACCGAGTCGTTCCAGCTCTTCGAAAGCCTTCTCGAAGGTCTGCGCGAGGACGTGACCGAGAAACTCTCGCAGATCCGTCCGATGACCCAAGAAGAGCAACAGGCAATGATCGCCCAGATGGTCGAGCAACAGCGCCGCGCACAAGCCGCCGCAACTGCAGGTGCGGTCGCCGCTAACCCTGCGGCAGCGCACGGTTTTGATGAAAGCGACCCAAGTACTTGGGGTAACCCCTCGCGTAATGATCCATGTCCTTGTGGATCGGGTGAAAAGTTCAAACACTGCCACGGCAAGCATTGATCATGAAGGACCGGCCCGAAAGGCCGGTCTTTTTGTTTCCAGAGATAGAACAAGTCTTATCCCTACAATTTCTGATTGCCTGCTTTTGGCCCTATTTCGGGCGAAAAATTACCTTTGAGCGGTCCTTCGTCGACCATCTTCTGTTTCTAGATTGTCTCCAATTCGTATTGGTTAGGGGGCAATTATGCTTCAGAAGAAAAAGCTTATTACAGCGGGCGCGACCTTTTCTGTGGCGCTTGGAATCGGTTTTGTCATGCAGAACGGTGATGTTCTTGCCGCGCGCTCCACGGTCGAGCCTGAGCCTGAATACGTTCAGACCGAGTCAGTTGCTCCCCAAGAGGAATTGATTGCTGATCAAGGTCCCGTTTTGGAAACGCCTGTCGAGGCGGAAGCGGAAATGATCGTCGCGCAAGTGGAGCAAGAGATCGTCATAGAAGAGCCCGAGGCTCCGATCCTGCTCGCTGCGGTCGAACCCGATCCAGTGTTCAAGCCAATCCCCCTCGTGCAGTCCGAACCCTATGCGATCAATTCCGAACCACTGGTCGAGCAGGAACGTGCTGAAGCGGCAGTCGATTGTTCTCCTCAAATGTTTGCCACGCCCGCACCCGCAGCCTTTGCAAAGCTTGATCTGGTCGCCCCGTGCCATGCCAATGCAGGTGTCACCATCCACCATCAAGGCATGATGTTCAGTGTCCTGACGGACCAGGACGGCAAGCTCTCGGTTCTCGCGCCTGCCCTCGCTGAGGAGGCGGTTTTCATTGCGGCTTTCGACTCTGGCGATGGCGCCGTCGCAACGATCGAGGTTCCCGATCTCGTCGGTTACGAACGCGCCGTGCTTCAATGGAAAGGCGAAACTGCCTTTGCGATCAATGCTTTCGAGGATGGCGCCCTCTTTGGTCAGGAGGGTCACGTTTCGGCTGTGCACAGTCGTGATTTCGCAGCCATCGATGCAAAACAGGGGTTCCTTGTCCCCCTTGGCAATCCAGATGCGCCTCAGCAGCTCTTGGCCGAAGTTTACACATTCCCCGTTGGCGCGAAGGAAGACGTTGTACTGAGTGTCGACGCTTCTATCACCAATTCGAATTGCAACCGAGAGGTGACTGCGCAGTCGATCCAGATCTCCCCCGGTTCCGAGCCTGAAGCCCTTGATCTTGTGATGATTATGCCATCATGCGACAGTGTTGGTGACTATCTGGTGTTGAAAAATATGTTCAAGGACCTGACACTCGCCTCGAACTGACGTGCAGAGATAGAGTTGATGACAACTTTTTATAGAAGCGCGGCTGGCTTGGCCGCGCTTTCATGTTTTGGACTTTTTCCGGCTTTTGCCGAACCCATTACTATTTCCACTGAATCCAATGGCATAACCGTGAGCGGTGAACTTTTGTCGTTTGACGGACGCTTTTTGCAACTGGAAACAGAGGCCGGTGTCGTCACGATGAAAGCAGAGGGTGTAACCTGCACCGGCGAATCCTGCCCCGACTTCGAAAACTTCGTGCCACGTATCCGCATTTCAGGCGCTGCCCGACTGGGAGAACTTTTGCTGCCTGCGTTGATCGAAGGGTATGCGCGCTCGGAAGGGTTACAGGTCGAGCGGGAAGAGGGCGAAATCGTTTCCTATTCCCTCAGCAACGTCGATGGTGATGTGCTCGAAGTCACGATCCGTTCGACAACGTCGGATCAAGGGTTCATCGATCTGCTCGAGGCAAATGCTGATCTGGTGATGTCCGCGCGTGAAATCCGGACCAGCGAAGTCGAAAGCCTGCGAGAGGCGGGGCTTGGCCATCTTGATCAGGCGGGCCATTCAAAAGTGATCGCTCTCGATTCCCTCGTTCCGGTAACAGGGGTGGGGCAAGGTGTTCAGGATGTTTCAATGTCCGAGCTGGCCGCTGTCTTTTCAGGCCAGATCACCGATTGGGGCGCCCTTGGCGGTCAAGAGGGGTTCCCTATCCATCTTTACCTGCCCAGCGACCATTCGGGATTTGCGCAGGGCTTGCTCGAGCGTTTGACGGGCACGGAAACCGTCAGTGTTTCGCTCTTCCGCGAGGATAACACCGAGACACTCGCCGACGTGATCGCAGCCGATCCCCAAGCGCTTGGCGTGCTACCTTCTCGTGCCTTGGGGAGTGCGGTTGCCCTCGGCCTCGTGGGAGAATGCGGTTTGCGCTCCGTGCCACGCGTCACGGCTGTCAAAACCGAGGACTATCCGTTGTCCTTTCCGCTCTTCATTTACATTCCCGAGAGGCCTCTTGCCCCTGCCGTGGATGCAATGCTCGATTGGTTTCGCACAGCGGATGCCCAACTCGTCGTGCGACGTGCGGGTTTCGTAGATCAAGGGGCGGTTCCGATCGGGCTCGAGGTGCAGGGCGAGAGGCTCGCAAACGCGATCCTGAGTGCGGGCGAAGAGACATCTCTTGCAACCCTCAAGACGTTGGTTTCCGACATGTATGCCGCCGTCCGTCTTTCCCCGACATTCCGTTTTCAGGAAGGCTCCTCCGATCTTGATATCGTTTCTCGGTCAAGCCTTATGACGCTCGCCCAAGGGCTCCTTGACGGCCGATATTACGGTCAAAAACTGAAACTTGTCGGTTTTAGCGATGGCGCGGGGCCCGCCGAGGCGAACCAATCCCTCTCCGAAGCGCGCGCGCTCAGCGTGCTCAACGATCTTCTGGTTATGCTGGGCGGCGAGCTTCCCTCTGGTGTCGTCATTCAGACCGTCGGCTACGGCGAGGCGCTCCCTATCGGCTGCGATGAGAGCCGTTGGGGTCGGCAGGTCAATCGCCGCGTCGAGCTTTGGCTCGAAAACGCGCCGGCTCAGGTGTCACAATAACCCCTCGCTCCGGAAACTGAGTTCGCGAGAGCGCCCGATGATAAGGTGATCATGAAGCTCGATCCCGAGAGCGGCGGCCGCCATTCCGATTTGTTTGGTCATTTGGATATCTTGGGTCGAGGGGGTCGGGTCACCGGATGGATGGTTGTGAACAAGGATCAAGGCCGAAGCATTCATTTCGAGCGCACGTTTCACCACTTCTCGCGGATAGACTGGCACATGGTCGATGGTGCCCCGCGCCTGTTCCTCGTCTGCAATGAGAACGTTCTTGCGATCGAGGAAAAGAATGCGGAATTGCTCGGTATCCCGATGCGCCATGACCGTGTGGCAATAGTCGAGCACGGCGTCCCAACTTGAAATCACATGTTTGCGCAGGATGCGGGCACGGGCCAATCGCTGGGCTGTCGCTTCAACGATTTTCAACTCGCAAATGACCGTATCCCCAACCCCCTTGATCTTGGTCAGTTGGGCGATTGGTGCGGAAACCACCGCGTTGAAATCGCCGAAGGTTTCCAAAAGAAGATGGGCAAGCGGTTTCACGTCCTGCCGCGGGATCGCGCGGAAAAGCACCAATTCCAAAAGTTCATAGTCGGGCATGGCAGCCGCCCCACCTCGCATGAACCTTTCACGAAGCCGTTGCCGATGATCCCGAAGATAGGATGGGGCCTTGGCTTCGGTTTGCGGAATAACCTCGTCCCCCGAAAGATCGAGTGAACCGAAAGGAAGCTGCGCTTCCGAAAGAAAACTGCCGCCATGATTCTGTGTCATGACGGCAGTTTGAAGGAGTTCAAATGAAGGAAGGGTTAATTACCCTTTCATCGAGTCCCAGAAGCCTTTGACTGCGGAAAAGAACTTGGAGGTGTTAGGGTTGTTCTCTTCGCTCAACTCCTGAAACTCCTTGAGCAGCTCTTTTTGGCGCCCTGTAAGTTTTACGGGTGTCTCGACTGCCAATTCGATGAACATATCACCGCTGCCCGCGCCACGAAGCGCTGGCATACCCTTGCCGCGAAGACGCATCTGGCGGCCGGATTGGCTACCTTCGGGGATACGCACGCGGCTACGGCCCCCATCGAGCGTCGGGACTTCTACATCCCCGCCGAGCGCTGCATCGACCATCGAGACGGGAACGCGGCAAAAGAGGTTCATCCCCTCGCGTTCAAAAATCTCGTGCTCCTGCACTTCGATAAAGATGTAGAGATCCCCCGAAGGACCGCCGCGCATACCTGCTTCGCCTTCACCGGCGAGGCGGATGCGCGTTCCTGTTTCCACACCCGCGGGAATGTTGACCGAGAGCGAGCGCTCTTTCTCGACACGCCCCGCACCGTGGCAGGTTTTGCACGGATTCTTGATCGTCTGACCCATGCCCGAACATGTCGGACAGGTGCGCTCAACGGTAAAGAAGCCCTGCTGGGCGCGCACTTTGCCCATACCCGAACAGGTCGGACAAGTGACAGGCTCCGAGCCACCCTCCGCACCCGTGCCGTTACAGCCATCACAGGACACCGAAGTCGGAACCCTGATCGATTTTTGCAGACCGTTATAGGCGTCTTCTAGCGAGATGCGCAGGTTATAGCGAAGATCATTTCCACGCGATGCGCGAGAACGTCCGCCACCGCGGCCTCCCATCATATCGCCAAAGAGATCGTCGAACACATCTGAGAAGGCCGACGCAAAGTCGCCTTGGCCACGGAAACCGCCACCCGGATGACCACCACCGCCCATACCGTTTTCAAAAGCAGCATGACCATAGCGGTCATAAGCGGCCTTTTTGTCGGCGTCTTTCAGAACGTCATAAGCCTCGTTGATTTCTTTGAACTGAGCTTCTGCGTTCGGATTGTCGGCATTGCGGTCAGGGTGAAGTTCCTTGGCCTTGGTACGATAAGCCTTTTTGATCTCGTCAGCGCTTGCGCCCTTGGAGATGCCAAGAAGTTCGTAATAGTCGCGTTTTGCCATGAGTTATCTTCCCCCTTGGGAATGGAAAAACCGGCCCGTCACTGGGCGAGCCGGTTTCCTCATTTAACTACACGCTGGCTTTAGCCGCGCTTGTTGTCATCGAGATCTTCAAAGTCGGCGTCGAGGATGTCGTCGTCATCCGAGCGACCACCTGCAGAGCGGGGTTCGTCGGAGTCATTGTCATCCTGGCTGGCTTTATAGATCGCTTCCCCAAGCTTCATCGCAGCTTCGGTTACGTTCTGAATGCCCGAACGGATCTTGGAGGTGTTCCCCTCTTCAAGCTCGTCCTTGAGAGCGGCAATAGCCAGTTCGATCGCTTCGATCGTGGTCGGGTCAACCTTGTCGCCGTGCTCTTCCATCGACTTCTCGGTCGAGTGGATAAGGCTTTCGGCTTGGTTCTTGGCTTCGACCAGCTCGCGGCGTTCTTTGTCGGCCTCTGCGTTAGCTTCGGCGTCGCGAACCATCTTCTCGATGTCCTCGTCGGACAGGCCGCCCGAGGCTTGGATCGTGATGTTCTGTTCTTTGCCGGTGCCCTTGTCCTTGGCCGAAACCGAAACGATGCCGTTGGCGTCGATGTCGAAGGTCACTTCGATCTGGGGCATGCCGCGCGGTGCGGGCGGGATGTCCTCAAGGTTGAACTGGCCCAGCATCTTGTTGTCGGCAGCCATCTCGCGTTCGCCCTGGAACACGCGGATCGTTACGGCGTTCTGGTTGTCT
>JALRIK010000220.1 GCA_023255435.1 Marivivens sp.
TGCAGGATGCGGGTTGGGAAATTGCCAGCCACGGGTTGAAATGGGTCGAACACAAGGACATGCCTGCGGATGATGAACGCGCCCAGATTGCCGAGGCAATCCGCCTGCATACCGAGGTGACGGGGGAACGTCCACTGGGGTGGTACACAGGGCGCTGTTCGGTGAATACGGTCGGGTTGGTCGCCGAAGAGGGCGGCTTTGCCTATATCAGCGATACCTATGATGATGACCTGCCCTATTGGTTAGAGGTCGGTGATCGTGATCAGTTGATCATCCCTTATACATTGGATGCCAACGACATGCGCTTTGCCACGCCGCAGGGGTTCAATGCGGGGGATCAGTTTTACGCCTACCTCAAGGATGCCTTTGACGCGCTTTATGCCGAAGGGCACGCGGGTCAGGCCAAGATGATGTCGATCGGCTTGCATTGCCGGTTGATCGGGCGTCCGGGTCGCGTGATGGCGTTGCGGCGGTTCATGGAATATGCGGCGGGGCATGCGGATGTGTGGTTCCCACGGCGCATTGATATTGCGCGCCATTGGGCCAAGGTGCATCCGCCAAAACGGTATGAACGGCCCTCACAAATGACGCGGGATCGGTTTGTGTCGCTCTATGGCGGGATCTTTGAACATTCCGCGTGGATCGCCGAGGGCGCGTTTGATCTGGAACTGGGCCGGGCGCATGACACCGCGCGGGGTTTGCATAATGCGCTGGCCCGTGTGTTCCGATCCGCCGGTGAGGATCAACGTATGGGCGTTTTGCGCGCCCACCCCGATTTGGCGGGCAAGCTGGCCGCGGCAAAACGTTTGACGGCGGAATCCACATCGGAACAGGCATCGGCGGGGTTGGACGCCCTGACCGATGCGGAACGTGAGA
>JALRIK010000221.1 GCA_023255435.1 Marivivens sp.
CACGGGTACTGCTGCTCAGGAAGCAAACTTCGGCGTTATCGTTGCTGGTCATGACTCGGCTGTTGCTACTGCTGAGCAGATCAACAAGACCGAATCGTTCCGTGCACAGGACACCTTCGCAGACATCGTACGTGGTCTGCACCTCTATGGCCGCAAGATCCTGCGTCCTGAGGCTCTGGTAACTGCACGTTACAACCTCGCCTAATGGTAAACCTTGGGGCTGGCCTAGTGCTGGCCCCATTGTATTCTTATGATGTATTAAAGGATACCTCAAGATGCCCATTACAACTTCGATGTGTAACAGCTTCAAGCAAGAGCTTCTTGGGGGTGTGCATGATCTCGACACTCACGTTATCAAGGTAGCTCTCATTAAAGCTAACCCTGCTGGTACGTACAACGCTTCCACCACAAACTACAGCAACGTTACTGTTAACAGTGATGAAGCCGTAGGTGTAAACTATACCGCTGGTGGCAATACTTTCGCAAGCCCGGTTATCTCGCTCTCTGGCGCTACTGCCATCGTAGACTTCGCAGATACAACTTGGGCCTCTGCTACAGTTTCTGCTGATGGCTGCATTATCTACAATGCTTCCGCTGGCAACAGAGCAATCGCTGTCATTGACTTTGGTGGTACTAAGACCTCCACCAACGGTGACTTTACCCTCGAACTTCCTGCTGCTGACGCTACTAACGCTATCATCCGCATCTCGTAATAGGAGCTACTACAATGGCTTTGCTCCTCAAGGATAGAGTAAAAGAGACCAGTACTACGTCTGGTACTGGTGTACTTACTCTTGGCGGTGCTGTAGTAGGCTTTCAGTCTTTCAGTGCAGTTCTTTCTGACAGTGACACTACCTACTACGCT
>JALRIK010000222.1 GCA_023255435.1 Marivivens sp.
CGCCCGTTTAGGCGCACCTGCTCAGCCAGAGACTCGGACGCCCAAGATGGTCGCTTGGTCGCGACACAAGCGGGACCGTAAACCTCCGTCAAGCCGTAGACATGGGTGATGTCGAATCCAATGTTTGCCATACCCTCGATCATTGCCGCCGGTGGCGCCGCGCCCGCAACCATCCCGCGAACGCACCAATCAATGCCGGCGCGCCATGCCTCGGGTGCGTTGTAGATCTGGCCGTGAACGATGGGTGCGGCGCAATAGTGATCCACTTTGTGAGCGCGGATCTCGCGCAAGATCGTCTCACCCTCAACGCGTCGCAGGCACACGTGCGTGCCGGCTTGCATGGCGACCGTCCAGGGGAAACACCACCCGTTGCAATGGAACATGGGCAAGGTCCAGAGGTAACGGGGAAAGTGCGGCATGTGCCATGTCGTTACATTGCTCACGGCATTCAGGTAGGCGCCGCGGTGGTGGGTCACCACGCCCTTGGGGTCACCCGTGGTGCCGCTTGTGTAACTGACTGCGATGGCATCCCATTCATCCTGCGGCCCATGCAAAACGCTCAGTGGCGCGTGGGCAGCCAACCATGACTCGTATTCAAGCCCTTCAATGGGCATCCCTGGGCCGTGATACTGGGAATCCTGCACATTAATGACGACGACCTCGCGGCCATGATGCGCGGCCAATAGGCGAACCGCTTCGGCCGCAGTCACTGAGAACTCGGTGTCCGTTATGAGCACCTTCGCTTCGCAGTGGTTCATCTGCCATGCCAACAGAGTGGCATCCAAACGGGTGTTGAGCGTATTCAGAACCGCATTCAGCGCAGGTACGGCGTAGTGCGCCTCGATCATTTCAGGTGTGTTGGGC
>JALRIK010000223.1 GCA_023255435.1 Marivivens sp.
TATGGTCGCTTTGCATGCCTACACTGTAAAGTTTGTAAGAGAGTTTTTAGAGAAGCAGGCAATCAAGAAACAGTTTGCTGGATATGCTAGTCCTACTGTTGTGCGTATGCTGCAAGAAAATCCAGACTTGATCAAGAAAGGTGTTAAGAAAGAAGTATCAATATTGTTCTCAGACTTGCGTGGCTTTACACCATTAGGTGAAAGTTTTGGAGATGATGTTGCTGGTCTTACAAAAATAATGAACGGCTATATGGATGCTATTACACAACCAGTGTTAGATGCCGATGGAATGATTATCAAATACATTGGTGATGCTAGTATGCATATACACAATGCTCCAATTGAAGATGTTAATCATCCTCGAACAGCAGTAGCAACCGGACTTAAAATGTTAAAAGCAGTGGAGAAGTTTAATGAAGAAGTTGTTATCCCTCAAGGACGCCCGCCAGTGGGCATGGGTGCAGGAATTAACACAGGCTTGGGATACATTGGCGAAATGGGGTCTACCCAGCGCCACTCCTATGATGTACTCGGAGATGCTGTATCTACCGCTGCACGAATTGAATCAAAATGTAAAGAGTACGGATGCTTGTTGCTCGTCGGAGGAGCAACCGTAGAACAATGTAAAGACGATTTCTTCTTTCTTAAGATTGACGACTTAGCAGTTAAAGGTAAGAGTGTAGGTATTGCTATCTACACCGTTTTAGATGATATCACTGAAAAGTATCATGCCGCTAAAAAAATACACGATGCTATGCACCAAGCATATAGAAATCAAAAATTTGAAGTTGCCATTAGTATGTGCAAACAATTAAAAAGTGAGTTCGACGGAAAGATGGATAAGTATTACGAC
>JALRIK010000224.1 GCA_023255435.1 Marivivens sp.
CTTTAAATCCAAACACTTTGATGTCTTGTTTTTGTTGTACTCTTCAATTTTTGTTTTCTTCATGTACATATTACAGTTTTCTTATTTAAATAGATGTATCTCTTATAAATAAAAATGCTCACGGCTTCGGCACCGACGTTCCGCTTGATGGCGGACTGGGAACGTACCAACAAGTGCCGGGTCATGTGGCCCTGTCGCAAAGACATCTGGAGGAAGAATGCCGCCCCAGTGCAGGAAACTATGATCTCCGTCGTCTCTGCGATACACGAATTGGGCACCGAGGTGACCGTCTATACCACACCAGACCTATACACTTCGACGCGGGGAAGATTTCCCAAGGACATCGGCGTCAATCGTATTGAATACAACGACATCTGGGTGAGGGACACGGGACCGACCTATGTGATGAATGATATCATCAAGGAGGTCAAGGGAATCGACTGGAACTTCAATGCCTATGGTGGAATCTACAAGGACTTTGCCGACGACAATAATCTCGCCAGGCGACTCATGTGTCAGATGAAGATGGGAACGTTGGACGGAACCTACATCACAGCCGAGGGCGGTGCCTTCGTGACCGACGGAGAGGGAACGGTCATCACGACCGAGAGCGTCATCTTGAATCCAAATAGAAATCCGGGACTGACCAAGGAGAAGGCAGAAGAGGTAATGAAAAGGCTGTTCGACGTCGACACGATCATCTGGCTCAAAGACGGACTCTACGGCGACTTTGACACCGACGGTCACGCGGACAATATGGTCGCATTCGTGAATCCCAAGGAAGTCCTACTTGCCTGGTCGGATGATCCACTCGACCCACAGCACTTTATTTCGGTCACTGCCGAAAATAC
>JALRIK010000225.1 GCA_023255435.1 Marivivens sp.
TGCAACCCGAGCGGCAAGCCAGGAGAAGCGCGCGAACCATTCTTACTTCACCTTGACAGTATGCTTGGGGGACATAATTCATCTTCCGTGTCTATGACTATCAAGAATTACCTCGAGAAGGAATGGATTGCACAAAAGGGTCAAGATGCAGAGCCGCCAAAGTTTACGACTATGCGCTTTATGCCAACGTTTCGTCCACACGTTCCGCGACAGCAGAATGGATGCGACTGCGGCGTGTTCATCTTAGCCTTTGTCGAAAAGCTCGTCACTGAAGAAAATTTGGATGTCCTGCTCACCAGGGCTTACGCGAAAGCGTCCACTGAAAAGCATCCCAACAACGACAACCAATTTTTGCGAAGGCACTGGTTCCCGCCGACTGAGCTCGCGGATGAAATGCGAACGAAAGTAAGCATGCTAATCATTCAAGTGATCACGGATGCTTGCGCTAAAGACGATGCTTCTCGTGAGTCACTGAGTGAAGCGTACCAAGTGCATGCTCGTGACTTGGATGAGCGTCAATCGATGACACGCAAAGCTGAGGCGAAAGCTGTACGCGCGAGAGAAAAATCTGAAGCCGACAGACGCAACAAGCTTGCGTTGCAAGACAAAGACGACGATGATGATTTGGAGATTGGCTTGGAAGTATTGCAAACGAATAAATCTCAACGGAAGAAGTCGCAAATTGCTACCGCTGTCATGGATACTTCCAATCCTACTGCTAGCGGTAGGAATTGTGGTTTGTTTGAGAGGCAAACCGAGAGGCAGTCGTCGCGACCCGCAGACGCGAAGTCCACCCCGACGACAACTTCCCAGGTTTTCTCCGGAATTGGCCGAACCATTGGTG
>JALRIK010000226.1 GCA_023255435.1 Marivivens sp.
CTGCGCTCGGCCCTCAAGGCTGCGTTCGACACTGCCAAAGATGCGCGTGAACGCGAGATCGACGCTGCGTTCTAAACAGCTTCTGTCTTGAGCAAACCGTAGTGCTCAATCTCTGCGTCATCGAGCATGCGTGAGCGAATCATGAAGCGCACGCCTTCGGGAGCTTCAACCGAAAAACCGCTGCCTCGACCCTTCACCACATCAACAGTGAGGTGAGTGAACTTCCAGTATTCATACTGGGACGCAGACATATAAAACTCGATCGGGGCTAAGCCCTCCACCTCGAGCGTCTGCAGCAGGACGTCAGATCCCCCGATTCTGAACATCCCCACGGGGTAACACATCGGGGAGCTGCCATCACAGCAGCCCCCCGACTGGTGAAACATGAGTGGACCGTGCTTGAGAGTCATCTTGCGCAGAAGCTCTGCGGCTTCTGGCGTGTAATCAACTCTCGTGTAGTCCATCTACTGATTCTCCTGTGTACGTAACCGTTTAGATAGTGCCGATTTAGAAGAAGCCCATGGGGCCTTCTGCGTAGGAGACCAGGAGGTTCTTGGTCTGCTGGTAGTGATCGAGCATCATCTTGTGGTTCTCGCGACCGATACCAGACTGCTTGTAACCACCGAAGGCGGCGTGAGCGGGGTACTGGTGGTAGGTGTTGGTCCACACACGGCCGGCCTGGATGGCGCGACCTGCACGGTATGCGGTGTCACCACTGCGGCTCCACACACCTGCACCGAGACCGTAGAGGGTGTCGTTTGCGATCGAGATGGCCTCGTCGTAGTCCTTGAAGGAAGTAACCGACAGCACAGGGCCGAAGATTTCTTCCTGGAAGATACGCATC
>JALRIK010000227.1:0-560 GCA_023255435.1 Marivivens sp.
ACCTTCAACTGGACGTTTTCCACTTGAATGTACCATCTTCCTGACTCGGCTTCGTAGAGGGACTTTGTGATCTTTCCTGCGAGCGGATTAGAGTGCATACCTTTCCCTACAGGCGCGATAAATCTTTAAGGTCTTGCCACTAAGTCTGCACTCCCTGGGAACCACGCGGATTGCCGTCCTGAGCCTCCTCTGACCATTCACACACCCGTGATATTTCTCGTTGTCCTTGTGAGGACTTGCCACGAACTGCTCGTACATCGCCTTGACCTGCGAAAAACTGGGACGGTCCGTCTTGCCGATGCGCTGGTTGACCGCGTCGTGGATGTTGTAGAGCCACCGGGTCAGGGTCTTCCTGGACGCAAAGTTGGCGTCGGTCAGCCCGAGGGGTCCAGTGGTCTTGCAGTACTTTGAGTAACTCTCGCGGCAGTACTTGCACGGTAGGATACCACACAGCGACCCGAAGAACTTCATGAACGTCCGCTTGGTCTTCTCGTCGGGCTCCTCTGGGTAGGCGAAGGTCAGGGTGTGCAAAAACATCCACGCGGGCGGACCCCACACGG
>JALRIK010000227.1:570-841 GCA_023255435.1 Marivivens sp.
ATTCTATTAATTTGTGAGATATTAATAGAGAATGAGTAAAAGAATTTATCCACCCCAAAGTCCAACTAGTGTGTTTGGTTTTCCAGGTAGTCCAACTGTCACCCCAAAACAGAAGACCATTAAAAGTCCCTCAAGTCCAACTAGTGTGTTTGGTTTTCAAGGTAGTCCAAATGTCACCCCGTCTAGGAGTCCAACTGTCACCCCAAAACAGAAGACCATTAAAAGTTCCTCAAGTCCAACTAGTGTGTTTGGTTTTCCAGGTAGTCCAACT
>JALRIK010000228.1 GCA_023255435.1 Marivivens sp.
TGTCGCCATTCTACACGGGTCATATTCTTCTCAACGGGACACAGTTCATAAATTACAATGGGTCCGATGACCCAGTTGTACACGAATTTCACACCGGGCCACAAAAACACATTCGAGATATTAGGGTCGAGTTTTTCTATACGAGTCATGGGCGTTTGATACCATACGATTTCAGAAATCAAGATCACATATTGAAGTTTGAAATCACGTGTTCTACGGATAAATTGAAGGGATTGCCTAAAGTACCCCTTGAAGTGGTACACAAGGAACTACCACCGCCTGTAAGCATTCCTGAGTTTGAGAATCCTTATAGATGGAATGAGTATATAACTATATTTATTATAGTTCTGGTTGGTTTACTATTGCTGTATATACGACGACCAAATTATCGGGTAATCGCGAACACTGGTTGAGCTGGCTTGGACACACGGGTAGAGATACGCGCGATGGTCAAGTAGACAACGATAGACAACAACGTCGTCAAGATCGCGGTGAGCAAGTATTGGCTGCCACCGTTCTTTGGCACCTTAATGAGCTGACCAATGATCCAGCGGACGAGGTCCATCCAGGAAAGGGCCGCGGCGAAGGAGAAGCCAGCGACAATCGCGTTGAGAGATTGGGTTTCCAATTCTTGGGTGACAAGGTTCACAGTTTTGACCGCGGTGTCCATTGTAAGTTTTATATAGTATGTAAAGAAAAATTATTCGGGTAATAATTCTTCCTCATGGATCCTCTTGTATTGTTTTCGTCTGATGATTTTTGATTTTGTAAATATTTGTTCATCCTCCTCTTCACTGGATGAACCGTCCTCAGAGCTACTCTCAGTATCGTCCCCTGATA
>JALRIK010000229.1 GCA_023255435.1 Marivivens sp.
CGTATAGCCAACAGCCAGTTTCGCCGCGATTTTAGCAATCGGGAAACCTGTTGCCTTGGAGGCCAGAGCCGAAGAACGCGATACGCGCGGGTTCATTTCGATAACGACCATACGGCCGTCTTTGGGGTTCACGGCCCATTGAACGTTCGAACCACCTGTCTCAACGCCGATCTCGCGCAGAACCGCGATCGAGGCAGAGCGCATGATCTGGTATTCTTTGTCGGTCAGGGTCAGGGCAGGAGCCACAGTGATCGAGTCGCCTGTGTGCACGCCCATCGGGTCCACGTTTTCGATCGAGCATACGATGATGGCGTTATCCGCTTTGTCGCGGACCACTTCCATTTCGTATTCTTTCCAGCCCAAGAGCGATTCATCGACGAGGATCTGACCTACTGGCGATGCATCCATGCCCGAGCGGCAATAGTATTCGTATTCTTCGCGGTTATAAGCAACGCCACCGCCGGTGCCGCCCAAGGTGAACGCAGGACGGATAATTGCAGGCAGACCGATGTCTTCCAGTGCTTCCATCGCGATTTTCACACCAGCTTCGATGTCGTGTTTGCCCTTTTCGTTTTTCGGGGCAGTCACAATCGTCGCGCGCGGGTTTTCGAGGCCGATACGGTCCATCGCTTCGCGGAACAATTTGCGGTCTTCGGCCATCTCGATCGCTTCGCGGTTCGCACCGATGAGTTGGACGTTGAATTTCTCAAGCACACCCATGTCCGCCAGAGCGAGCGAGGTGTTCAGGCCAGTTTGACCACCCATCGTCGGGAGAAGCGCGTCGGGGCGTTCTTTCTCGATGATCTTCGCGACGACTTCAGGGGTGATCGGTTCGAT
>JALRIK010000022.1 GCA_023255435.1 Marivivens sp.
ACTTTGAAGTCATAGCCGGGCATCGAGACCGAAGGCGAGCCGATCTTGACGGGCAAGAGCTCGATCCCGACGGGGTTGCACACCGCAGGATAACCAAGCTCGGTCTGCCACCAATGGTCGATGATCGGCTTGTTCAGCTTTTCTTGTGCCCAGATGATTGTATCGGGATCAGCCCGCTCGCCCGCAAGGTAAACCGTGCGCAGCTTGGACAGATCGTATTTCTTGATGAACTCGCCCTTCGGGTCCTCGCGCTTGACGGCACGGAAGGCGGTCGGAGCGGTAAAAAAGGCGCGCACCTCGTATTCTTCGATGATGCGCCAGAAGGTGCCGGCATCGGGTGTGCCGACGGGTTTGCCTTCGAAGACGATGGTCGAGTTGCCATTTAGAAGTGGGGCATAGGTGATATAGGAGTGGCCCACGACCCAGCCCACATCGGACGCCGCCCAGAAGACTTCACCGGGGTTGACGTTATAGACATTTTTCATCGTCCAATGCAGCGCAACGCAGTGACCTGCGGTGTGGCGAACGACGCCCTTGGGCTGACCCGTGGTGCCCGAGGTGTAGAGGATATAGGCAGGATGGTTACCTTCGACAGGCACACATTCCGCAGGCTCGACACCCGCTTGGAAGCCGTGCCAGTCATAGTCGCGCCCTTCGATCAGCTTTGCGACTTCCTGCTCGCGCTGGAAAATCACGCAAAAGTCGGGCTTGTGCTTGGCAAGCTCGATCGCACCGTCAAGAAGCGGCTTGTAATGCACCACGCGGTTCGGCTCGAGCCCGCAAGACCCCGCGATGATCGCTTTGGGGGTTGCGTCGTCGATCCGCACGGCAAGCTCGTTGGCCGCAAAGCCGCCGAACACGACCGAGTGGATCGCACCAAGGCGGGCACAGGCCAGCATCGCCTCCAATGCTTCGGGCACCATCGGCATATAGATGATAACGCGGTCCCCTTTTTCGATGCCCTTGGCCCGCAACGCGCCCGCAAGCGAAGCCACGCGCGCCTGAAGCTCGCTATAGGTGATGATGTGCTTGGATTTGGTGATCGGGCTGTCGTGGATGATCGCTGCCTGCTCGCCGCGACCGTTTTCGACATGACGGTCGACCGCGTTGTAACATGCGTTCAGCTTGCCGTCGGAAAACCACTCGTAAATCGGTGCATGTTCGTCAAACAGTGCCTTGCTGGGTTTTTCGACCCAGTCGATGGCTTTGGCAGCTTCCATCCAGAATGCCTCCGGATCGGCCTTCCAGCTCTCGTAGACCTCTTTATACGTCATAGGTGGTTCTCCTCTCACTTGGCTCAAGTGTTAGAGGATGCACTTGTCACTGGACAAGTTCCTTGATGTTCGGCGCGTCAGATTGGCGCGGAAAATTTGCAGAATATGGCGCTTGCGTTCTGCAAACTTTTGCAAACTTAGCGTAAATTAGCTATTTCATGCATAACTTGCGTAAACTTTGCAAATTTGGGTATTAGCTTTGCGAATCCGCTCAGATGTTTTCGGGAGTGTAGAGTTCGAAGGGCAGGGTGGTGCGCTGCGTGCCAGCTTCGGCGCCTGCACGCTTGGCTCTTACCATCGTCGAAATCAGGTTCTCGGCCACCTTTTGCATCGGATGCGAGATGACAAGATCCATAGTTCCATCAAGCAATGCGGCACGTGTGGGCGCCATGAGTTCGTATCCGACAACAACGAGTTCCTTTGCGCGCCCGCTTTCCCGCAAAGCAGCAAGGACCCCCGTAATCCCGCCCCCCGAGATGAATATCCCGCATAGGTCTGGATGATCTGCGATGATCTTTTCGGTCATCTCATGCGCCACGGTCGAGGATTCAAAAGTGGTTTGTGCCTCCAGAAGGGTGAAATCACATTTGTGCTCGCGGAAATAGGAGCGGAAGCCGCTTTCGTTCTGGTCCTGGTTCTTGAAGCGATGGTGGCCAACCAAAGTGGCGATTTTTCCTGAAGAGCGCGCCAAACGATCAAAAGCCCACGCCGCCGTTCGACCCACTTTCCAGTTGTCGAGCCCGACATATCCGACGTTGCCATTCGATAGAATGGGCGAGATGAGGGCGATAACGGGGATGCCCTTATTGATCGCGTCATTGATGGCATCGACAATGGTCGGGTGTTCGGGCGCGACCACGGAAATAACGTCATTTCGTTTCGCCATCTCCCTGATGTGATCCCCAATCGATTCGGGCAAAAGGTCCTTGAGATAGTCGATCTCGATTTCCAGATGGAAGTCCGGAAAGGCCGCTGTTGCGTGATGGATGGCATTGGCCAAGTCGTCGTAAAAGGTGCGCCCCTTGAGCTGCAAAAGGACCCCTAAACGATAGGTTTCCCGATTGGCTGAAATCGCACTCTTGATTGTTCCAAGACCGTAAAACCCAATCTTTTCAGCAGCTTCATAAACGCGGTCCATGGTCGGCTTCCGCACGTCGCCGGCGCCGCGCAAAATTCGGTTCACCGTGGAAACCGAAACATTTGCTGCTTCTGCAAGGTCTTTGATTGTCGGTCGTGCCATCGTCGGAATATCTCAAAAAGTTTCATACACGATTTCAAAATTGAAACGAAAGAAATGAAATATCAAGTCAAGTTTGACTCCACTTGATTTGATTTAGGTCAAATTGCACCAACTGATTGACATCAAACAGGCCATCCGCCTGCTTGTGGAGGAGAATAATAATGGACGATACGAAGTTCGGTGCGCGGGATAAGCGCGGCAACTGGACCCCGAACGAGACGCTTGAGATAGCGCCGTTCTGGCGTGGCAAATTTGGCGAAATGGGCAAGTTCCTGATCAGCTATGTTTGGCCATGGAACGCGTTCCATATGGCGACAGCACTTCTTTATTGGGTTTTCATCATCCCCGATGTCGAAACGATGAAGACCCTGTCGTGGGACTGGGCGCTTTATCTTTTTGCCGTGAACGCGGTTGCCGTTTTCCTGCTCTTCGGCGGGATCGAGTTCTTCTATTATGTCAAGCGCAAGCAAGAGACGCGCTTCAAGTATAATGCAAAGTTCCCGTCCGAGCATCCGTCTGACGTGTTCTGGTTCAAAAGCCAGAACCTCGACAACTTTCTTCGCACTTATGTCTTTTCGGTGCCGCTCTGGACGCTTTGGGAGGTCGGTGCGCTTTGGGCCTTTGCCAACGGCTGGGCGACCTGGCTGAACTGGGAGGAGAATTGGATTTATCTCTCGTTCTTGGTGCTTTTGGTGCCGGCGATCCACGAAATCCATTTCTTCTTGATCCACCGCCTGATCCACACCGAGTTTCTCTACAAGCACGTGCATTCCGTGCACCATAATTCGATCAACCCGAGCCCGTGGTCGTCGCTCTCGATGCACCCTGTAGAAGGTTTCCTCTACTTCTCGGAAATCCTGTGGTTCATGCTGCTTCCGACCAATCCCGTTGTGATGCTGTTCAATCTGCATTCAACCGGTTTTGGGGCGATCAACGGGCACATCGGCTTCGACCAGCTTGAACTGACCGAAGAAACCACCATGCCGAGCCATGCCTACGCCCACTATCTCCACCACAAGTATTTCGAGGTGAACTACGGCGGCGACGGGCTCATCCCGCTCGATAAGTGGTTCGGCTATTGGCACGACGGCTCCAAAGAGGCCGACGAGCAAATGAAGGAACGTTTCCGCAAAAAGAAGGCAAAGTTGAACGCCCGAAAAGCGTCCTCGACGCCTGCGGAATAACGCAAGGCTGGCGTTCACGGAGGACGGTCGCCAGCCAAATCAAAGCCGGTATCGGCATCAAAACACAAATGGGAGGAAAATCATGAAACTTTTGAACGTTCTTGCAACGACGGCTCTGGTCACCGCGGCCGCTTCGATGGCCGCCGCCGAAGGCGCAAATATCTTCGTTATCGGCGGCAAGCCAGATGATCCGTTTTGGTCTCGCGTTAAGATGGGTGCGGAAGATGCAGGGAAAGTCGCCGAAGCCCAAGGTGGCTCGGTCACCTGGCTTGGCCCGCAGAACTATGACAACCTCGGCCCCGACGCGGCAGAGCTTATCCGTCAGGCCATCGATCAAGGCGCAGACGCTATCGTTGGTCCCGACTGGGTTCCCGAAGCAATGGACCCCGCTTTCGAGGCCGTTGTCGCCGCAGGCATTCCGCTTGTGATCTACAACGCTGGTGGTCTCGAGGCAGCTGATCGTCTTGGTGCGATGAACTACGTCGGTGCAGTTGACTACAAGTCAGGCTATGCAGGCGGGGAGTATCTCGGGGCCGCAGGTCACAAGAACGGCGCTTGCGTGAACACGCTTCCGGGCGCTGCCAACATCGAAGCTTTCTGTAATGGCTTCAACGACGGGCTTGCCGCTGCTGGTGGTACCGGTTCGGTGTTGCAACTTCCGGCAACCGCCTTCGGTGATGCAACCGCAGTGGCTCAGGCCGTTCGTGCGCACCTTCTCCAAAACCCCGAGATCGACGCGATGTTCGCCATTGGCGATGGCGACACCAACGCCACAGTTTCGGGCATCCAGCAGGCCGGCAAAGCAGGTTCTGTCCATGTTTGCGGCATGAACTTCAACGACTCGATCCTTGCCAACATTCAGGCAGGCACCCAAGCCTGTGCGATTGACCAGCAGGGGTATCAGCAGGGCTTCTTCGCCGTGTCGATCCTCAACAACTTCGTCAACTATGGCGTGACCATCCCTACCCGTGAAATCCTCACCGGTCCGGGCGTGATCGACGCGTCCAACGTCGCGCTTGTGATCGAAGGCGTTAAGGCCGGCGCTCGCTGATCGTCTCTTGCGCCCGCCGTTACTTTCGGCGGGCGTTTTCCATCTGGGCGCGCCTCGGAACCTGCTGCAAGAATAGGAAATTTCCCCATGTCAACGACCGGAAGGGATCAAAAAACCCAATCGTCGCTCGGCAATATCGTGCGCCGGCCCGAAACGGGCTCTTTCGTTGGTTTGGTTTTCGTTTTTACCTTTTTCGCAATTCTCGGTGGGCCGATTTTTGTCGGTGCACCTGGATGGTCCAGTTGGCTCAATATCGCTGCGGAAGTCGGTATCGTCGCGCTTCCAATCGGTCTTTTGATGATCGCGGGCGAGCTTGATATTTCGGTCGGTTCGGTGATCCCGGCTTCATCCATGACGGCGGCCATCGTGTCGGGGCATTTCGGTCTTGCAGCGCCCATCGGTATTCTCGGCGGGCTTGGCGTCGGGTTGCTTGTCGGCTTTATCAACGGCTATCTCGTGGCGAAGACAAAGATCCCATCTCTAATCATTACCATCGGGACGATGTTCGCGGTGATGGGGCTCACGCTCGGGTTCGCGGTATTGCTCGTCGGCTCGACCAGCGTTTCTTTGGTTGCTGATCCCCTGACCAAAAAGCTCCTCGGCACTTTTGTTGGCGGGATGTTCAACGTATCGATGTTTTGGTGGGCTGGCTTTGTCGCGATCATTTTCTATCTGCTCCACATCAGCCCGATCGGGAATTGGATTTTTGCTTTGGGCGGCGACCGCGAGAGCGCGCGCAACGCAGGGATCCCGACCGCAAACCTCACCATCGGTCTTTATATGCTCTCGGGATTTGCCGCGGCCTTTGTCGGTATCCTTCAGCTCTTGACCTACACAAGCGCACAGGTCGCAAGCGGCCAACCGTTCATCTTCAATTCGATCATGTGTGTTGTGATCGGGGGTGTGCTTTTGACGGGGGGGGCAGGTTCGGTGGTCGGCATCGTGATCGGCACCGCAACCTTTTCGATCGTGAACCAGGGCATCTTCTTCTCTGGCCTTGATCCGAACATGGGCTCGATTTTCATCGGCGTTCTCCTTCTCGCGGCGGTTCTGTCGAACGATGGCTTCCGTGCTCTCACAATCAAACTTTCGACCAAAAAGAGCTGAGGAGCACTCGAATGTCAGTCATCGGTTCTTTTCTTCGTCGCCCTGAAGCGGCCTCCGCCATCAGCCTCGTTGGTATCATCGCCTTTTATGTGCTGATCGGAGGCGTCAACCTCGGCACGCTCTTCGGTGCAGCCAGTTGGGTCAACTTTGCCGCCAACCTCGGGATCGTCGCAATTCCGGTTGGGATTCTGATGATCGGTGGATACATCGACATTTCCATCGGCGCGATGATCCCAGCGGGGTCAATGGCGATTGCGATTATCTCAGGCTATTATGGGCTTCCGATCTGGGTCGGGATGGTTGGCGCGCTGGCGATGGGGGCTGTCGTCGGTCTCGTCAACGGTATCCTGAGCGTGCGCACCACGGTCCCCTCGCTCATCATTACACTTGCCACGCTTGTGGTGATGCAAGGGGTCGTGCTGGCGGGAGCCAAACTCCTGACAGGCAACGCCAGCGTCTCCCTTACCTCGCCGGTCTGGGCCAAGACGATGTTTGGCGGTTTGATCGGATCGAGCCATCAGACCATCATCTTCTGGTGGTTGGCCTTTACCGCGATCACTGTTTTTGTGATCCAGACAAAGCCGGTCGGTAACTGGATCTTCGCGATGGGCGGCGACATGGTTTCGGCGCGCAACGCAGGTATCGCGACCAACAAGCTCACCATCTCGCTTTTTGTGCTCTCGGGCATGAGCGCCACCTTTGTCGGCATGTGCAGCGCGATCCAGTTCAACTCGGCTCAGGTTTCGGGCGGCATGGGCTACATCTTCAACGCGATCGTGAGCGTCGTCGTCGGCGGCACGCTTCTGACGGGCGGCTACGGCTCCATTCTCGGAATCTTCATTGGTGTCCTGACCTTCTCGATCGTGAGCCAAGGCATCTACTTCACCCAAATCGACCGAAACTGGTCGAACCTGATCATCGGCGTCACGCTTCTTTTGGCGGTCGCGATGAACGAGAGCTTTCGCAAATTCGCGCTTTCACCACCCAAGAAAAGGCCGGGCGCGCAACGAGAACGCCAAAAGGCGTAAACCTTCGGCATCTGCCGAAACAATGTCGAGCCGTCGGGAGGCGGTTTTCAGAGGAGGAATTCGACATGAACTTCAAGACCACGCTCACCACTGCGCTTGCCGCGCTTGTGATCTCGACGGGCGCTTTCGCGCAGGACATCGCCGTCATCGCAGGCTCGGTTGAAGACGCGTTTATGGACAAGATCAAAAAGGGTGTCGACGACGCAACCCATATGGTCGAAGCCAACGGCGGCACTGTTCAGTATTTGCGCACCCAGAACTATGAAAACTTCGGCCCCGACCTTGTGACCTTGATCAATCAGGCCGTGGCTCAGGGTGTAGACGGGATCGCGATTCCCGTTTGGGTCCCCGACGCACAGATCCCCGCGCTTCAGGCTGCTGCCTCTCAGGGCATCAAGATCATGCAGTATAACTCGGGTCTTCCGGTCAAAGACGACATCGGCGCACTCAACTACTTTGGTTCGGATGAATACGCGGCCGGCTTCGGTGGCGGCAAATACCTTGCCGAAAAGGGTGCAAAGCACATCCTTTGCCACATCCAGGTTCCGGGTGCGATCAACCTTGAAGAGCGTTGCCGCGGTGTAACTGACGGTGCTGCAGAAGCAGGCGCGAAAGTGACCGTTCTGAACACCCCGCCGAACCTTGACGGCGACGTCACTGGTACTGCCGAGGCGCTCAAGGCAGAATTCATCGGCGATAGCTCGATCGACGCAATGGTTTCCTGTGCTGACTTCGGTGCGGCTGCTGGTGCAAACGCTGTTGAGCAGACTGGTGCAAACGTTATGGTTGCGGCCTTTGACTTCTCGCCCGCTTCGCTCGAGCGCATCTCGGCTGGCACCCAGACCATGGCGATTGACCAGCAGCCCTACCTTCAGGGCTTCCTTGCGACGTCGATGCTCTTTGCAAACCTCAAGTTCGGCACCGAAATTTCGACCGATCCGGTTCTGACGGGCCCTGCAATCATCGACGCCTCGAACGTTGAAGCCGTAAAGGCCGGCGCTGCACTCGGCGCTCGCTAAGTATCGAACCATAGTCCCCGGCCGGAGATCTGGCCGGGGATGCTCCATGCGACTTTTTCGGCGTCGCAAAAAACAATTGAACTCAGCTTTGGAAAGACAGGCATGGCGACCAACAGCAATAACCAAAACGACACTGGTTCTTCACTCCTCGGCCTCTTTCGCCGTCCCGAAGCCGGTGCCGCAGCAGGCTTCGTCCTGATCTTTATTTTCTTCAGCTATTTCGGTTGGGACAAGAATTTCCTTACGCCGCTCGGGTCTTCGACTTGGCTCAACTTTGCGTCCAAAGTGGGCATTATCGCGATCCCCATCGGCTTTTTGATGATCGCGGGCGAACTCGATATTTCGATCGGCGCGCTCATCCCCGCAGGTGGGATTGTTCTTGCCATGGGGGTTGAGCTCTATGGATTGAACATCTGGTTGGCGGTTTTGCTCAGTTTTGCGGTCGCCGGCTTTATCGGATTTATCAACGGTATGATAGTGACGCGCACCAAAGTGCCGTCGCTCATTGTGACGCTTGCCACGCTTTTTGTGATCGCCGGACTGAATGCCTATGTGTCCAAACAACTGGCGGGCACCACGCAGCATAGTCTTCAGGATGTCGGCGTCGTTTCCGAGTTTCTGATGGGCGACTATCACACCTTCCTCATCGGAGAAGGCGACGCCGCTCTCACAGTGTTCAAAAGCCTGCAAAGCTCGTTCTTTATCTGGCTGATCTTTGCTGCGGTCTGCTTTTACGTGCTTCACGTCTCGCCTTGGGGAAACTGGATTTTTGCCTTGGGCGGAGATCAGGAAAGCGCTCGCAATGCGGGTATCCCGACGAGCCGTCTCAAGATCGCCTTGTTCATGCTTTCTGCGATGGCGGCGGCGCTCGTCGGGATGACCGAAGCCGTTCTGGCAAACACGGCGTCGACCACGACGCAATTCGGCATGATTTTTAACTCGATCATCTGTGTGGTGGTGGGGGGCGTGCTTCTTACGGGCGGCTTCGGGACTGTAACTGGCACCGTCTTCGGCACTTTGACCTTTGGTATCGTGTTCCAAGGCATCAACTTCACCACCTTCGATAAAGACCTGAACATGCTCTTCATCGGTGTGCTGCTGCTCGTTGCGGTTCTGATGAACGACAGCTTCCGCAACTGGGCGACACGCGCGTCGACGTCCAAGAAAAAATAAAGGGAGACACTAAATGTCTGACAAGAAAGTCGTCATCGAACTTCGTAATGTCGATAAATCCTTCGGTCCGATTGATGTTCTCCACAACATCAACCTCAAAGTGCGCGAGGGCGAAGTGCTCTGCCTATTGGGTGACAACGGCGCAGGTAAATCGACGCTGATCAAAACGCTTGCCGGTGTGCACCAACCAACCCGTGGCGAGATCCTTCTCGACGGGAAATCGGTGACTTTCGACCGCCCGAAGCAAGCACAGGAAATGGGGATCGCTACGGTTCACCAGTTCGGCGGGACCTTTCCGCTCATGTCCATCGGCCGGAGCTTCTTTGCGGGTGTCGAGCCCACCAAGGGCTGGGGTCCGTTCAAAGTGTTCGACCGAAAGACCGCAAATGAAATCGCTGTAAAGGCGGTTCAGGATTTCGGGATCACCCGTATAGACGACGGTGATCGTCTGGTCGGCGGCCTTTCGGGTGGTGAGCGCCAATCGCTCGCAATTGCACGCGCGGTTCATTTTGGTGCACGCGTTCTGATCCTTGACGAGCCGACCGCCGCTCTAGGCGTAAAGCAAGCAGCTCACGTTTTGCGGATTGTGAACGAAGCAAAGCGTCGTGGGCTTGCTGTGATTTTCATCACCCATCAGGTTATGCACGCTATGGCCGTTGGCGACCATTTCGCAGTCTTGATCCGTGGTGCCATCGCCGCCGACTTCGGTCGTGGGGAAAAGACCCGCGAAGAGATCGCCGACCTCATGGCGGGCGGAGAAAACATGGCTGAGCTTGAGGCCTCGATCAAAGTCTGAGTTTTCTACCTCTTTCGGTGCGCAGGTTGTTGCGTCCTCGCACCGAAGCCTGCTTCCACAACGGACCCAAATTGATGGATGATCTTCAACTCGGAATAAGAGACAAACGCGGCCATTGGCGGCCGAACGACGCTCTGAAAGGGTCGCCACTTCTTGCTTTTCCTTGGAGCTTGAAGCGCGTTCTCACTTGGCTTCCGTCCTATTTCCTTCCGTGGAATGCGCTCTTCTTCGGGCTCGCCGCCGTAAGTTGGCTGTGGCTGACCCCTACAAAGGAGACGCTTGCCACCTTCTCTTGGGATTGGGTCGCTCTTGTCTTCTTGCGCAATGCCGCGATCGTTCTGGTGGTCTTCGGCCTACTCGAGCTTCGTCTCTATGTGCTGCGCAGGCAAGCGAACCGTTTCAAGTATAACCCCGCGTTCCCCGCGGATCATCGCTCGAGCGTGTTTATGTTTGGTCATCAAGCGTTCGACAGCATCATACGGACGTTCGGGACAGGAGTGCCGATCTGGACAGCCTACGAGGTGCTTTACTTGTGGGCTTGGGCGAACGGGATCGGGCCTTGGGCAGTTTTCAGCGACAACCCCATCTGGCTCGTAATTATTGCACTCATGATCCCTGTGATTCATGATCTGCACTTCTATCTCATCCACCGTCTGATCCATGTTCCCGTGCTCTATAAATGGATCCACTCGGTGCACCATAACTCGGTCAACCCGAGCCCTTGGTCCTCGTTATCGATGCATCCGGTCGAGCATCTTTTGTATTGGTCCGATAGTCTGGTGCATTTGATCCTTCCTTCGCATCCGCTGCTCGCAATCTTCCATCTTCAATTGAACGGAGTAGGAGCCGTCGTCGGTCATATCGGATTTGATCGCATCGAAACCACCCAAGACAAAGCGTTTCAAACTCATGCACAAGCGCACTACCTGCATCACAAATATTTCGAGGTGAATTATTCAGACGGACTTCTGCCGCTCGATCAATGGTTCGGGACTTGGCACGATGGCACCTCCGAAGGGGACCGCTTGATGAAAGAGCGGTTTCGCCAAATCAAAGCGCGGCGCGCCGCAAAACACTCCTCCTTTCCAGGACATTCAGAATGACAATAAGAATTGCTGTAATCGGTGCAGGCCTCATGGGGGCCGATCATGCCAAGATCGTAGCCAACGAGCTCCCCGGAGCGACGCTTCAAGTGATCTGCGATATGGACGCCGCTCGCGCGCGTTCCGTCGCCGACGAGACCGGCGCCTTGGACGTTGCCAGTGATCCCATGGCTGTTATCAACCGAGCCGATGTCGACGCTGTGATCGTGGCTAGTCCCGACTTTACCCACGCACCGCTCAGCAAAGCCTGTATCGCCGCGGGCAAACGTGTCTTGTGCGAGAAGCCGCTTTCGCAGTCCTCGACGGAATGTATCGAAGTCATGGAGGCGGAGATGCAGGCGGGGGCGAAGTTCGTCCAGCTCGGGTTCATGCGCCGCTATGATCAAGCTTATGTCGAAATGAAAGAGGCGCTGGCGAGCGGCAGCATTGGTCGCGCTCTGATGATGCATAACTTCCACCGCAATGTGGAAACGCCTGCTTCGGACTTTACCGGTGCCATGGCCATCACCAACTCCGCGCCGCACGAGTTCGACGTGATCCGTCACGTGCTGGGAACCGAATATGCTTCAATTGCCGTCTGGCAGCCCAAACGCTCGGATGCGGTTGTGGCGCCGGTCGTGATGGTGCTCGAAACCACGGACGGTCAGATCGTGAATATCGAAGTGAACAACAACGCAAACTACGGCTATGACGTGCGAGCCGAGCTTGTCGGCGAAAAGGGGGCGATTGCGATGAACAACGTCTCCTATACCCGCACCGACCTCAAACTGTCGAACTCGACCCGCTATGACGCGGATTGGCGCACACGCTACGCCGAAGCCTATCGCCGCCAAAACAGAGCCTTCCTCGATTTTGTCCGCACCGGCGTATTCCCCGAAATCGGTTCGGATTGCTGGGACGGCTATTGCGCAGCAGTCGTTGCAGAAACGGGCGCAAGGGCGCTTGCCGAAGGTGTCAAACTGCCCGTCAACATGATGGCCAAACCGGAGTTCTACGCATGAAACTAGGGTTCGTATCCGACAGCCTCGGCGGTATGTCGTTCAATGACATGATGGACCACGCGCAACGACTTGGCGTTTCGGGCGTTGAAGTGAATACCTGCGGTTGGTCCACCGCTCCACACTTTGACCTTGGCACGATGCTCGGAAATGCGGCCGCGCAAAAGGCGTTTCAGGCCGAGTTTGATCGTCGCGGGCTCGAGATCATTGCTCTGAACGCTAACGGCAACCCGCTCCACCCGACCGATCCGGCGCAGGGCGAAGGGCTCAAAAATACCATCCGCGTCGCGGGTGAGATGGGCATCAAAACTGTCATCACGATGTCGGGTCTTCCTGCAGGTTCTGCAAATGACCTGATGCCCAACTGGGTTGTATCGTCTTGGCCCCCAGAGACACAGGAAATCCTACGCTACCAGTGGGAAGAAAAACTGATCCCGTTCTGGACCGAGATTGTCGCGCTTGCCAATGAGTGCGGCGTCGAAAAGATCGCGCTGGAACTACATGGCAACCAATGTGTTTACAACGTCCCGTCGCTCTTCAAACTGCGCGAGGCGGTCGGTCCTGTAATCGGCGCCAACCTTGATCCGAGCCATCTGATGTGGATGGGTGCGGACCCGCTCGTTGCCGCTGAAGTGCTAGGCAAGGCCGTCTACCATGTGCACGCCAAGGACACCTTCCTCAATGCGCCCAAACAGGCAACGACAAGCCTCTTGGAGAACGGGAGCCTGATGGATATCCCGTCGCGCAGCTGGTCATACATCACGCTGGGCTTTGGTCACGGCGAAGAGTGGTGGCGTCAGTTCTGCTATCGTCTCAAGATGGGTGGCTATGACGGCTGGCTGTCGATCGAACACGAGGACGTGCTTTTGAACTCTCTCGAAGGTCTGGAAAAATCCGTGACCCTTTTGAAAAACGTTATGCCCTCCGCACCTGCGGACTACAAACCCCAAGACATTTAAGGAGCAGACAATGGCACAGTGGATTGATGCCTGCGGCGTTGACGACATCGAGGAAGAAGACGTCATTCGCTTTGATCACAACGGTCGAACTTTTGCGATCATCCGCGACCACGAGAACAATTACTATTGCACCGATGGTCTTTGCACGCACGAGGACGTGCATCTTTCGGATGGTCTTGTTGTTGAAGCAACGATCGAGTGCCCCAAGCACTCGTCCATCTTTGACTGCAAAACTGGTGAAGTCGAAACCCCGCCTGCTTGCGAAAACCTGCACACCTACGCCGTCAAGTTGGATGGTGGCCGCGTTCTGATCGAGATCTGAAAATGAGCTACACTTTCCCCCTTGCTGCTTGCGCCGAAATGCTCTGGCAGGACAAACCCATCGAATGGCGTGCTGCCCGCCTGACCGAGATGGGTTTTGGCGTCGGCCTGTGGAACTGGCCGAACCACGACCTCGGCAAGCTCGAAAAGGTCGGGGCCCATTACACGATTATGAACGGTTACCTCGTTGGACGCCTGTCCGACAAGGAAGGCGCGGATATGCTACTGGCTTCGGCCCGCGAAACCGCACTGGTCGGTAAGCGTCTGGGCGTGGACCGTTTGAACCTGCACGGCACCGGTCTGGGCGATTTCGGCCTGCCGATCCCGCAGCTCTCGGCCTTTGCGCCTGGGATGGAGCTTCGTGCCCGTGATACGCTCCACCGGATTTGCGACATGGCCGAGGAGTTGGACGTGGTCTTCACGCTGGAAAACCTCAACCCTGTCGATCACCCGGGCTGCCCGTTCGGCTCGACCGCTGACGTGCTGTCGCTTGTCTCGGCGGTGAACCGACCGCAGCTGCGCATCAATCTGGACCTTTATCATACCCAGATCGGTGAGGGCGACGTGATCCGATGGGCCGAGGCCTGCATGCCTTGGGTCGGTGAATATCAGGTTGCCGACAATCCGGGCCGCTTCGAGCCGGGCACGGGCGAGATGCATTACCCGAACATCGCCCGCGCCATCTACGACATGGGCTATCGCGGCCCCGTCTGCATGGAAGCCTTTGCCAAAGGCGACCCCGAGGCGGCGCTCGCCGCTTTCCGCAACGCATTTACCATAGAGGTCTGAGCAATGGGTATGTATCACAATCGTCCGCACGTCGAAGACCTGCGCAAGATGAAAAAGAATGGAGAGAAGATCTCCATGCTTTATGTCACCACACTGGAAGAGGCCGCCGCCGCTGCTGCTGCCGGCATCCACATGCTGTCGATCGAAGGCCGCTTCTTTGACAACGAGATGCGCGAAGCCGCGGGTGACTGCTTTGTTCAGGTCGGCCTGCCATTCGGCGGCTGGGGGAGCTTCAATGGCCGTCCGCTTGCCACGGCCGAAGACTATCTGCGCGCCGCGTTCCACTACGCCGCGATGGGTGGCGATGCCTATTACTGTTCCGCCTCTTATGACATCCAGAAAACCCTTGCCGACAATCATCTTCCCGTTATCGGCCACATCGGTCTGATCCCGTCCTATATCACATGGACGGGTTGGCGCGCTGTCGGCAAGACCGCAGACGAGGCCGAGGCGCTGTGGCGCCACACCCAGATGCTGGAAAAGATCGGCGTCTTCGGTGCCGAGCTCGAAGTGGTGCCGGATCGCGTTGCCAAGTTCCTGACCGAAAATTCGTCGCTGCTGATGCTGGGCATGGGCGCTGGCAAATACGCCGACGCGCAGTATCTCTTTACCGAGGACGTCTGCGGCTACGGCGTCAACCACAAGCCGCGCCACGGCAAGGTCTACGCCGACATGGGCCCCAAGTTGAAAGCCCTGCAAGAGGAACGTATCGCCGCGTTCAAAGCGTTCCGCGCAGACGTGGACAACGGCGGTTATCCGGCAGCCGAACATTCGGTCGCGATCAAGGATGACGAATTCGATGCCTTTTTGAAGGCGGTTCAGTGATGCTCAGGATAGGGGTTGTCGGGTATGGAACGGGGGGGCAGCATTTCCATACACCCTTCATAGAAGCGGCCAAAGGTTGCACCCTGGCGGGCATCGTTGCCCGTGCTCCCGCAACCATCGCAAAGGTCTGCGCGGACTGGCCCGATGTGCCGGTCTTTGCCAGCCTGACCGATATGATCGCGGCAGGCGTTTGTGATGCCGTGACTGTGACAACCCCGCCGCAAACACGCCGCGCCCTCGTTCTCGAAGCAATCGATGCGGGCCTGCATGTGATTGCCGATAAACCCTTCGCGCCCGATTATCAGGGCGCGATGGAGCTTGATGCCGCGGCCAAGGCCAAAGGTGTCACGCTGGGGGTCTATCAGAACCGCCGTTTCGACGCGGACCTTCAGACCCTGCGCAAGCTGGTGCTCGACGACCGTCTGGGAACGGTTTGGAGCGTTCACTCCCGTATGGACCAGAATGGCGCTCATACCCTAGAGGCCGGCCCGAGCGGCGGACTTCTTCGGGATCTGGGAAGCCATGTTGTGGACCAGATGATCTATCTCCTTGGTCCCGTTGTCGCGGTCGACTGCCAGATGGACTTTGTAGAGCTGCCCGAGGGGACGACCGATTGCGCCTTCAACATCACACTTCGCCACGAGAACGGCTCCCATAGCCACCTTTCGGCCAGTAAGCTGAACTTCGTCGATCAGCGCGAGCTGCGCGCCTATGGTAGCATGGGGTTTTATCAATCGATGACCTCGGACATTCAGGCGCAGGAGATTTTCGCGGGTAAGCGACCCGCGTGGGACCCTGGTGCCTGGGGTTACGAACCAAAGCACTGCTGGGGCACGCTCCTGAACTCGCAAGGGGCCGAGATCGTGCCTTCCGAGCAAGGTCGCTATCACGACTATTACGAAGCCTTTGCCCGCGCGGTTCAGGATGGCACCCCGCCGCCCGTCACCGCAGAGCAGGGCGCACGAACAATTGCCGTTCTCGATGCAGCTCGCAAGAGCGCTAAAACGTCACAAACAGTTTTACTCTAACACCTTTAAGGAATGAAAATGCTCAAGGTGGGTCTCCTCGGTGCCGGTCGTATTGCCGGTGTCCATGCAACTGCAATCTCTTCAAACCCGCGCTCGACGCTCGTCGCCGTTTCAGACAAGTTTCCGGAAGCCGCGCAAAAGCTCGCTGCTCAATATGGCTGCGAAGCCCGTGAAACCGACGCGATCCTGAATGATCCGGAAATCAATGCGGTTCTCATTGCAACCTCGACCGACACACATTCGGACCTTATCGAACGGGCCGTGGCAGCAGGCAAAGCTGTGCTCTGTGAAAAGCCGGTCGATTTGTCGCTCGAGCGGGCTAAGGCTTGCCTCAAGAATGTGAACGGCAAGCCCGTGATGATCGGGTTCAACCGTCGCTTTGATCCCAATTTCGGCGCTCTGAAAGCGGCGCTGAACAACGGCGAGATCGGCAAGGCCGAACTCCTTTCGATCACCTCGTTCGATCCGGCTCCGCCGCCCGTTTCCTATATCAAAGTGTCTGGCGGTCTCTTCCGTGATATGATGATCCACGATTTCGATATGGCGAACTTTATCATGGGGGAAGCGCCTGTTTCGGTATCGGCACTTGGATCGTCCATCGTGGATGCGGCTATCGGCGAAGCGGGTGACGTTGATACGGCGGTTGTGACGCTCACCTATGCAGACGGCCGCATCGCAGTCATCAAGAACTCGCGTCGCGCTGTTTACGGCTATGACCAGCGCGTTGAACTTCTTGGTTCCGAGGGGCTCCTTCAGGCGCAAAACATGCTGGAAAACACTGTGGTCAAATCGACTACTGCAGGTGTGACCGGTGCAAAGCCGACTTACTTCTTCCTCGAGCGTTATATGCCCGCATATGCTGCCGAATGGGCGGCGTTTGTGGATGCAGTCAACGGCGGCACCGCTCTGCCTGTGACCCTCGAGGATGGCGTTGCGGCTCTTGCGATGGCCGAAGCCGCGACCCGTTCGGTGAAAGAAGGTCGTCCGATCAAGCTTTCGGAAGTCTAAGACATAAGCGGCGCGGGGATGACCCGCGCCGCGATTGCTTTAGCCATATGTCGTCACGGGCGTGCCCGCGATGGCGGCCATGTTCAAGAGGCCGCGCGGCGTGATCGAAGGCGTCACGATATGCGCCTTGTTGCCCATCCCCATAAGGATCGGACCCACTTCAAGACCGCCGCCCTTGGTCTTGAGGATGTTGCGCACGCCCGATGCGGCATCAGTATTGGCGAAGACCAGAACGTTGGCGGGACCCGACATGCGCGACTGCGGGAAGATACGGTTGCGCAGTTCGACGTCAAAGGCGGCATCAATGTGCATTTCGCCCTCATAGCAGAAGTCGCGCGGTGCGCTGTCGAGGATGGCCAGAGCCGCTCTCATGCGGCGACCCGAGTCCGTGTCGAGGTTGCCAAACTGCGAATGCGAGCACAGCGCGATATTGGGAACGAGACCGAAGCGTTTGACATGACGCGCCGCGCCGATGACGGACTCTGCGATTTGCTCGGGCGTCGGTTCGGGGTGAACCTGTGTGTCGGCGATAAAGAGCGGCCCATCTTCGAGGATCATCATCGACAAAGCGCCGACAGGGTGAAGGCCGTCACGGCCCAGAACCTGATTGACATAGTTGAGGTGCCAGAGGAACTGACCGAAGGTGCCGCAGATGAGGCTGTCCGCCTCGCCGCGATGGACCATGACCGCGCCGATGGCGGTGGTGTTGGTGCGCATGATCGCCTTGGCCAGATCGGGGGTGACGCCCTGACGGGCCATCAGCTCGTGATAGGTGCCCCAGTAATCGCGATACCGCGGGTCGTTCTCGGGGTTCACGATCTGGAAGTCTTTGCCGGGGCGAATGCTTAGGCCTGCCCGTTCGCAGCGCAGCTCTATGACTTCGGGGCGGCCGATCAGGATCGGAAGATCCGTGGTCTCTTCCATGATGGCTTGGGCGGCACGAAGGACGCGTTCGTCCTCGCCTTCGGCAAAGACGATCTTGCGTTCTGCGGTGCGCGCGGCCTCGAACACGGGGCGCATCAGCAGCGCGGATTTAAAGACCGAGCTGTCGAGCTTTTGCTTATAGGCGTTGAGGTCTTCGAGCGGACGCGTTGCGACACCCGTTTCCATTGCGGCCTTGGCCACAGCCGAGGCGACAACGCCCATCAGGCGCGGATCGAACGGTTTGGGGATGAGATAATCACGACCAAAGGTGAGCTGTTCGCCGTGATAGGCCGCAGCCGCTTCGGCCGATGTCGTCGCGCGGGCGAGGGCGGCAATCCCTTCGATACAGGCGATTTTCATCTCGTCGTTGATCTCGGTCGCACCGACGTCGAGAGCGCCACGGAAAATGAACGGGAAGCAGAGGACGTTGTTCACTTGGTTCGGATAGTCGGAACGGCCCGTCGCCATGATCGCGTCGGGTGCAACCTCTCGCAGCGCTTCGGGGAGAATTTCAGGCGTGGGGTTCGCCAAAGCAAAGATAATCGGGCGATCGGCCATCTTTGCGGCCATTTCGGGTTTGAGAACACCGGGGCCAGAGAGCCCGAGGAAAAGATCCGCGCCCTCGATCACATCGGCAAGGGTGCGCAGGTCTGACTTCTGAGCGTATTCCGCTTTTTGCGGTGTCATCTCTTCGGTGCGGCCCTCATAGACGAGACCCGCGATGTCGCAGAGCCAAACATTCTCGCGCTTTACCCCAAGCTTGAGCAGCATGTTGAGACAGGCAATGCCCGCCGCCCCGCCACCTGTCGAGACGACTTTGGTGTCTTCGAACTTCTTGCCTGCGACGTGGAGCGCGTTGGTCGCGGCGGCACCGACGACAATCGCTGTGCCGTGCTGGTCGTCGTGGAACACGGGAATGCCCATCCTCTCGCGGCAAATCTGCTCGACGATAAAGCAATCGGGGGCTTTGATGTCCTCGAGGTTGATCGCGCCGAAGGTCGGCTCCAACGCACAGACGATATCGGCAAGCTTATAGGGGTCGGGCTCGTTCAACTCGATGTCAAAACAGTCGATATTGGCAAATTTCTTGAAAAGAACCGCCTTACCTTCCATCACGGGCTTGGAGGCAAGCGCGCCGATGTTTCCCAGACCTAGAACAGCCGTTCCGTTCGAGACGACCGCAACAAGGTTGCCGCGCGCGGTGTAGTCGCGCGCCGTATCGGCATTGGCTTTGATCTCGAGACAGGCTTCGGCGACGCCGGGAGAATAGGCGCGGGACAGGTCGCGACCGTTGGCGAGCGGCTTGGTGGCGCGGATCTCAAGCTTACCGGGTTTGGGAAACTTGTGATAATCGAGTGCGGCCTGACGCTGAAGATCGCGGCTATCATCGGTCATAGTATGTCCTTGCAAAGATAGTTTAGTGTTAAACTAATTCCCCATTAGCCCATTTTTGATTGGTTTCCTAGGGCCATTTCCATGATTGCGTGGAGTTAGCGCTACCAAATGAAAACGCATTTCCCTTGCATCCCTCGCGGCGCGGCTGCAAATATTTGATCATCTGGTTAAAAGAGGTGGCTTCAATGTCTTTGGTCGATGACGCCCGCAAGGTGCGCGAGAACGCCTATGCGCCCTATTCCAAGTTCAAAGTCGGTGCCGCGTTGCGCACTGCCGACGGGTCGGTTTTTGTCGGGGTCAATGTCGAGAACGTCGCCTACCCCGAAGGCACCTGTGCCGAAGCGGGGGCGATTGCCGCCATGTGCGCGGCGGGTCAGACCCGTATCGCAGAGGTCGCCGTCATCGCTGACAGTCCCGAGCCTGTCTCTCCCTGTGGTGGTTGCCGCCAGAAATTGGCTGAATTCGCTTCTGCGGATGTAAAGGTCACGCTCGCCACGACGGACGGGCTTTTGCGGGAAACCACAGTGGGTGCGCTTCTTCCGGGTGTGTTCAACCAAGACCACATGAGCCGCACCTGATGGATGCCCGTTCGATCAACGCCAAAGTCCGCGAGGGTATTTCCCCGACCGAGCAGGAATTGCGTTGGTATGCGCGGGGGTTGGCAAACGGTGATGTGACCGACGCCCAAGCGGGGGCTTTTGCCATGGCAGTGCTGCTCAACGGCCTGACCGAACCGGCAAAAGTCGCTTTGACCCTCGCGATGCGCGACAGTGGGCAGGTGCTTGACTGGGATCTTCCTGGTCCTGTCCTTGATAAACATTCGACAGGCGGGGTCGGTGATACGGTTTCGCTGCTGCTTGCCCCCGCGCTTGCAGCTTGCGGCGTTTATGTCCCGATGATCTCGGGGCGCGGGCTTGGCCATACGGGCGGCACTCTGGATAAAATGGAAGCCATTCCCGGTCTGACCGCCAAGATCAGTGAAAGCGAACTCAAGCGGATTACCCGCGAGGTCGGCTGTGCCATTGTCGGCGCAACAGGCGAAATCGCCCCTGCAGACAAGCGACTTTATGCGATCCGTGATGTCTCGGCTTGCGTGGAAAGTATTGACCTCATTACCGCGTCAATCCTCTCCAAGAAACTGGCAGCAGGGCTCGAAGGGCTTGTTCTCGACGTCAAATGCGGCTCGGGCGCTTTTATGAAAACCCAAGAAGTGGCCGAGGCCTTGGCGCAGTCACTTGTCTCGACAGCCAAAGGCGCTGGGTGCAAAACGGCGGCCTTTGTGACCGATATGACAGAACCGCTTGCCCCTACGCTTGGCAACGCACTCGAGGTTGCGACCGTGATGCGGCTTCTCGAAGGAGACCGTCTCGCTGCGCCGCGTCTTTTCGATCTGACCGTTGCGCTCGGTGGGCGACTTCTTGCGCTTGCGGGCGGGGTAGAGGGGGAGGGCGAAGAGATGGTGAACGAGGCCATCCTCTCGGGTGAGGCTATGGCGCATTTCACCAAGATGGTTGCCGAAATGGGTGGCCCGAAGCATTTCGACACGACATGGCGCACCGATTTGCCCAAGGCGCCCGCTACACTGGAAATCAAGGCCCCAAGCGCGGGGTATGTCCGCGAGATCGACGGCGAGGCGCTTGGGCTTGCCGTGATCGAACTTGGCGGCGGTCGCCGCAAGGAAACCGACGAGATCGACCCGCGCACGGGTCTGGATCGTGTCGTGCCCAAAGGCACCCCAGTGCAAAAGGGCGATCCTTTGTGCATCGTGCACGCAGCGGACGACACGGCCACCTGCGCGGTTGCAGAGATGATCGAAGCGGCCTTTACGATCGGGGACGTGCCCGACATCACGCCGCTCGTCCTGAAAAGGATCGACTGATGGCGCGGGCGTTTCTGGTTGTGATGGACTCGGTCGGCATAGGCGGTGCACCCGACGCTGATAAATTCTTTAACGACGGTCAGCCCGATACTGGTGCAAATACGCTCGGCCATATCGCCGAAGCCTGCGCTTCGGGCCGCGCCGAAGTGGGGCGTTCGGGTCCTCTTGCCGTTCCTGTCATGACCTCGCTCGGTCTGGTCAAGTCCATGCACGCGGCAAGCGGATTTGATGCGCCGATTGGCCATGTGCCCCAGATCGGTGGCGCTGCGATCGCGACCGAAGTCTCAAAAGGGAAAGACACCCCTTCGGGTCACTGGGAACTTGCCGGAGTGCCTGTGCCATGGGATTGGCATGTTTTCCCCGACAAGACGAATTCCTTCCCGCCCGACATTGTGGCGCAGATATGCGCTTTTGCGGGAACGGACGGGATTCTTGGCAATTGCCACGCCTCGGGCACCGAAGTGCTCAAGACCTTTGGCCAAGAGCACATGCAAAGCGGCTGGCCGATCTGTTACACTTCGGTGGACAGCGTCCTTCAGATCGCGGCACACGAGGAAACCTTTGGGCTGGAGCGATTGCTCACGCTTTGCAAGGACATCGCACCCACCCTGCACAAGATGAACCTTGGCCGTGTGATTGCGCGCCCGTTTCTGGGCAGCGGTCCCGAGGATTTCAAACGCACCGCCAACCGCAAGGATTTTGCCATCGCGCCGCCAGCACCCACGCTCTGTGATTGGGTCGCCGATGCAGGACGTTCGGTCTATGCCGTCGGAAAAATCGGTGACATTTTCTCGATGCGCGGGATCAAAGAAGTGCGCAAAGGTCCCGATGTCGAATTGATGCGGCATCTTTCGGACTATGCCCGAGAGGCCGAGAACGGTTCACTTGTCTTTGCCAATTTTGTCGAATTCGACAGCGAATACGGCCATCGCCGCGATGTTTCGGGCTATGCGCGGCATCTTGAATGGTTCGACAAAGAGTTGGGCGCTCTAATCGGCTCTTTGCAAAGTGATGATTTGTTGATCGTTACTGCCGATCACGGCAACGATCCGACGTGGATCGGCACCGATCACACCCGCGAACGCGTCCCCGTGCTTGTCTATGGCAAAGGCGTGCGGGATTTTGGACATGTCGGCTTTGTCGATGTCGCGGCCAGCGTTGCCGAGCATCTCGGCATTGTGCCGCGTGGAACAGGGAGAAGTTTCATATGAGCCTGAGGTCCTACCCCAAGGTCGAGCTCCATCTTCACTTTGAAGGCGCGGCTCCGCCGCCTTTCATTCGCGGCTTGGCCAAGGAAAAATCGATTGATATCAGTAAGATATTCGACGAGCATGGCGGCTATGCCTATGAGGACTTCGACCATTTCCTCAAGGTCTACGAGGCCGCTTGCACGACCCTGCAAACCCCCGAGGATTTCTATCGACTGACCCTTGCGGTGCTTGAGGAAAGCGCATCGCATGGGGTGGTCTACTCCGAGACGTTCCTTTCGCCCGATTTTTGCGGGGGTGGTGATCTTGGGGCGTGGCGCGAATATCTCGCTGCGATCACCGAGGCAGCAGACCAGGCCGAGCGCACGATGGGCATCACCCTGCGGGGGATCATCACCTGTATTCGACATTTCGGCCCTGAAAAGGCCAAAGCGGCTGCACTTTGCGCGGCAGAGACGATGGGTCCCTTTATCCGGGGCTTTGGCATGGCGGGTGCAGAGCTTGTCGGAAAACCCAAGGATTTCGCCTATAGCTTTGATATGGCGCGCGAAGCGGGACTTCGGATCACCTGCCACGCAGGAGAATGGGGCGGGCCCGACATGGTGGCCGACACGATCCGCGACCTTCGCCCCGAGCGGATCGGCCATGGCATCAATGCGATCAAGGACCTCGCCCTTGTCGATCAGATCGCAGAACAGGGGATCGTTCTCGAGGTTTGCCCCGGCTCGAACGTGTTCTTGAACGCCGTGCCCTCGTGGCAGGCCCATCCCATCGAAAAACTGCGCGAACGTGGTGTCAAAGTGACCGTATCGACCGATGATCCACCGTTCTTCCACACCACAATGACAGCCGAATTCGAGCATCTCGCCAAAACGTTCCAGTGGAACGAAGACGATTTCGCCGAGCTGAATAAGACTGCGCTCGAAGCTGCGTTTTGCGATGACGAGACGCGCGCCCGCGTGGCCAAACGCATAGAGGACAAACTATGACCGAGCACCTTACCATCGTCGATCACCCCCTTGTGCAGCACAAGCTGTCGCTCATGCGGGACAAGGGCTGTTCGACTTCGGGGTTTCGGCAATTGCTACGCGAAATCAGCCTCTTGCTGGCGTATGAGGTGACGCGGAACCTTCCGCTTACCACGCGAGAGATCGAAACGCCGCTCATGCGGATGGATGCGCCTGTGATCGACGGGAAAAAGCTCGCACTCATTTCCATCCTTCGGGCAGGTAACGGTCTCTTGGACGGCATTCTGGAGCTCATCCCCGCTGCGCGCGTCGGTTTTGTCGGCCTGTATCGCGACGAGGTGACGCTGGAGCCTGTCGAGTATTACTTCAAGGTGCCCGATGCATTGGACGAACGCCTTACCATCGTGGTCGATCCGATGTTGGCCACGGGTAATTCCTCGGTCGCTGCAATCGACAAGATCAAAGCCGCGGGGGCCACGAATATCCGCTTTTTGTGCCTTCTTGCCTCGCCCGAGGGGGTGGAGCGCATGCGCGCGGCCCATCCCGATGTGCCGATTGTCACCGCGTCTCTGGACGATCATCTCAATGATAAGGGCTATATCGTCCCTGGACTAGGTGATGCGGGGGACCGCATGTTCGGCACTAAATAACGGAGAAATTGGCATATATCGTATCGACAATCGCTTTACAGGATAGTGATTGTTTGGCATTCTGCCTCCAATAGAAAAGAGGCGCAGAACGATGCGAGCAACATTCGTGGCCATGGCGGTGGTCGCACTCATCTCCCAAGCGGGCGGCGCTGTGGCGCAAGCCCAATATGCGGCGACACCGGCGGAATACCCGCCAGCGAGTTTTGACGGCAACCAATATGTCGACAGCAAGGGCTGCGTCTTTATCAGGGCGGGCATCAGCGGCATGGTGAATTGGGTGCCGCGCGTGTCGCGGGAACGCAAGCCGCTGTGCGGGTTCCAGCCTACGCTTGGGGCCGTTGCATCTGCCGCTTCGACAGCATCGGTCAGTGACAGTGATCTGATCATCAATATCACGCAAGTGACGCCCCAGACCACGACGACTGTCACGGCGAGCGCGCCTGTGACGCCCGCTGCCCCTGTCGTGATCGAGATTCCGACGACGCGCACCGTGAATTCCAGCTTCCCCGTCACGAACAAGGACCCGATCCGCACGGTTGCCTCGCTTGCGACGACCGCTATCGTTTCGCCCCAGATCATCACCACGCCCCAAGTCACCGAAGCGCCCCGCGCCACGATGACCAAGGCCGAGGCCTGTGCCGGTCGCTATGGTATCCAGCGCAGCCTGATCGGCTCGCGCTCGGGGCAACCCATCGATTGCGGCCCTGCACCTGTCGTCGCGACGGCGCCTGTCGCGGTTGCAACGGCTGCGCCCGTGACCATGACCCGCAGAGAAATGTGCGCCGACATGGGGTCGAGCGCGCGGATATATTCGACGGCAGATGGGCTTCCTGTCCGCTGCGGTCCTCAGGTTCTCTCCCCCTCGGGCTATACGGGTGGCAGCATCGGGGAGACCGTCGTTGCTCCGACCGTGACCGCACCGCAGATCATTGTGCCGACCATCTCCGCCGCGCAGCCGCGTATCGTCTCTGCGCCTGTGGTGACAACTGCACCGACCTATGTTGCGCCGACGGTTGTCACGACCCCGACCCGCAGCACAGAACCCGCAGTTACAGTTTGCCCGCAGTCGCCCTATCTTCGCGGTGAGGGTGTGCGTTGCGGACCTCAGGCAATGAGCCCGTGGGGTGGGTCGCCGCGCGGGGGGCAAGCTCTGTTCCAAGGCGCAAGCCAGTCGTCCTATAATCCTTCGACCGAAGGTCTGTTCGGCACGGGTATTCCCGCCTCGAATGCGCCTTTTCTTGCGCCTGTTTCCGCAGAGCCTCCCGCAGGTTATGCTAGGGTCTGGAAAGACGATCGACTGAACCCCGATCGCGGCCCGCGCGATCTTGGCGTGGTTTACGTCACGCAATAAACGCTAGCCGCAAATCCCTTGAAGCGCGACCCAGTCCCCGTCGGACAAGATGACGGGGCCGCGCTCGCCTCCCAATTTGTCGGACTTGATCAGCTCTTGGGTGTTGGCGCCGCTCGGGTCGATGTCCTTGGCAAAGGGACCCGTAGCGACTTGCGTCTCTTCAAAGAGCTTGTAGAGTACCGCATTGTCGAGCTTGCTCGGCGGGGTCGTGATCAACGCCTCGGCGTAATCGCGGAGCGCATCGGGCGGCAAATTCCCCGTGGTCAGAAGCGTGAAGGTCGCTCTGATCCCCATCGTGCGCAACATTTCTTCGAGTGGGTCAGCCGATAGCGCAATCGCCCGAGCGGTGAGGATGTAGCCAGCCGTGACCGCAGGATCTTCGGTATTCTCGATCACTTTGCGGTTGATCATGATGATATTTCCCGGAAGCGGCATGGCTCCCGAAATGCCGTCGGGCACCACGACAAGGCTGGGACGCGGCTGCGTGGGGAAGAGGCGCACCCGTAGCCTTTCGAGTGCGGCCATCCCGAGGGGATTGCGACATGAGGAACCGGTCAATCGCTGTGAATGACCGAGCAGGGTTGTGCCGATTTCCGCGCGCTTGGTGATCGGCGCGACCGAAATGGTCTGACGCACCAGAGCACCAGGGAGCCAGAAGACCCCCAGAGCAAGCACCGCCGCCACCGAAAGTCCAAGGCTGACCTGCCGCAAGCGACCGGGCTTGGGCCGCGATTTGAGCAAGGATTTGCGAACGGTTTCAATGGCGTTGACCATTGTCTCGTCTTCGATTTCCAGTGTTTCGCTTGCTTCTTCGTCGGGGGCGAAAAGAGCGGGCATTTCGCCTGTATTGAGACGCTCGATGGCGGCCAGCGACCAATGGGCGATGGGGCGTTCCGCACTATCGGCAATCACAAGCGTGGCGTTCCCGAAGGACACCACGACCTCGCGTCGTTGGGCCTCGCTGTGTTCGCGCCAAAGCCCGAGGCTTTCGAGCCGTTCATATTGCTTGAGTGCTGTCATCTGCTCGCTTCTCGCGTTTTCGTTATCTTAACCCAGCCGCGAGAGATTGAATAGCCCATCGGGCGCACGCTCAAGGTGCAAAGTCATTTAAGCTTTGCTAGAAAGCCGCATGATCATTTCGCCCGCGCGTTCATTTATCTTTGTGCATATCCCCAAAACGGGGGGCACGTCGCTTTCGCTTGCTCTGGAGGAGCGCGCCCACAAGGATGACATCCTGATCGGTGACACACCCAAGGCGCAAAAACGTAAGCGTCGGCTCAAAGAGCTTCGCCCGAGGGGACGGCTCTGGAAGCACTCGACGATGGCGGATATCGAAGGTGTCGTTGCGCCCGATCGTCTTGCTTCGATGTTCAAGGTGGCGCTGGTGCGCAACCCTTGGGATCGGATGGTAAGCTATTACCATTGGCTCGGTGTGCAGAGTTTTGACCATCCTGCGGTAACGCTTGCCAAAACACTCGACTTTGCGGGCTTTGTCGCGCATCCGCAGACCCGCACGAGCCTGAGGCTAAATCCCTATGGACGCTATCTGAAGCGGAGCGACGGGATCGAATGGCCCGCACACTTCGTGCGGCTCGAGCATTTTGCCCAAGACATCACCCCCTTCGAGGCGCATCTGGGGTTTCGGCTTCTCTTGCCGACGGTCAACCGTTCCGAGCGCCGCGCCGATTATCGCTCCTATTATACCCAAGACCTCGCGCGAGTCGTCGCCGAGGATTGTGCCGAGGACATCGCACGTTTCGGATATTTCTTCTGAGGCACCCCTCATTGTTTCGGTTAGGCGCAACAATCCATCCCGTTTAATTCAATTTTTACGCTTTTTGGGTCATTGCCCCAATTAGGCCCGAATACATCCCAATCTCGGCCCAACGAATCCTCGCAAATCAAATCCAACGAGAGCGCAGAACCCGCGCCGCTGAGAATGGATGAGAGACAATGTTTGCTTGGAACACCACTGCCTTTAAGACCGCAGATCGCGTTGCCCGCCGCCCGCAACCCGAACTGGCACTAAGTCAAGTCGCCCATGGTATCGTCGCCGGCACAAATGTTGCGACGCCCATCGGCTGGCGTCCCGTCGAAAGCGTCGTCGCTGGTGATCAGGTTCTCACCTTTGATGGCGGGATGCAGACGGTTGTGGCGGTCGAGCGCCTGACTGTATTCCCCGAAACCCATGGCGAGTCCTATGAAGACTGGCCGCTCCATGTGCCTGCCGGTGCACTCGGCAATCGTGAAGACATGGTGATCCTTGCCCAGCAACCGATCATGCTCGAAAGCGATGCCGCCGAGGCGATCTATGGCGATCCCTTTGCCCTCGTGCCTGCTGCCGCGCTCGAGGATTTCCGCGGGATCAAGCGCGTAGAACCTGAAGGGATCATCGAGGTTGTGCGCTTGCGTTTTGCCAAAGACGAGATCGTGTTCTGCAATGTGGGCGGTCTTTTCCATTGCCCCGCAACCAGCGATATCCTCGGCCGCATTTTCGGCGAAACTGTCGCCCCCGAATATCAGGTGTTGCCGATGGCCGAAGCGGAACTCATTGTGGCTTGTCTTGAAAATGTTCGCGTCGACCGCCGCGTCTGCGCCCCTCACTAAAGCGCTCGCCGCATCATGAAAAAGGCCGCCATGATGGCGGCCTTTCATCGATCAGGCGACGGCTTGGCCGTCTCCATAAGTCTCGTAGAATTCGTCAGCGTCCTCGGCCATTTGGCGCAGGAGGGCAGGGGCCGCGAAACGTGCACCGTAGCGGGCGCTGAGTTGGTCGCAGAGCTCGACCGCATAGGCTGCACCGATGATATCGAGCCACGAGAAGGGACCGCCCGACCAAGGCGCAAAGCCCCAACCGAGGATCGCGCCCACATCGCCTTCACGAATGTCGGTCAGTACACCCGCCTCAAAGGCACGAACGGCTTCGAGCACTTGCGCAAAGAGGAGGCGGTGCTGCACCGTGGTAAGGTCCGGCTGCTCTTCTGCGACAGGATACTGAGCGGCAAGACCGTCCCAGAGACCTGTGCGCTTGCCCTTGTCGTCATAGGCATAGAAGCCCGATGCGGACTTGCGGCCCATGCGGCCCTGATCGGCCATCCAGAACAGAACCTCGTCCACCTCGCCGTCGGGATATTGATCACCCATGGCGGCTTTGGTCGCTTTGGCGATTTTGACGCCAAGGTCGATCGAGGTTTCATCGACGAGCTGGAGCGGGCCGAGCGGCATCCCGACAAGTTTGGCCGCATTTTCGATCAGAGCGGGTTCGACACCCTCTTTGACCATGCGGATACCCTCGTTGATATAGGGAATGATGCAGCGGTTCGCATAGAAGAAGCGCGCGTCATTGACCACGATGGGCGTCTTGCGGATCTGGCGCACATAGTCGAGCGCCTTGGCGACCGCACGATCCCCCGTTGCCTTGCCCTTGATGATCTCGACGAGCATCATCTTGTCCACAGGACTAAAGAAGTGGATGCCGATGAACTGCTCAGGGCGGCTGGATGCCTTGGAGAGCATGGTGATCGGAAGCGTTGAGGTGTTGGTCGCAAAGATGCAGTCTTCGCCCACGATGGCTTCGACCTTCTTTGTGACTTCGGCCTTGATGCTTGGGTCTTCGAACACGGCTTCCACGATCAGATCGCATCCCTTGAGCGCGTCGTAATTGGTTGTCGCGTTGATCAGCCCGAGAACCTGCTCTTTCTTCTCGGGCGTGGCTTTGCGGCGGGCAATGCCTTTGTCCATATGGGCTTCGGTATAGCCCTTGCCGCGATCCGCCGCGTCTTGGGTGGCGTCGATCAGCACGACGTTGATCCCTGCCAGAGCCGAGACCAGAGCGATGCCCGCGCCCATCATGCCCGCGCCGATGACGCCGACCTTTTGCACGCGAGCGTCTGCGACCTCGGGCCGGTTCGCGCCTTTTTCAAGCTTTTCCTTGTTGATGAAGAGCGAGCGGATCATCGCGCTTGATGAAGGGTTCATCAGAACGTTGGTGAACCAGCGCGCCTCGATCTTGAGAGCGGTGTCAAAGGGCACCATCGCGCCCTCGTAGACAGCCGAGAGGAGCGCCTTGGCTGCGGGGTAAACGCCCTTGGTTTTGCCGTTCACCATGGCCGAGGCACCGACAAAGGTCATGAAGCCCGCAGGGTGATAGGGCGCGCCGCCCGGCATCTTATAGCCCTTTTGGTCCCAAGGCTTGATGATGTCCGCATCGGTGGCGGCAAGCACCCATTCCTTGGCGCGCGCCAAAAGCTGTTCTGCGGGGACCACCTCGTCGATCACACCTGCGGCCTTGGCCTTGGCGGGATCGTTCAACTTGCCTTCGAGAAGAAGGGGCGAGGCGGCCATCGCGCCCATTTTGCGCACAAGGCGGGTCGTGCCGCCGGCGCCCGGAAAAATGCCGACCATGATCTCGGGAAGGCCGATCTTGGCCTTGGAATTGTCAGCCGCAATTATGCGGTGGGTCGAAAGCGGAAGCTCCAGCCCGATGCCAAGCGCCGTGCCGGGAAGCGCCGCAGCAGTCGGTTTGCCGCCCTTTTTGGTTTTGAAATCCATCCCGCCAAGTTCGATTTTGCGCAGGATGCCGTGCATCTTCATTGTGCCTTCGAAAAGACCCTTGGCAGGATCATCGCCCACGCTGTCGCGCATCTTGGCAATGATATTGAGGTCCATGCCGCCCGCAAAGCTGTCTTTGCCTGAGGTGATAACGATGCCTTTGACGGCGTCATCCGCATGCGCCTTGTCGATAAGCGCATCGAGCTCGGCGAGCCCTTCAAGGCTCAGCACGTTCATAGATTTGCCCTGAACATCCCAAGTAATGACTGCAACGCCGTCTTGGTCTACGGCCATAGTGAAATCGGTCATGACTGTGTCCTCCCTCAGACGCGTTCAATGATGGTTGCAGCGCCCATGCCGGACGCGATGCAGAGCGTGGCAAGGCCGACGCCTTTGCCCGAACGCTCCAACTCGTCGAGAAGCGTGCCGATAATGATCGCGCCCGTTGCACCAAGCGGGTGGCCCATCGCGATGGAACCGCCGTTCACGTTGACCTTGCTGTCATCCACGTCAAAGGCCTGCATGAAGCGAAGCACCACGGACGCAAAGGCTTCGTTCACTTCGAAGAGGTCGATATCGCTGATCGCCATTCCGTTATCACGCAGGATTTTCTCGGTCACGGGAACGGGACCGGTGAGCATGATCGTGGGGTCGGTGCCGATCTTGGCGGTGGCTTTGATCCGCGCGCGGGGCTTGAGCCCCCACTTCTCGCCGAATTCCTTGTTGCCGATCAGAATGCCTGCCGATCCGTCCACAATACCCGACGAGTTCCCCGCGTGGTGGATGTGGTTGATCCGCTCCAGATGCGGGTATTTCATCAAAGCCACGTTGTCGAAACCGGGCATCACCTCGCCGATGTCCTTGAACGAGGCCTTGAGTGCACCAAGCGCCTGCATGTCCGTGCCGGGACGCATGAATTCGTCATTGTCCAGAATGGTCAGACCATTCTGGTCGCGCACGGGAATGACCGAATTGGCAAAGCGGCCATCGTCCCAAGCGGCTTTGGCGCGCTTTTGCGATTCAACAGCCAGAGCATCCGCCATATCGCGGGTAAAGCCGTATTCGGTGGCGATGATGTCGGCCGAAATGCCTTGGGGGACGAAATAGGTCTCCATAGCAAGGGTCGGGTCAACTGCAATCGCCGCCCCGTCCGAGCCCATGGCCACGCGGCTCATCATCTCGACGCCGCCCGCGATATAGGCCGAGCCTGCGCCGCCCTTGATCTGGTTGGCGGCAAGGTTCACCGCTTCCATGCCCGAGGCACAGAAACGG
>JALRIK010000230.1 GCA_023255435.1 Marivivens sp.
CGGCTGACGGCAACGTTGTGGTCAGCAGCGACCAAGCGGTCGTATGTGTTGCCGACGGGGAGGCCTTCGGCCAGCGCGTAGACCCGAGCCAAATCGACAATTGGGACGATCGCGTTGTGTTTGAGATTGATCGCCTTTGGATACCGTTTGGCTTGGTTCCAGCTCAGCCCCCCCCACCAGTTCAGTGCGGGGCGGTGGGTCAGTGCATTGGCAACCATGTGGGATAAAAAGATGCCATTTTTTTGAGCCAACGGAAACACCATGTCCTGCAGTTGCTTGAACAAGTTTGGTTCGCCGCCAATGAATCGGAGGTCGAAGAACACACACGTCAGCATGAGCGCTGTCGGGTCGGGTTGCGTGATCCATCGCTCGAAATAGCGCTGCCAGGATTCAAGGGTGACGCGCCATTTGGCATTGGTTGCCATCATGTCGCCCGGGCAATAGACATAGCCACAGGCGTTCAAGCCATCACAGACGAAATGGGCCAATTCTAAAAAATAGGCGCCGTGTAGCGCTTCGTCATAAGCGTTGTCTAAAACCAAGCAATTGTCTTGGTCGGTCTTTGCTGTTTGTTCGAGTCGACCTTGTGAACCTGCTGCCACCCAGGCATAGGGGACGGGTGCCGGCCCCAATTTTTTATGCGCCATCATCAGCAGCTGGTTTGTCGTGGCGTCTGTGATCGCAGTCATGATGTGACCGATGCTGTAAGCTGATGCGTCCGCGCTCGCGAGGTTTTGTTGAAGGGCTGCTGTGTGCGCTGTTACCGTGACAAGGCCATCGACGTCCTGTTGGCGGCGGATCGCACTGGCCAGCGCAACCGGTG
>JALRIK010000231.1 GCA_023255435.1 Marivivens sp.
TTTGGCTCGCTTGATGTCTCTTGGATTAACTCCAAGTTTTGTGAGGTATTGTTCTGTTGAGGTTGCATAATCTTGCCTAACGTGTCGTAAGTTTACGCCAAGTGATTTGAATAGATCCTGCTCAGGATACCATATAAGCGCTTGGAATGCTGCCGGCTCGATCTTCTGGCCAGTAGCATCTTCAAACTTCTTGATGGCACGGTAAGTGATATCCCTGAGTTGGTTTCTGTGGGTGCCGTTCGATGGAACATCATTTGTTCCGTCTAACAGCTTAATTAAGTTTTCGGCAGCAAGCGTTTTCTCGCTCTTCTCTTTCTTGCCAGACTTGTATGCCTCGGCATTCGCCCTGTAATCTCGCTCATGAGCTGACTTCAGCTCTCTGGCTTTTTTCTCAAGAGATCCTTTTACGACTTTCTTTGCGCCAACTGCATCTGCGAGCCGCTTGTAAGCATCTCGCATTCTTTTTGGATTTGTTCCTGTTAGGGTTCCTGAAAGACGGCCAATTGTTCGCATGAACCACATATCCATCGTCACTGGACTGAAGTCACCGCGAAGGTTTGTGTAAAATCCGTTGCCAATTTTGGGGCCGAAAATTGCAGAGCCATAAACCGTATTTGCTGCAAGCTCACCTGTATCAGCCTTTTTGCCAAGAAGTTTTGGCGAGATCTTATTTAGATCCTCAACAACAAACTCTGTACGCAAAAACTCTTCGATTTCGATAGGCGACATTTTTTCAAGCAGCTTGTTCGCTTTGACAAAATTTGCCTTCATCGACTTTTTCTTGTCGCCTTTGCCTTCTTCCTTGAACTTGCCGTTCTTCT
>JALRIK010000232.1 GCA_023255435.1 Marivivens sp.
CAACAGGTCGTCAACGCGCTGCCCAAAGTGAATGTCACCACCCAGTTTCAAGATGGTTTCACGCATGTGCTCCACCACTTTCACCAATTTGAAGGTGCCAATGTGTGGGTGCGCCATGTACATGATTTCAGGCGGCGCGCCCGCGTTCACAAACTCTTGCATCACTTTTCGACCCAGGTGCCGGGGGTCTTTAATTTGGCTGTAAAGCTTGCCGTCTGAGAAAAGACCCGCGCCCCCTTCGCCGAATTGCACGTTACTTTCAGGGTTCAACACCGATTTACGCCACAACATCCAGGTGTCTTTGGTGCGTTGGCGAACGGGCTGACCTCGCTCAAAAACGATCGGCCGCAGCCCCATTTGCGCCAGCGCCAATGCGCTGAATAGACCGCAGGGGCCAAAGCCAATCACGATGGGGCGATCGATGTCGGCTACGGGGGCAGGCACCGCTGGCGGGCGCCACTGCGTGTCAGGCGTGGCCGCGATGTGTGGGTGCTTGGCGAAAGTGACCAGCAGTTGGGCGGCCAGGTCGGGGTCGTGGAGATCGACATCCACGATGTAGACCGCCAATATGTCGGCCTTGCGAGCGTCAAAACTGCGCTTGTAAACGTGGAGGTGCGCGATGGCGGCGGGGTCAATTTGCAGCCGTTGACTGGCCAGTGCGGTGAGCGCTGCTATCGGGTGTGCGATGGGCGCGCGGTCGGCATCTGTTTCGGTCGGCGCGTCCGCGGCTCGGCGCTTATCGACGGGGACCTCGGAAAGGTCTAGTTTGAGTTCGGTGAGGCGCAAGCTGGGCATGGGTGTCCTGTGGGGG
>JALRIK010000233.1 GCA_023255435.1 Marivivens sp.
CAATATCCGCTTTATCGTAAAGGAACTGCCGATCCTTGGTGATCAGTCGACCCTCGCGTCACAATTCGCGATTGCCGTGCAGCAGCTTCATGGCGATGACGCTTATAAATTTGTCCACGATACTCTGATGAATATGCGTGGTGACATCACCCAAGACAGCCTGTCGCAACTTGCATCGACCGTCGGTTTCGATGCGGCGCCAATCTTTGAGCGGATGGCATCACCAGAGGTTGCACGTGTGCTGCAGGCAAACATGGAGCTGGCGCAGCGTTTGCAGATCAGCGGCACACCGACGTTCGTCTTTGATGACCAATTGGTGCGAGGGTATGTGCCTCTCGACCAGATGGCGTCGATCGTCGAAGAGTTACGCGCCAACTGATACGACACAACAAAGGGGGCCTCGGCCCCCTTTTTCATGAGCTCGCCATCATTGTGCGCAGCCCCTTTGCAACGAGCAGCACAAACGGTGCGCCGTGCATAATCAAGTCAAAGAAATCAATCGGCTTCGCCAACTCGCCCGCAGCTAACATCTTTAGCTTTTCCCAGATATGCGGTTCAGGGAAAAACGGCGCGAGGCCCAGCGTCAAACAGGCCAAAATCACAAGGTTCCAAGGCAGGGAATCTAGAAACGCCATTGCGTCCTCCAATATATTTTAAAAACGTGATATATTAAAGCACGACAAATTGCCAAGGGCATTTTGCGTTTTCAAAACTGGAAAGGGAAGAAAGTGGCGCGGTTGACGGGGCTCGAACCCGCGACCCCCGGCGTGACAGGCCGGTACTCTAACCAACTGAGCTACAAC
>JALRIK010000234.1 GCA_023255435.1 Marivivens sp.
ACAACGAGGCCCAACAGGACCAATGGCACGGCAATGACGTGGAAGCTGAAGAAGCGGTTCAACGTGGCATCACCCACCACGAAGTCACCACGAATCAACAAGGCCAAATCGGGACCAACGAAGGGGACCGCCGCAAACAAGTTGACGATCACTTGCGCACCCCAGTAGCTCATCTGGCCCCAGGGCAACAGATAGCCCATGAACGCCTCAGCCATCAGGCACAAGAAGATCGCACAGCCGAAGATCCAGACCAGTTCCCGTGGCTTTCTGTAGCTACCGTAAAGCAGGCCACGGAACATGTGCATGTAGACCACGACGAAGAAGGCCGAGGCGCCGGTTGAGTGCATGTAGCGGATCAACCAGCCCCAGGGGACGTCGCGCATGATGTACTCGACTGACGCGAACGCCAAAGCCGCATCCGGCTTGTAGTGCATGACCAAAAAGATACCGGTCACAATTTGAATCACAAGCACCAAAAGGGCCAAAGACCCAAAGAAGTACCAGAAATTGAAGTTCTTCGGCGCGTAGTACTCTGCCAAATGCTCGTTGTAGAGCTTGGTCAGGGGAAAACGGTTGTCGACCCAATTGAGCAGCTTTTGCGCGGGTGGCGCATCTGCAGCAATCTCTTTAAATTCAGCCATTTTTAGTGCCTCAAAAACGATGCGCTCTTGCGCAAAGGAAATGCAATTACTTTTACGCCGCCGCTTTGTCTTCACCCACCAAGATCACAGCGTCCGAGACATACATGTGAGGCGGGATTTCCAAATTATCGGGGGCGGGCTTGTTTTTAAACACAC
>JALRIK010000235.1 GCA_023255435.1 Marivivens sp.
GGGCACACGAAGTGCACGCACTTGATGTGACGCTCGCGCAATCGCTTCGCCAACGCCAAATTGAAGTCCGGTGCATCCACGCCCACAAACACATCAGGCCGATCACCCAACCATGTGTCGCCTAAGTTTTTGCGCAGCCTCACAAGACTGCGGTAATGCTTCAACACTTCAACGTAGCCGCGAACTGAGAGCTGACTGCTGGGAAACCACGCATCAAATTGTTCGGCCACCATATGCGGCCCGCCGACGCCTGCGGCATTGCACTCCAAGCCCTGTTGCCTTAAACCCCGCAGCAGCAGAGACGCCAGCAAATCGCCGGAAGCCTCTCCTGCGACCATCGCCATGGAAATGGGGCTCATGGTGTCTGCCACAAATGCATTGTGTCCGAGCACAAACGATCAGCGCACAATGCCGCGCTTTGGATCGACTTCGGCTAGAAAATCCCCCATCAACTGCGCGACCGCCGCTTGATCGGGGCCTGCATCGGCCAATTGACGGATCGATGCTTTGGCCTCGTCCAACGTTTTGCCCTCGCGGTAAAGCGCCTTGTGCATCGACTTCACTGCTGCAATTGCATCTGCGCTGAAACCGCGCCTGCGCAGCCCCTCGAAGTTCATCGATCGCGCACCTGCTGGCTGCCCTTGCGCCATCACAAAAGGGGGCACATCGGCAAACAACAGCGAGCACATCGCTGTCATCGCATGTGCCCCGATCTTCACAAACTGATGCACCACCGTGAAGCCACCCAAAATCACCCAATCTCCGACATGCACGTGTCCAGCCAATTGGCTGTTATT
>JALRIK010000236.1 GCA_023255435.1 Marivivens sp.
CTATCATGGATTTTGTTCATAAAGTCAACTGCAACAGGGTCAAACCTGTGCCACATTTCATAAACTGCGTTGTGTGCATAATGGACACGAGACGAAGTAAAGACGCCATCGATGTCCAAAAACACTAGATATTTTCTATTCATCTTTACCTCGTTCTATTTCTTTCATATGCTCTTTATCTTGTGAAGACCGTGGTGTATACAGGTGACGTGACCAGTACAGTGACACACGGTCATAAGGCATTGGCAGTCCGTTAGCCGACACACGGTGGAAGGTGTGCATCCGACCCCTGCTCATAATACCAATGGTATTGTATAGGATTTTACCACCCTAATTCTTTCCGTTCCAGGTAGCCGCCACGGACCAACGGCGGCGTGTATTATATGGCGGACAGTGAGGGATTCGAACCCTCGGTACCCTCAATAGGTACGTCTCCTTAGCAGGGAGGTGGTTTAAGCCGCTCACCCAACTGTCCTTGATTTTGGCATAGGTGCAAGGATTTGAACCCTGACGAACGGTTTTGGAGACCGCTATGCTACCGTTACATCACACCTACATTTTTATTCCGCTCTAAAAGCACCCTCTGGGCTTTCAAATGCTAGCACTAATTCACGCCACATACGTGGAGTAATTTGTATCAGTTCATCACGCCCAGTGAAATCGTTATATTGTCTAAAATAAACAACGTCTTCGGCTAGGTGACATTTAATATCTTCTAGTTGCCCAGTGTCATCAACCACTGTGACAACTGTTTCGTCAAATTCCATTTCTACTGTATACATTGTGCTTC
>JALRIK010000237.1 GCA_023255435.1 Marivivens sp.
CAACAGATCTTCCTCTAAGTGGTAACACTGCTGGTTCTATGGCGTTCGTTCAAGAAACCAACCGATTGTATCTTTGGAGTGGTACTGGATGGTATAATGTTGCGACGATTAGTGGCGCAGCTTCTTCAATCACTGGCGCAAACTCATCTTATACACTTGCTACCGACGGAACACCTATTGTCATCACTCTATCACAAACAGGATTGACATCGCCGACATGGTCATACCAAGTAACATCCGGATCAATTGGTAGAACTGCTATTGTTACTCAAGCAGATAACGTATTCACGATCACACCAAGTACCAGAGCAAGAGACATTGGTTCATTTGGCATCACGTTCAAAGCGACAGACGGATCCAATACACTTGTCACCACATCTCAGTTCTCAATGTCCAATACTGCTCCGGTGATTAGTTCTGGACCTAGTGCAACTTATACATTGGCGTCTGATGGTACACCGACAGTAATTACATTGGCTGCAACAGATGCTGATGGACATGCAATTACGTGGTCATATGAGGTTGTCAGTGGTTCATTAGGTGGTACTACAGTATCAATTAATGGTTCAGAGTTTACAATTACTCCAAGTACAAACAGCGCTGATGCTGGAACGTTCCAGTTGAGATTTATTGCATCTGATGGTGTTTCATTTGATGCACAAGTTGCAGAATTTGCGCTTGACTTTGGGCCTACTTACGACTATACAATAGATGATCCTAGTGACTATGGAACAGCATTCTTAGATTGGTTTGGAACGGTGGTAGCAGAGGCGAATGGTAG
>JALRIK010000238.1 GCA_023255435.1 Marivivens sp.
CGCAAGCATGAAAGAGCGCAGAAGATTGTTGAACCAGTCGAGCACCACAGGTGCCACGCCCAAGGCTTTGACGGCATAGGCATCGATCACCGTATAGGAGGCGATGAGCCCGCCTGTTGCCATGCCCCAGCGGACGCCGGCCTGACCCTTGCGGTCGAGGAATGCGCGCAGTCGGCCTTGGGTTGCGATCATCACGATACCGCCGATCACAAGGAAAAGCCCGATGATGCCCGTGGTGACGGGTGTCTCTCCCAGAACGACGAAGGCCGCTAAGGTCGAAAGCATTGGCCCTGTGCCGCGCGCAACGGGATAGACCACCGAAAGATCCGCAACCTGATAGCCGCGTTGCAGGCAAAGATTATAGGCGAGATGCACCGCGCTGCTCAGGACCAGAACCCCGAGGATCATAGGCGAGAGGCCGAGTGTTCCTTGAACGATGAGATAGAGCACCCACGGCAGATAGAGCACCGAAGCGACCACACTGTAGGCCAGCACAAAGACGGGTCCCGCAGAGGCCGACGTCTTGGCCAAGAGGTTCCATATCGCATGGATGAGGGCGGCAAGGACGACGAGAGTGAGCGAAGTGTAGGTCACGGAGTGTTCCTTTGCGCAGCTTTGCTCTTTCTCTAGTGAAAGTCGCGGCTGGGAAAGAGCTTTTTGGCCTGTTCGCGCGGATGGCGGGCGCTTGTCGTTGTGCGGCGCGGACGGGGGGCATCGTCGGCTTGTGGCTGCGTGATGCCCACAGCTTCGTCCATTGGGTG
>JALRIK010000239.1 GCA_023255435.1 Marivivens sp.
GAAGAATCCAGAGCCAACAATGTCATTCCAGAGAGTTTGCCCCATGTTGTGAATGTTAGCACAAAATGTGTTTTCCTCCATTGGGAAGATGTTTGTAGTAATTGTCGTTACTGGGCAACCATCTTGTCCTACGAGACTAAGTGCTAAGTTACCGTTGTTCTGGTACTTCTGCTTCTTGATAGTGCATTCACCGTAATTGGTTGTCTTGATTGTCATTCCAAACTCCTTACACGATTAGTATATCAAATAATAATAGAGTTGCAAGATATATTTTAAAAATACTTTTTGACATAAAAGCTGATATGCCTTATACTATTGCTGTAAGGAGAAAAGTTATGGTAATCGAGTTGACTGAAAACAAGGTTGAAAACGCTCTCTGCTCTATTGATGAGCGAACCAGGTTTATGCTTTGTGTTCAGATATTGTGCGTAGTTGCGGTTTTGACAATCATTGGCTTCCATTCCAAGTTTGCCTTCAATGGTGGTCTGCAAATGGATATCAGACTTCCATTATTCCCTTGCTTGACTTCCGCACTGCTTGCTATTACCAGTGTTTACTTTCAAGTGCAAAGGGCATCACTCAACTACCTCAAAGTCAAGTTAATCTGCTCATACCTCAAGGATGGTGCGATTATCATTGAGGAGTAATCCAAGTCAAATCCCCTCTACCAGCTAGAGGGGATTTATTATCCATTTTCAATTTCTAAAAAATCTTCGATTTTTTACAATTTTAATTTATATAATAAAAATAACCCTTGACT
>JALRIK010000023.1 GCA_023255435.1 Marivivens sp.
CGAGTTGGACATCGCGGTGATGAAAGCGCCGCCTTCACCCCAGCCGGCTTTGCCGCGAAGGCAGATGCCGTTGATTTCGTTTTCGCGGTCGGTCATTGCAGCCGCTGCTTCACGAATGAAGGACCAGGTCGGAGCGGCAGGCATTTCGAGGCCGGCTTTTTCCATCAGGTCGGTGCGATACATGATCATCGACGATTCACCGTAGAACGGTGCGGCATAGAGGGTGCCTTCGTGCGACAGACCGCCAGCCATAGCGGGCAGGATGTCTGCGACGTTGTATTCCTCGGAGAGATCATCCAGCGGGACGAGCCAGCCGTTTGCGCCCCAGATCGGCGTTTCATACATGCCGATGGTCATGATGTCGAAAGCGCCGCCCTTGGTCGAGATATCGGTGGTGACGCGCTGACGCAGAACGTTTTCTTCGAGCGTAACCCACTCGACCGTGTGGCCGGTCTTTGCGGTGAAATCTTCGGTCAGGCCCTGCATGCGGATCATGTCGCCGTTGTTCACGGTGGCAATGGTTAGCGTCTCGGCGTTGGCAGCAAGAGCTACCGAGCACAGAGCGGATGCGCCCAGAAGAGCGCGAACTGTCTTTTTCATGGTTTCCTCCCATTTGCCCAATTGTGGGCAATTGCTAAGTCAGTGGGCATATATTCACTATAGCCACGCAGAGTTGTCAATCCCTGTCCTCCGCTGCGCCGCGTCATCCGGAAAAGTTATTGTTTCGCAATTGGTTGTTTGGATTCAAAAAGCAAAAAGCCCGACATTTTCGTCGGGCCTTTGTTTGCGCTGCAATGCAGCAATTGGGTGGTTGTGGGGGGAGTTACCCTCGATTCTGTGCCTCATTCAACTCAAGAATCGTCTGTGCGGTAAGCTCTGCGGTGATCAATCCGTTGACCAGTTTCCCGCGTAAAGCGGCCAGAATCGCGCGTGCTTTTTGCTTGCCTACGGCGACCGCAATCATGCGCCGATCACCTGCCGCGTTCAGCCGCGCAGAGGCCACGCGGCTGTTGAACTTGCAATCCATCAATTCGCCGTTGTCGTCGTAAATCCAGCTTGTGATTTCTCCCGCCGCGCCGCGTGCCTCTAGCTCGGTGAGTTCTTCTTCGCTCAGAAAGCCGTCCTGATAGACCGGCGCGGTTGCTCCGATGTTGCCGATACCGACGAGTGTCAGATCTGCCCGCGCGCAAAGCGAAAGCGTGTTGCGCATGGACTCTTGGGCGTGGAGCACCTGAACCTCGTCGCTCGTCTGTGCGAGAACAGGAAGCGGATAGGGATACTGTTTCGCGCCAATCCGTTCGGCCAACTGGATCGTCGCGTTGTATGGGGTCGCCGATCCGTCGCTCATCATGTTTCCAAGTCGCGAGACGATCCGGTGCTGGGGGCAGTTCATCCGCGGAAGTTGCTCCACCGTTGATTTGAGCGCACGGCCTGTGCCCATCGCGATGATCCGCTCTTCGTCAGTTTTTAGCGCGCGTTCCAGCTCTGCTGCGGCGGCAATGGCTACGCCTGTCGTGAGGTTGGGTGCGTCCGGATCAGAGGGCACGACCTCGCAATACTGGAGCCCGAAGGTCTCTTTGAGCGCACCGGCAAGGTCCATGCATCGACCAATCGGGTGATCGAGGCGCACCTTTACGAGCTTTTCGCTTACTGCCATGGCGACCAAACGTTGGGCGGATTGCCGCGAAACCCCGAGCTTTCGAGCGATTTCGTCCTGTGTATTGCCGGCGACATAATAGAGCCAACCCGCGCGAGCGGCATCATCAAGTCTTGTGGTTTCAGGTGTAAAACGTCCGTTGCTCACGCGGGGTCCTCGTTCGAGAATTCGTTTAAGAGGTGCGGGAAATCCTCCCATTTGTCAAAGGATCTGACATGCGATGGTTGCGCAAGGCGTAGCCCCTTGAGGTGACTGGCACCAGCATAAGCAAGCACGTGCATTTGCGCAGCCGAACCTGCTTCAAGACCGGGCAGGCTGTCTTCGATCACCAGCGTGCGAGAGGGGAGGGCACCCATTTGCTTGGCGGCAAAGAGAAAGAGATCAGGGGCGGGTTTGCCGTGCTCTACCTGACTCGCCGTAAAGACATTCGCCCCGAAAAGCGGCGCGAGGCCTGTCACCCCAAGGGTGCGCGCCACTCGGGGCGGGCTCGACGAGGTGGCGACGCAGGTCTTCAAGCCCGCGGCTTGTGTCGCCTTGATCGCGTCGAAGATCCCATCGGTCACGCGAAGTTCTCTTTCGAACCGTGCAAGAAGGTTTGCCCGATATCGTTGTTCGAAGTTCGCAGGCAGCACCGTGTCGAAGTTCTTGGCCAGAGATTTTGCGACAGTCGGGAAGCTGCGGCCAAGGCAATGCGTGCGCACGTAATCGCGGTCGATTTCGATGCCGATCAGCTTTAATTCATGAATGAGAGTATCGGCGCTGAGGATTTCGCTGTCCACAAGGACACCATCACAGTCAAAGATCACAAGGTCCAACATATGCCACTCGTGCGGTGAATTTCCGTTGGGGTAGCATGCAGCGCGTTTCGGGAAAAGCCGTTACCGCTATCATGTGACGTTTTGTTCTTTATCGACGGAAAAGTCGGCAAAAGAAAACCCCGCCAAAGCAGAGCCTTGGCGGGGCAAATCGATCGGTTTCAACCGTGCTTATTCGCGATTGCCCAAAAGCTGGAGCAGGAACATGAACATGTTGATAAAGTCGAGGTAGAGGTTCAGCGCGCCCATGATGGCAGCTTTGCCAAGCCACTCTTGGTCCCCATGTGCGGCATGTGCAACATAGGTGTTCTTGATGTTCTGGGTGTCATATGCGGTGAGGCCCGCAAAGATCAGAACGCCAAGGATCGTGATCGCAAAGTGGATCGCGGCCGAGCCGACAAAGATGTTGATGAGCGAGGCGATCAGGATGCCGACAACGCCCATGATCAGGAACGAACCCCAACCCGAGATGTCTTTCTTCGTGGTGTAGCCATAGAGCGAGAGGCTTGCGAATGCGATCGAGGTCACGAGGAACACGTTCGCGATCGAAAAGCCGGTGAAGGCCACGAAGATCCAGGACATCGATAGGCCCATGACGGCTGCGAATGTCCAGAAGAACAGCTGTGCGCCAGCGGCCGAGAGACGGTTGATCGCCGCGCCAAAACCGAACACCATGCCGAGCGGTGCGAACATGACGATGTAGCCGAGGATATTCGGCTTGAGCGTCATCGGATCGCGGAAGATCGACAGAAGTGCAGGGTTCGAGCCGACGGCCCAAGCGACTGCAAAGGTGAGCAACATGCCGATCGACATGGTGCCGTAGACTTTATTCATGTGGGCGCGAAGGCCCGCGTCGATGGCAGCTGTGCGAACACCGCTCGCAGCGCGCATCGTGCGAAAGTCAGCCATTGATTTCCTCCATGGTTGAACAAGTGAGCGGACCGCGTGGCTGCGCGGGACCCTTGGCTCAAATATTGGCAAGTTGATTTGCCGTTTCAAGTGGTTGAAGGTCAGAAACACTACTTTTCGCACGAAACTGTGACTTAGAAGGAATACCAGTGTTCAGGTGCATCCCAAACAGGCCGTTTTGCTTCGCGTTCTGCCTCGGAACGGCTGCGACCGATGTCGTGCAAGCGCTCGTCGGGCAATGTCCTGAGCGCGCGACGCTGCATGTAAAGCGCGATTGCGCGGCGGAACGAGAAGTGGGCGGGTATGATTTCGAGAAGTGCCATTAGACTGTGCCTTTCATTTCTGAATTAGGAATGTCTTGAAAGTCACACGTCCTGGATGAATAATGAAATGAGATATAATTAAAGCTCAGATCACAAAATTTGATATGTTGAGAAATCTCGATCTAACTGCCCTTCGTTCACTGGTCGCGATTTCGGACACCGGTGGCGTCACCAAAGCCGCAAACCGCGTGCATCTCACCCAGTCCGCTGTGTCGATGCAGATCAAACGACTGGAAGACAGTCTCGGGCTGACCCTGATCGAGAAAAACGGCCGTTCCGTCGAGTTGACCGCTTCGGGACACCAGCTGGCGGGCTACGCACGCAAGATGCTGGCGCTGAATGACGAGGTGCTCGGCCGACTGCTTGCGACCGAATACGAGGGGGAGATCATCCTCGGGGTGCCGCATGACATCGTCTATCCGACGATCCCCGAGGTGCTCCGCGCGTTCAATGCCGCCTTTCCCCGAATGAAAGTGCAGCTTCTGTCTTCGTTTACGCGGACGTTAAAGGAGCAATACGTCAAGGGGGAAATCGATCTGATCCTAACTACAGAGCCAGAGCCTGATAACGGCGCAGAGCCGCTTGCGGAGAAGCCCCTGATCTGGGTCGGGGCTCCGAACGGGACGGCGTGGCGCAAACGGCCTTTGCCAATGGCGTTCGAAACCCGATGCATGTTTCGACCGGAAATCGTGCGCAGGCTCGATGCAGCGGGTATTCCTTGGGATTTGTCGGTGGATGCCGAGTCTACGCGCAGCGTCGAAGCGGCGGTAAGTGCCGATCTTGCGGTGCATGCTCTACTCGAAGGCACCTGTCCGCCCTATTTCGAGATCATCGACCACGGCGGCGCCCTTCCGGCCCTGTCGAGCCTCGGCATTCACATGTATCTGAGGCGAGGCGAAGAGCGTCTGCCGGTTCTCGAGCTGGCCGGAATGGTCCGAGACGCTTTCGATGCGGGCTAGGGTTTGACCACGACTTTGCCTGTGGATCGACGCGACCGCAGGAGCTCGAGCGCCTCTTCTGCGCGACCCAGCGGGATAACATGACTGATATGCGGCTTGAGTTGGCCTTTCGCGTGCCAGTCCATCAATTCGGCGAGCGAGTCAAAGAGAGCATCGGGCGCGAATTTAAGGTATCCACCCCAATAGAACCCGATCACATCGATGTTCTTCACCAGCAAATGGTTCGCGGGGATTTGCGGGACGTCGCCGCTTGCAAAACCGATGACGAGATAGCGCGCTTCGCGGTTACAGGCTTTGAGCACCTGTTTGAAGGCATCACCGCCGACGGCATCATACACGACGTCGACACCGCCGAGGTTGCGTAACTCTTGGGTGAGATCGGCGCTCGCGTCGATCAGAACGTCGGCGCCTGCTTGGCGTGCAATCTCGAGCTTTTCCGCACCTCTGGCCACTGCGATCACCCGCGCGCCCATGAGCTTGCCGATTTCAACCGCAGTGAGACCCACGCCGCCGGCGGCCCCCAGAACAAGCAGCGTTTCCCCTGCTTGCAGCCTTGCCCGACGTTTGAGGGCAAGGTGCGAGGTTCCGTAAGCGATCATGAAACCCGCCGCTTCCTCCGATGTCATGGAGGCTGGCACGGGGCGGCACAGCGGGGCGGGATAGACGGCATAGTCTGCCATTCCGCCTTGGCCCGCGTAGACGGCAACTCTCGTTCCAATTGAAAGCCCCTTTGCCTCGGGGCCGAGCGCTTCGACGGTTCCGCAGACTTCCAAGCCCAGTGTAAAGGGCGGCGTCGGCGTGTCCTGATAAGTGCCTTTGCACATTAGGAGATCGGCAAAATTCACACCACATGCCTCTACTTTGAGTAGGACTTGGTTCCCTTGCGGCACAGGTTTTTCAACATTCTGTAGTGACGGTTGTGTGTTGGTCGAGAGAACTTGGAATGCGCGCATCATGGCCTTTGTCCTTTGGTCACAACATCTTGAGAGAGTTTACGCTGACGGTGCAAGGTCTTTGGATATATACTTTAGAATATATAAAACAGCCCAAAGCTGTGCAAATGCGCTCTTTCTCTATCCAAAAGGCAAGCTAGCGCCTGCAACCGATACGTGTTTCAACTAGGGGTAATGAAACCCCTTTTCTGTTCGGCTTCGGTTTGCCTATCACCCAAAGGGTGTCGGGCCCAGCCGAACAGATTTAACCTAGGAGCACAGCGATGAGCCATCCCGTAGATGTCCACGTCGGTAAACGTATTCGTCATCGTCGCTGGATGAATGGCACGACCCAGCAGCAGCTTGCCGAGGCAGTTGGGATCAAGTTCCAGCAAATCCAGAAGTATGAAACCGGTATGAACCGTGTCAGTGCCTCCCGTCTTTGGGATATTGCACATGCGCTCAACGTTGATGTGTCCTTCTTTTACGAAGGTCTCGAAAGCGAAGGCGCACCCGCTCAGGCCAGTGATATGCCGAGCGACATTCTTGCGGACAAGGAAGCGCTCGAGCTTCTTCGCTCGTATTACGCGATCCCTGAAACCCAGCGTCGCCGCTTGTTCGAACTCGCACGCGTGCTGAGCGACGCGGCCTAAGGCTTGACGTCTACGGCTGTGCCGCGCTACCGCAGGTCAGAGACCAAAGGGGGCGCGCATGGCTGGACAAATCGACCAAAAGACATTGGGCGACCTCAAGCGGGTCGCCCTTTTGCTTGCCGATGCGGCACGACCCGAGACGCTCCGCTATTTCAGACAGGCGTTGGAGGCGGACAACAAAGACGCCGCCGCCTTTGATCCTGTGACCGAGGCAGATCGTGCCGCCGAGCGTGCCATGCGCGATGTCCTTGCGCGAGAGCGCCCTTATGACGCGATTTTTGGCGAAGAATACGGGGCCAAGTCAGGGACGTCAGGGTTGACTTGGGTGCTTGATCCAATCGATGGAACACGCGGCTATATTTCGGGAACACCGACTTGGGGCGTTCTGATCGCGGTCGGGGATGCGTCGGGCCCGATCATTGGCGTTGTAGACCAACCCTATATCGGCGAGCGCTTCTTTGGTGCTCCTGACGAGGCCTATGTAGAGGGGCCGCAGGGGCGTGAACCCCTGAAAACGCGCGACGCGCGGCCGCTCTCCGAGGCCATCGTTTTCACGACATTCCCTGAGGTGAATACCCCCAAAGACCGCGAGGCTTTTGAACGCGTTTCTGCCAAGGCGCGGCTCACGCGGTTCGGTATGGATTGTTACGCCTACGCTCTCGTTGCGACGGGGCAGGTCGATCTTGTGATCGAAGCGGGTCTCAAGGCCTATGATATTCAGGGCCCGATGGCCGTCATTCAGGCGGCAGGGGGGATCGTCACCAGCTGGTCTGGCGGCTCTGCCAAGGACGGCGGACAGGTGATTGCAGCAGCAAACGCCCAAATCCATGCCGAGGCTTTGGCGATTCTTGCACCCTATGCCGACAAGCCAAAAGGTTGAAATAACGCGACCAATAGGGTAGCGAATTCATGCCGCGTCCTTCACCCCTTCTGGCGGCAACAAACGGTCCACCGAAGGGGATGGAGGGGCCGTTAATGTCCAAGAAAAAACTTATCCGCAATGCGCATATTCTGACCATGGATGATGCGCGCCGAGAATTCGTCGGTGACCTGCTGATCGAGGGCGGGGTGATCCGCGAGGTTGCACCGACGATCAGTGCAGCGGATGCAGAGGTTCACGACGCCACGGGCTGCGTTCTTACCCCTGGTCTCGTGAATACGCATCACCATTTGTATCAAACGCTCACCCGCGCGGTGCCAGGTGGGCAGGACGCGCTTCTCTTCGGTTGGCTTCAGACGCTTTATCCGATCTGGTCGCGCTTCGGACCCGAAGAGATGTTCGTGTCCGCTCAGGTAGGGCTTGCCGAGCTTGCGCTTTCGGGCTGCACGATGACATCGGATCACCTTTATCTGTTCCCGAATGGATCCAGGCTCGACGATACGATTGCGGCGGCAGGCGAGGTGGGGCTTCGGTTCCATGCCACACGCGGGGCGATGAGTATCGGGGAGAGCGACGGCGGATTACCGCCTGACAGTCTCGTCGAGAAAGAGCATGCGATCCTCGAAGATTCGATCCGCGTGGTTGATGCCTTTCATGACGCTCGCGAAGGCGCGATGGTGCGGGTCGCTTTGGCGCCGTGCTCACCCTTTTCTGTGAGCCGCGACCTGATGCGCGATGCGGCGATACTGGCCCGCGACAAAGAAGTGATGTTGCACACTCATCTTGCCGAAAATGACGAGGATATCGCCTATTCCGAAGCGATGTTCGGCTGTCGTCCGGGACAGTATGCGGAAGAGCTTGGCTGGACGGGGGATGATGTCTGGCACGCCCATTGCGTAAAGCTAGATGGTTCGGAAATTGAACTTTTTGCGCGGTCAAAGACGGGTGTTGCCCATTGTCCATGTTCGAATTGTAGACTCGGTTCAGGGATTGCACCTGTCCGCGCAATGCGGGACGGTGGGGTCAAAGTCGGTCTTGGAGTCGATGGATCGGCCAGCAATGACGCGGGCAATCTTATCCTTGAGGCGCGGCAAGCCATGCTTCTCCAGCGGGTCGCCAAAGGAGCCGACGCCATGTCCGCTCGCGAGGCGCTCGAAATTGCGACGCGCGGAGGTGCCGAAGTCCTCGGCCGTCACGATTGCGGCCAGATTGCCGTCGGCAAGCGGGCAGATATCGCCATCTGGGACACCCGCGGGATTGAAAGCGCGGGGAGCTGGGATCCAGCCGCACTTCTTCTTGCCGGACCCGTCAAGGTCAAGGATCTCTTTGTAGAGGGTCGCCAGATCGTTTCTTCGGGGTATATTACATCTATTGATGTTCCCCTCTTGGTAGAGCGGCAGAACCGCCTTGCCCGAGGATTGATGGAGTGATTTATGCGTCCGATTTTCATTCTTTGCGCGGTTTTGGGGCTTGGGGCCTGTGTCAGTCAGGTTCGTGAAGTCGTCCCCCAAACGATCACCGAACCAGCGGGGTCGGCGGCGCTTTCACTTGATCTGATCAATGCGGAGCGTAGCGCGGCGGGGCTTGCGCCTCTGCGCCGTGATGCGGCTCTTGAACGGGCGGCCCTTGCCCATGCCAAAGATATGGCTGCACGGGGATACTTTGATCATGTCTCGCCCGAAGGCCAAACCCCCAGAGGACGTTTGCTTGCCGCAGGGGATTGCGGCCTTTTGACTGGCGAGAATATCGCCAAGGGCCAACGCTCGACCGAGGAAGTGGTGCGCGACTGGATGGCCTCGGAAGGACACCGCCGCAATAATCTCAATGGATCATTCGTGCGCGGCGGCTTTGTGCAATACGGTGATATCTACGTTTTGACGTTCAGCGGCGCGTGCTGATTTCGCGCCCAGCGACCCAAGTCGAGACAATCGCGCGGTCGTCCCCCATCATGATCGTCGGGAAGAGGGCATCCCAAGGCGTTTCCGCTCTACTGGAACGCTGGGCGATCAGCGGCGTCGAGGCAAGGTCGATCACGCAAAAATCCGCAGCCGCGCCCACACCGAGATGTCCGATTTCACCGCTCATATGCAGCGCCCGCGCCGAACCTTCGGTCGCAAGCCAGATGAGTTGGGCGGGGTGGACAGCCACGCCGCGAAGCTGCGCGATTTCGTAGGTTGCAGCCATCACGCGCAGCATCGAAAAGGACGACCCGCCCCCTGTGTCCGTGGCAAGACCGATCCGTAGGCCTTGGGCGCTGAGCCCCATGAGGTCGAAGAGACCTGAACCGATAAAGGTGTTCGAGGTCGGGCAGTGCACCAACGAAGCATCCACCTCTGCCAGTCGCGCTTTTTCGCGGTCGGTCAAATGGATGGAATGCCCATAAAGACCGCGCGGCCCCAAAAGATCAAAGGCCTCATAGGTGTCGAGATAATCACGTGCCTGCGGGAACAAGGATTTCACCCAATCGATTTCAGGAAGCTGTTCGCTCAGATGCGTTTGCATGAGGCAATCGGGATGCTCGCCCCACAAAGCCCCCAGCGCTTCGAGCTGTTCGGGCGTCGAGGTCGGTGAAAACCGCGGGGTGATCGCATAGCTTGCCCGCCCTTTCCCATGCCATTCTTCAAGAAGCTGCTTGCTCTGGTCATAGGCGGTTTGTGCCGTGTCGCGGAGAGTGTCGGGCGCATTGCGGTCCATGCAGGTCTTGCCTGCGATCACGGCCATGTTGCGCGCCTCGGCGGCGGTGAAAAAGGCGTCCACGCTCTCGGGATGGATCGTGCAAAAACTCGTGAGGGTCGTCGTGCCATGGGCGAGTGCAAGGTCAAGCGTGCGGCCCGCCACATCGGACGCATAAGCAAGATCGCCAAAACGCGACTCTTCGGGGAAGGTATAGGTGTTCAGCCAATCGATAAGCTGTTTCCCCCAACTGGCGATGATCCCCGTTTGCGGATAATGCATATGCGCATCGACAAATCCCGCGCTAATCAATGCCGCTCCATAGTCGTGCACTTTAGCGGTGGGGTGGGCGGCGCGAAGGTCGTCTGCTTCCCCGATATCAACAATGCGCCCGTGTTCCACGAGAACGCCACCACGCGAGGACCAGTGTGCGGCCTCGCTCCAGTCAATTTCAAAGGGGGACCCCGAAAACCGGAGGGTCTGGCCGATCAGCAAATCTTTGGTCATGGGGGTACACTAAGCTTTGTCCTTCGCAGCGTAAATCGCACATTTGCGCCGACGCACGGTTGCGGGCTTGGGCCGTTTGACTATGTTGCACAACAAGACGACTCGGGGGTGTTATGTCCGAAGACCTGCAGGAAATCGAAGAAGAAGCCTTCGGCGTTACGGACCGTCTCATCGAGGACGTTCTCGAGGCCGTTGCCGCAGAAGATGCGGCACAGGTCGACGAACTACTTGACCCGCTGCACCCTGCCGACGTTGCGCACCTTTTCGAACAGATCGACGCGCGGGACCGCAAGGATCTCCTTGTCGTCTGGAAGGGCGGGATGGACGGCGAGATCCTCTCGGAACTCGACGAAGGTATCCGCGAAGAAATCATCGAGTCGCTGACACCTGCAGAACTTGCCGAAGCGGTGCACGAGCTCGAGTCGGACGATGTGGTTGACCTTGTCGAATATCTCGACGAAGACCAGCAAGAAGCCGTTCTAGACGCGCTCGATGCGACCGACCGTTCGATAGTCGAAAAAGCGCTCGCTTATCCCGAGGAATCCGCAGGACGCCACATGCAGGTCGAGGTGGTTCGGGTTCCCGACTTTTGGGACGTGGGCCAGACCATCGACTATTTGCGCTCCGACATCGATTTGCCTGATCAATTCTATCACGTGGTGATGGTGGACCCGCGTATGAAGCCCGTCGCGCATGTGACGCTCGGACGGGTGCTCAGCTCGCCGCGCTCCACCAAACTCCGCGAGATCACCGAAGACAGCTTCCGCACCTTCCATGTCGAAGATACGGCCGCCGATGTCGCGCATACCTTCAACCACTACCACCTTATTTCGGCGCCTGTTGTCGATGACGACGACAGGCTCGTCGGGATGATCACCATCGACGACGCGATGACGCTTCTCGATGAAGAGCACGAGGAAGACATCCTGCGTCTTGCAGGTGTGGGCGAGGGGAGTCTTTCGGACTCGGTCATCGAAACTACGCGCCAGCGGTTTCCCTGGCTTGCCGTAAACCTTGTGACCGCCGTCATTGCCTCGATGGTCATCGCGCTCTTTGAAGAAACGATTGCGGGGCTTGTCGCCTTGGCGGTGCTCATGCCGATTGTCGCCTCGATGGGCGGCAATGCGGGCACCCAATCGCTCACGGTTGCCGTGCGCTCGATTGCCACCCGCGACCTGACCGATGCGAACGTCTGGCGCGTGATCCGCCGCGAGGTTCTCGTCGGCCTTGTGAACGGGATAGCCTTTGCCGTGGTCATGGGGATCGTCGGGTTTATCTGGTTCGGAGAGCCGATGCTGGGATTGGTGATCGCCATTGCAATGGTGATCAACCTCGTTGTCGCGGGGCTTGCGGGGACGGGTGTTCCCGTGCTTCTTGAAAAATTCGGGGTCGATCCGGCTTTGGCGTCTGGGGCCTTTGTGACGACTGTGACCGACGTGGTCGGCTTTTTCGCCTTTCTCGGGCTTTCGGCGGTGATCCTGCTATGATGTCTCTTGAGGAACGTAAAGCCGAAGCGCGCAAGCTTGCTTTTGCACGCCGCAAAGAGGCCCATCGAAGCGGTGTCGGGACCGCAGCCCATCTGTCCGAGATCCTTGCCGGTTATCGCGGTGTGCCGCTGTCGGGCTATATGCCGATCCGCACCGAAATCGACCCGATGCCCGCCATGGAAGAAGCCGCCGCTCACGGCGTGGTCGGTGTGCCCGTGATCATCGGGACCGGCCAACCTCTTGAATTCCATCGGTGGGAGCCGGATTGCGAGATGGTGGAAGGCGCTTTCAAAGCCATGATCCCCGCACAAAAGGTTCTGGTCGAGCCCGAAATCCTGATCGTGCCGCTAGTCGCCTTTTCGCGCGCGGGCGGCAGGCTGGGGTATGGCGGCGGGTTTTACGATCGCACCTTGGAAATGTTGCGCGCCCGCCGCGCGGCTATGGCGATCGGCTTTGCCTATGGCGCCCAAGAGATGGACGATCTGCCTCTGGAAGAGACCGACCAACCGCTTGATTACATCGTGACCGAAACCGAGATCATCGAAATCGGGCGCTGAGGCGCGGCAATCTGCGGCTTGCCCTTGAGGCATTGCAGGCCTAATCAGTTGCTCATGAAAATACTCTTTCTTGGTGACGTCATGGGGCGCTCTGGGCGCTCTGCTATTTCCGCCCATCTTCCGCGTTTGCGCAAGGAGTGGAACCTCGACTTTGTCGTCGTGAACGGTGAGAACGCCACGAGCGGCGCGGGCCTTTCGGGCGAACACGCCAAGCTCATTCTCGAGGCGGGCGCCGATGTCATCACACTCGGGGATCATGCCTTTGATCAAAAGGACATGATGACCTTTTGCGAGAAAGAGCCTCGGATCATCCGCCCGCTGAATTTCTCCAAGATCGCCCCTGGCAAAGGGGCGCGCGTCTTTGAAGCCCGTGGGGGGCGCAAGGTCCTTGTGGCCCAAGTTCTGGGGCAGGTGTTTATGAAACGGCCCTTTGATGATCCCTTCTCGGCGCTTGATGCCACTTTGCGCCAATTTCCCTTGGGCGGCATGGTGCAAGCGAGCCTGATCGACATCCATTGCGAAGCAACCAGCGAAAAGATGGGAGTCGGACATTTTTGTGATGGTCGGGCCTCGGTCGTGGTTGGCACACATACCCATGTGCCAACGGGGGATGCGATGATCCTTCCAGGAGGCACGGCTTATCTCTCGGACGCGGGGATGTGCGGGGATTATAATTCGGTGATCGGGATGGTGAAGGACGAGCCGCTTCGCCGCTTTGTCACTGGGATGCCCAAGGCTCGTTTCGAACCCGCAGCGGGCGAGGCAACGCTCTCGGGGCTTTATATCGAGACAGACGACCGCACTGGCAAAGCAACCCGTGTCGAAATGGTGCGCCAAGGCGGCCGCCTCCAGCAGTCGGGGCCCACCGCTTAACAGCGGACTTGCGCTGGCGCTGGTGAACGGCGACAATACCCCAAGACGTTTTCGGGGATACCATGATTGAATTTCTCAACCTGTCGCAGAATGGGCAGGCTGTCCTGACGCTTGCCATTGTTGTTGGCATGTTCCTGTTATTTCTCAAAGAAACTTATCCGACCGAGGTGGTCGCCATCGGCGGCGTGGCTGTCATGCTTGCTCTTGGTCTTCTGCCCTATGATCTTGCGATTGACTCGCTTGCCAACCCTGCACCCTGGACGATTGCGGCAATGTTTATCGTGATGGGCGCGATTGTGCGCACAGGGGTTCTGGGTCTCATGACCTCTACGGCCGAAACCTATGCCCGCACCAAGCCCAAAACGGCGCTTGTCGGTTTGATGTTGTTCGTCGTGGTCGCCTCGGCTTTCGTGAACAACACTCCAGTGGTCGTGATCCTGCTCCCCGTGTTCGTGCAGCTTGCGCGGACGATGGGCACCACGGCGTCCAAACTCCTGATCCCGCTGTCTTATGGGGCGATCGTGGGGGGCACGCTGACTTTGATCGGCACATCGACCAACCTTCTTGTCGATGGTGTCGCGCGTAAAGCAGGGCTCGAAGCCTTTTCCATTTTCGAGATCATGCCGCTCGGGATCATTGTCACTTTGGTCACGGGGCTTTACCTTGCGACTATCGGGCGCAAACTTCTACCCGAACGGGACAGTATGGCGACGCTCCTCTCGGATCGTTCCAAGATGCGGTTCTTCACCGAGGCGGTGATCCCGCCCGACTCCAACCTGATTGGCCGCGAGGTTTCGGGGGTTCAACTCTTCAAGCGGGAAGGCGTGCGTCTGATCGACGTGATCCGCGGGGATGCCTCGCTCCGCCGCGATCTGTCTTCCGTGACGCTTCAGGTGGGGGACCGTGTGGTCCTGCGCACACAGATGACCGAGCTTCTCTCGCTCCAACGCAACAAGAGCCTAAGGCGCGTCGATCAGGTGTCAGCAGTCGAAACGACCACGGTCGAAGTGCTGATTACGCCCGGTTCCAAAATGGTGGCCAGACGGCTCGGGGATATGCGGTTGCGTCGTCGTTACGGTGTCTATCCTCTTGCCGTGCATCGTCGGGACAAGAATATCGGACGGCAAATCGACGATCTCGTGGTGCGGGTCGGTGATACGCTTTTGCTCGAAGGCGCACCCGAGGATATCCAGCGTCTGGCTTCGGATATGGCGCTGGGCGATGTCTCCAAACCTTCGGCGCGTGCCTATCGTCGCAACAAGGCGCCCATCGCGGTCGGAGCGATGCTCGGGATCGTTTTGCTTGCTGCCTTTGACGTTGCTCCGATCCTCTTGTTGTCAGTGATCGCCGTGGCTGTGGTGCTCTTCACGCGCTGCATCGATGCCGATGAAGCTTTCGAACATATCGAGGGGCAGCTTCTTGCCTTGATCTTTGCCATGTTGGCCATCGGAGCGGCCTTGGAGAGTTCGGGCGCGGTTGAACTGATCGGCAATGCGCTTGCGCCGCATTTCATCGGACTTCCGCCTTACTTGGTAGTCTTTGCGGTTTACTTCTTGTCGATGGTTTTGACCGAGCTCGTGTCCAACAACGCGGTCGGGGTTGTGATGACGCCCCTTGCCATCGGTCTTGCCCAAGCCATTGGGGTTGACCCGCGTCCTCTTGTGGTCGCTGTGATGTTTGCGGCATCGGCAAGTTTCTCAACGCCCATTGGGTATCAGACGAACACGCTGGTCTATGGACCGGGCGGATACAAGTTCACTGATTTCATCAAGGTCGGGCTACCGCTCAACCTTTCGCTTGCGGTGATCTGTTCTGTTACGATCCCGTGGATTTGGCCGCTGTAACGGCGGCCATATTCTGCCCGATATGACGGTTCGGACCGAGCCCCATACCTGGGCGGAACTTGTGCGTTTCCTTGTAGCCGAAAAAGCTATCCTGCACGCACACGCGGTCCTTCATCAGGGGCCAGATTTCGTCACGCAGAAAAAGCTGGTCCTCGATTCTGCTGTTGAGCAATTTCGAACGGGCTTTGCGATAATCTTTGATGCGTTGTACCATCTTGCCGATATTGCCGCGATGGGCGCCCCACATCCCCGCAAGGACCAACTCCGAATGGGTGCGATGGTCGCGCATCACGTGGAACGCCTTGCCCGAAGAGAGCCAGTCGGCGACCGCAGCCCTTTCTTTGACGTTGATGACCGAGTCCGCATCGCGGCAGAGATAGAGCGCGACACTCTCGTCATCTTCGACCAAAAACCGCCAGAAGAGCCCGAACTCTGCTGCGGGCATGTCGGGAGCGGTTGTGACTTCGGCACCTTCTTGTCGCAGCAACGTGACGACCTGAGCGGGCACTGAGCTGTCGACATAGAACCGTGCAGTCCAGCCCGGATAGATATAGCGGGTTGCGATGGCATTCTCGAGGGCACCCCGAAGATACCGCTCTGCCGTGCCCCAGAGAGAGAACGAAATCACATGGCGATTTGGCGTGTCGATATTGAAACGGTGCAGGGTCGGCATCACCGGCTGTTTGGCTTCTTTTGTGCCGGCGTCCTTGAGCTTGAGCGCCTTGAGCCCCCATTGCCGACACTGTTCGGTGTCGGTCGTGCGCGCCAGAAGCTCGTTCATCAGGCTGGCTTGTCGCATGGGATCAAGCTGGGTGTCCTTGGAGGACACCATGGCAATCGCCGCGTCGATGTGCCTTGCACGCAAGAGAGCGGAGACAAGGTTGCTTTCATTCTCGGGCGTGCCATTGATGTCATAAGCGCGCGTTGCCGCTTCGATGGCAAGATCGAACTGACCGGTGTTGAAATAGTGGGCGGCCAGAAGTTTTGCTGCCCGTTCGTCCGACGTTTCGCGCGTCAGGAGCGCAATTTCAGCCTCGGAAAGGGTGATTTTCTGACGCGCGATGATGGCCGAGATGGTGCGCTCTAGCTCTAGGTTCATTATTGCGTCCTCGTCCCCGTTGAAAGGGGACCAGTCATGTCATCGCCGATGTGGGTTCCGCGTGCCAAGGAAAACGCAGGGTCGAATTCATGCGTTTTGCCATAGCCGAAAATGCTGTCGTGAACGCAAACTCGCCCTCTCATCATCGGCCAGACCACCTCGCGGAGGAATTGTTGGTCAAGGATACGGCTGTTGCGCAGGGATGCGAGGGTTTTGTCAAAGGCGATCACGCGGTTGGTCATTTTGCCGATATTGCCACGGTGCGCCCCCCACATTCCCGCTAGAACGAGCTCGGATTGGGAAGGGCCGTCGCGCATGACGTGAAAGGCTTTCTTACTCGAGAGCCATTGATCGACCGCAGCCCGTTCTTTGATGTTCAGGATCGAGTCGCAATCGCGCACGATATAAAAATCGACTTCGGGATCATCCTCGACCAAAAACCGCCAAAAGGTCCCGAAACGGTCGGCAGGAAGTCCCCCGACACGGCGAAGCTGTGCGCCTTCGCGGCCAAGTGCCTTGGTGATCTGGGAGGAAATGCTGTCATCGACGTAAAAACGGGTCGTCCAATCGGGATAAAGATGGCGGGCGATCATCGCGTTGCGAAGCGCGCCTTGTGCGTATTTCGGGTTGCTTCCGAACAGCGAAAAGGAAATCACATTCCGTGCGGGTGTCGCCGAATTGAAAGTATAGAGCTTTAACGGCGGGAGCTTATCGAGAGTGCCCGCAGCTTTATCCTTGAGCCCGAGTGCCTTGAGGCCCCAGATTTTGCTTTGATCAAGGCTTCCTGATCGCGCGAAAAGTTCTGACAGAAGAGACGCTTGCCGCATCGCACTCAGTTTCGTGCTGCTCTTGCTACATAGATCGATTGCGGCTTTGACCTGCTTGGCCTGAACCAGACAGGCAATCAGGTTCTCTTCGGTTTCGGCATTAGGAAAGTTCTGATAGGCCTTGGTCGCGAAGTAGACCGCGTCTTTGCTCGAGCCGCGGTTGAAGGCGTCACCAGCAAGAAGTTTGAGCGCCGTCGGATGATTTGTTGCCGTCAGCAAAAAGGCGCGTTCCTCAGGGCTCAGTTCGATCCTGTTACGGGACAGAATCTGATTGAGTGTATTCTTGAGAATTTGATCATCCATGGATTTAGCATGATGCAAACCCACTCAATGGTAAAGCGCTGTCGCATACGTCTTGCGGCGGGTATGGGGCATGACATATAGAGGCCCGAACTCTTGTCTATCAGGTCAATTAATATTGGAGGCACACCATGGCCGGCCACTCAAAATGGGCAAACATCCAGCACCGTAAAGGTCGTCAGGACGCCGCGCGCTCGAAACTGTTTTCCAAGCTTGCCAAGGAAATCACCGTGGCGGCCAAAATGGGCGATCCCGATCCTGACAAGAACCCGCGTCTGCGTCTTGCCGTAAAAGAAGCCCGTTCGAATTCGGTCCCCAAGGATGTGATCGATCGCGCCATCAAAAAGTCCCAAGGCGGCGATGCCGAGAGCTATGACGAAATCCGCTACGAAGGCTATGGCCCGAACGGTGTTGCGATTATCGTCGAAGCAATGACCGATAACCGCAACCGCACTGCATCGAACGTCCGCTCGACCTTTAGCAAGAACGGCGGCAACCTTGGTGAAACCGGTTCAGTCGGCTTTATGTTCGATCGCAAAGGCGAGATCATCTATCCCGCCTCTGTGGGCGACGCCGACACCGTTATGATGGCCGCAATCGAAGCAGGTGCCGAGGATGTCGAAAGCGATGACGACGTTCACGTGATCTATTGCGCCGATACGGACCTTGCAGAAGTTTCGAACGCGCTCGAAGCCGCGCTTGGCGACTCCGAGTCGACCAAGCTGATCTGGAAGCCGAATATCTCGACTGAACTCGATCTCGAGAATGCACAGAAACTCATGCGCCTTCTTGAAGTGCTCGAGGACGACGATGACGTCCAGCGCGTAACGTCGAACTTCACCGCCTCTGACGAGGTGATGGAAGCTCTGGCCAACGGCTAAGACATCGGTCAAAGTTGCAAAGCCGCCTCCTCGGGGGCGGTTTTCTTTTGGGGAAAAGCCATGCCGTTCCTGACGGGTTTGCAGACGGGTCTTGCTTTGATCATGGCGATCGGCGCGCAGAATGCCTTTGTTTTGCGACAAGGTATCCGGCGCGAGCATGTTTTCGTGGTCTGTTTCATCTGCGCGCTTTCGGATGCGATCCTTATTGCTCTGGGTGTGGGCGGCTTGGGTGCGATTTCGGGTGTCGCGCCTTGGATCTTGCCGTTGATGCGCTGGGGCGGTGTGGCCTTTCTTTTGGCCTATGGCGCCCGCGCGTTTTGGGCGGCCTTGAAGGGCGGCGCAGCGCTTGAAGCCGAGGGCGCAGCAGAAACCAAGCTTTCAAAAATCGTGTTGACGGTCGTTGCGCTGACATGGCTGAACCCGCATGTCTATCTCGATACTGTCGTCCTCTTGGGGTCGATCGCGGCACAATTCGGCGCGGCGCGTTGGGAATTCGCCTTGGGGGGAATGACGGGGTCCTTCCTGTTTTTCTTTACTTTGGGTTATGGCGCCCGTCTCTTGGCGCCCGTTTTTGCAAAACCTGTCTCGTGGCGTGTGCTTGATGTTTTGGTCGGGTTGGTCATGTGGAGCATTGCGCTCAAACTGGCTTTGGGCTGATCCGCTCTTGTAGCCGTGCCATAAATCGGTTCATCTCGCGCCATGATGGAACAGCGTCCCCTTTTCGGCATACTCTGGATGATCGTGACAGGACTTGCCTTTGTCGCGGTGAATGTCCTTGTCAAAATTGTCGGGCCGCGCCTGCCGGCCGCAGAGGCCGCGTTTCTGCGCTATGCATTGGGGCTGATTTTCATCGTCCCTGCCATTCCGACCTTGCTTCGGATGCATATTACCGCGCGCCAATGGAAGCTCGTGTCGGCGCGCGGTCTTGTGCATACACTCGCCGTTATCACGTGGTTCTATGCCATGGCGCATATTCCCATGGCAGAGGTGACGGCTCTCAATTACCTCAATCCTGTGCTTGTGACGGTCGGTGCTGCGCTCTTTCTGGGTGAAAAGCTTGCCAAGCGGCGGATCATCGCAATCGGTGTCGCTCTGATCGGAGCGTTAATCGTCCTAAGACCCGGAGCGCGAGAGATCGACCTTGGACATCTTGCGATGCTTTGCACTGCGCTTGGCTTTGCCATCGGCTATCTGATCGCAAAACAGCTTTCGAGCGAGATGTCGGCCACGATGGTCGTCACCATGCTTTCGCTTTCCGTGACCGTCGGGATGGCGCCTTTTGCTGTTATGGTCTGGGTGACGCCTACGCCTTACGAGCTTGCCATGCTCTTGGGTGTCGCGTTTTTTGCGACCATCGGGCACTATACCATGACGCGCGCTTTCGCCGCCGCGCCGCTGAGCGTGACGCAGCCAGTGACGTTCCTTCAGTTGGTGTGGTCAGCGAGTATCGGCGCGATGTTCTTTGGTGAGCCCGCCGATGGGTTCGTCCTCTTGGGTGGCGGGATCATCATTGCATCGATCAGCTTTATCACGTGGCGTGAAGCGCAGGCGCGAAAGCGGATCACTCCCGCGCCGAACGAGGCGAAACACTAACGAGCAAGCCGTGTCATAAGGCTCTGGCGATTGATCACCCCGATGGTCTGGCCATTGTCGGTAACGCCCAGTTCTTCGGCTTCGGCCATAAGGGCGATGATCTCTTGGACAGGCGTTTCGGCGCCCACGTTCTGCGCGGTGCTTGGTGTTCCGTCCATCATCACATCACGGGCTGTCAGAACACCGAGCGGGTTCATATGGGCGACGAAATCCTCGACATAGTCGTTTGCAGGATTTGTGATGATCTCGCGCGGCGTGCCGCACTGGATAATGCGACCACCTTCCATGATGGCGATCCGGTTGCCGATCTTGAAGGCTTCATCAAGGTCGTGACTAACAAAGATAATCGTGCGCCTAAGCTTTGCCTGAAGTTCAAGGAGTTCATCCTGAAGACGCGAACGGATGAGCGGATCGAGCGCAGAGAACGGTTCGTCCATCAGAAGGATCGGCGCATCGGTCGCAAAGGCGCGGGCAAGCCCCACGCGCTGCTGCATGCCGCCTGAAAGCTCGCCTACCTTGCGGTCCGCCCAATCAGAGAGACCGACAAGCTCGAGTTGCTCCTCGACCTTGGCATTGCGTTCCGCCTTGCTCTGGCCCGCAAGTTCGAGGCCAAGGCCCACGTTTTCGCGCACACTGCGCCACGGCAAAAGCCCGAACTGCTGAAAAACCATCGAAACATGGCTAAGACGAATACGGCGCAAGGTCGCCGCGTCGGCATTCGTCACATCGACATGTGACTTGCCGTCATTCACTTTGACCGATCCGCGCACGACGGGATTGAGCCCGTTCACTGCGCGCAAAAGCGTCGATTTACCTGACCCCGAAAGCCCCATCAGGACGAGAATCTCGCCTTGCGCCACTTCGAGCGAGCAGTTGTGCACGCCGAGCACCTGCTTGGTGCTTTTCTGGATTTCTGCGCGATCCTGACCCTGATCCATGAGCGGGAGGGCGAGGTCGGGGTTGTCCCCGAAGACGATCGAAACGTTGTCGAAAATTACAGCGCTCATTTGCGGTCCATCCTCAGCATACGGTCGAGAATGATCGCCACGACGACGATGACAAAACCCGATTCAAAGCCCAGTGCGGTGTTCACTTGGCCCAAGGCCCGCATAACAGGAACGCCAAGGCCGTTTGCGCCGACTAGCGCGGCGATAACCACCATTGAGAGCGAAAGCATGATCGTCTGGTTCAGCCCCGCCATGATCTGGGGGAGAGCGGAGGGCAGTTCCACTTTCCACAAAACTTGTCGCTTGGTCGCGCCGAAGGCACGCGCGGCTTCAAGAAGCGAAACCGGAGTCGAGGAGATTCCCAAGTGGGTAAGACGGATCGGAGCAGGAAGCACAAAGATCACGGTTGCGATCAATCCGGGCACCATGCCAATCCCAAAGAACACAATCGCTGGAATGAGGTAAACAAAGGTCGGAAGGGTCTGCATCAGATCAAGGACAGGCACTAGCGAGCGATAGAGCCTCGGGCGATGCGCCGAGGCGATGCCGACAGGAACTCCCACACCCATACAAACCACGCACGCCGAGAGGACCAGAGTGAGGCTCTGCATCGTCTCTTTCCAATAATCCTGATTGAGGATGAAGGCGAAGCCGATCAGGACAAGGAGACACGTTTTCCAGTTGCGCTGGATCACCCAAGTCAGTGCCACGAAGAGCGCAATGATCACAAAGGGATGTGGCGTGATCAGCAGCCACAAGATACCGTCGATCAGGGTCTCCATCGCCGTTGAGAGGCTCTCGAAGAACCATTCGAAATTGTCTTTGAGCCAATCAAAAGCAGCTTTTGCCAGCTTGCCGACCGGTATCTTTTCCTCGGTAAGCCACTCCATCAGTCTCTCCATCTTGGTGCAGCGCGCGAGGCGTTTTCGCCTTCGCCGATTGGATAGGAAAAGGGCCCCGCATGGCGAGGCCCTTTGTGGAGTGGATTAGTAGCCGAATGCGCCCGACACTGCAGCGGCGGCATCGCCACCCTCGGCAGTCGTTACGCCATCAACCCAAGCCATAACGGCGTCTTTGTTGCCCTTGAGCCATTCCATGGTTGCCTCGTCGGGATCAGCGCCTTGGTCAAGGATCTGGCCCATGATCGCGTTTTCCATCTCGAGGCTATAGGTCACGTTCGAGAAGAGCTTGCCGAGGTTCGGGCACTCTTCCGAATAACCTTTGCGGGTGACGGTATGGACGGTGCCTTCACCGCCGAAAAAGTCTTCGCCGCCCGGAAGATACTTGAGCGAGAAGTTGGCGTTCATCGGGTGCGGTTCCCAACCGAGGAAGACCACATCTTCGCCTTTGCCGTATGCGCGCTCGACCTGAGCGAGCATACCCTGCTCGGAGGATTCGACGATCTCGAAGCCGGTCAGGCCCGTTCCTTCTTTTTCGGCGAGAGACACGAGATAGCCGTTGCCCTCGTTGCCGGGTTCGATGCCGTAGATCTTGCCTTCAAGGCTGTCCTTGAAGTTGATGATATCGGCATAGGACTGGAGACCTTTTTCATAGGTATAGGTCGGCACAGCGAGCGTGTATTTGGTGCCGACAAGGTTGGTCGCCACGGTTTCGATCTCGCCCGACTCGAGGTAGGGGCCGATCGCGCCGGCTTGAGCGGGCATCCAGTTGCCGAGGAAGACGTCGACGTCATCAGATTCGAGCGACGCAAAAGTCACCGGAACCGAGAGGATTTTCACGTCGACATCATAGCCGAGCGCTTCGAGAACGTGCTTGGTGGCCGAGGTGGTCGTGGTGATGTCGGTCCAACCAACATCCGAGAAAGTCACGGTATTACAGTCGGCGAATGCCGGCACTGCTGCACAGATCGCAAGCGCCGAAAGCGTTGTCTTGAGTTTCATTTAAGGCTCCTTGTTGGTCGGTTTTTTGTTGATTGACGAGTCAATAAAAATACATCTACCCTTACTTGGCAAGCAAATTTGGTGAGGCGAATGCCTAAGGTTGGAATGGAGCCTATACGGCGCGATGCGCTATTGAAAGCGACGATCGCAGAGATCGGCCGCACAGGAACCATGGACGTCACCGTGAGCCAGATTGCCAAGAAAGCAGGAATGTCTTCCGCTCTTGCCCATCATTACTTTGGCGGCAAGGAACAGATTTTTATCGCCGCGATGCGACATGTCTTGACGGTTTACGGTGCCGAGGTGCGCGGCGCTCTGGCGATGGCGGATACCCCCAAAGACCGGCTCAAGGCGATTGTCTGCGCGGGCTTCAGCTCGACCAATTTCCGTAAGGACGTGATCGCGACCTGGCTCAATTTCTATGTGCTCGCCCAGCGCTCGCACGAGGCGAACCGTCTACTTCTTGTTTACAAGGGACGGCTCCATTCGAACCTTGTCCATGCGCTGCGACCGCTCGTCGGTGAACGTGCGCCCGAAGTGGCCGACAGGATCGGCGGGCTGATCGACGGTATTTACATCAGGCAGGTGCTCGGTGCGACACCGCCTTCAGGAAAAGATGCGGTGAGACAGGTCTTGACCGCGATTGAACTCGAACTTGGAACCAGATGATGAGCAAGTCTCCGAATATCCTTGTGATTATGGTGGATCAGTTGGCGGGAACGTTTTTCCCCGATGGTCCTGCCGAGTGGCTCCATACGCCCAATCTGAAAAAGCTTGCCGAGCGCTCGACGCGTTTCGAGAACGCCTATTGCGCTTCGCCGCTTTGCGCGCCTGCGCGGGCGGCCTTTATGGCGGGGCAGTTGCCGTCGAACACCAAGGTTTATGACAATGCGGCGGAGTTTGCCTCTTCGATCCCGACCTATGCGCACCATCTGCGCCGCGCCGGCTATCAAACCTGTCTATCTGGCAAGATGCATTTTGTCGGACCCGATCAGCTCCACGGTTTCGAAGAGCGTCTGACCACAGACATATATCCCGCCGATTTCGGATGGACCCCCGACTATCGCAAACCGGGAGAGCGGATCGATTGGTGGTATCACAATATGGGATCGGTCACGGGTGCAGGGGTCGCTGAGATCACCAACCAGCTCGAATACGATGACGAGGTGGCCTATAACGCCTGTCGCAAGCTTTATGACCTTGCACGCGGCCATGATGCCCGTCCATGGTGTCTGACGGTGAGTTTCACGCATCCGCATGATCCCTATGTCGCGCGCAAGAAATACTGGGATCTCTACGAGGATTGCGCCCATCTCGAGCCGCAGATCGCACCAATTCCCTATGACGATCAGGACACCCATTCCAAGCGTCTGATGGACAGCACGGACTACAAGAATTTTGATATTACCGACGAGGATGTGCGCAAGTCCCGCCGCGCCTATTTTGCGAATATCAGCTACATCGACGACAAGGTCGGTGAAATTCTCGACGTGCTCGAACGCACCAGACAAGAGGCCGTCATCGTATTCCTCTCGGATCACGGCGATATGCTGGGCGAGCGCGGAATGTGGTTCAAGATGTCTTTCTACGAAGGCTCTGCTCGGGTGCCGCTTATGATCTCGGCGCCGAATATGACCCCTGGCAAGGTCACTGCGCCTGTCTCTGCAATCGATGTAACGCCCACGCTTTGCGATCTGGCGGGGGTCGATATGGAAAACGTCGCGCCTTGGACCGATGGCCATAGCCTTGTGCCGTTGGGGCAAGGGCAAGAGCGCACCGCGCCTGTCTTTATGGAATACGCTGCCGAAGGCTCCTATGCGCCGATGGTCTCTATTGTTGAGGGGCGCTTTAAATATAATCGCTGCAGTCTCGATCCAGACCAGCTTTTCGATCTCGAGGCCGATCCCCATGAACTGACCGATCTTGCGGATGATCCCGCCTATGCCGAGGTCTTGGCCGATTTGAAAGCCAAGTCCGACGCACAATGGGATATGGTGCGCTTTGATCTTGAAGTGCGGCAAAGCCAAGCGCGCCGCTGGGTGGCCTATGATGCGCTGCGCGCGGGCAAATACGAGCCTTGGGACTTCCAGCCGCATCACGATGCCACCAACCGGTATATGCGAAACCACATGGACTTGAATGTGGTCGAGGAAAATCAACGCTTCCCTCGTGGAGAATGACCTTGGCGGACCTTAGTGCCGCCATGATTTGGAGAGACTTATGCGTTTTGCAAGTTTGAAGATCCGTCCCTTGGTTCAAAGGGGGCCCTTCTGATGCAGGCTGATTATGTCATCGTAGGCGCGGGTAGCGCAGGCTGCGCCATGGCCTATCGTCTTTCCGAGGCGGGAAAATCGGTGATCGTGATCGAGCACGGGGGAACCGACGCGGGTCCGTTTATCCAGATGCCCGCGGCCCTGTCCTATCCGATGAACATGAGCCTTTATGACTGGGGCTTCCATTCCGAACCCGAGCCCCACCTCGGCGGGCGTATCATGGCCACTCCGAGGGGAAAGGTGATCGGAGGGTCGTCTTCGATCAACGGCATGATCTATGTGCGCGGCCACGCAAAGGACTTTGACCATTGGGCGGAAAGCGGTGCACATGGCTGGAGCTATGCCGACGTGCTTCCCTACTACAAGCGGATGGAGAATTGGACGAGCGGCGGCCACGGCGGCGATCCCGCGTGGCGCGGCACAAACGGCCCGCTCCATATCTCGCGTGGTCCGCGCACCAATCCGCTCACCCGCGCTTTTGTCGAAGCGGGGCGACAGGCGGGCTATCCTGTGACGGGCGACTATAACGGCGCGCAGCAAGAAGGTTTTGGTCCTTTTGACGCGACCATCCACAACGGGGTTCGATGGTCTGCGGCAAACGCTTATCTCAAACCAGCCCTTCAGCGTGCGAACTGTGATCTGGTGCGTGGCTTTGCAGAACGCGTCGAGATCCAAGAGGGACGTGCGCGCGGCGTGTGGATTGATCGCGGCAACGGAGCCGAGCTAATCCGCGCCAATACCGAAGTCATCATCGCCGCATCGTCGATCAATTCGCCCAAGCTTCTGATGCTCTCGGGTATCGGTCCCGCCGCACATCTCGCGGCGCATGGGATCGACGTTATCGCCGACCGTGCAGGGGTTGGGCAAAACCTTCAGGATCACCTCGAGATGTACATCCAGATGGCGGCGACGCAGCCCGTCAGCCTCTATAAATACTGGAACATCTTTATGAAGGGGCTGATCGGGGCGCAGTGGCTTTTGACGAAAAAGGGGATCGGCGCGTCCAACCAATTTGAAAGCGCGGCCTTTGTCAGATCGGCGGCGGGGGTCGAGTATCCCGATATCCAGTATCACTTCTTGCCGATTGCGGTGCGCTATGACGGCAAAACCGCAGCAGAAGGACACGGCTTCCAAGCCCATGTCGGACCGATGCGCTCGCCCTCTCGCGGGAGCGTGACGTTGCGATCGTCGAACCCCAAAGCTTCGCCGAGGATTCAGTTCAATTATATGTCGCACGAAAAGGATTGGGCCGATTTTCGGACATGCATCCGCCTCACGCGCGAGATTTTTGCACAAGAGGCGTTCCGTCCCTATGCCGGCAAAGAAATCCAGCCCGGCGCCGACTGCCAATCCGACGACGAGCTTGATGATTTTACCCGCCAACACGTCGAGAGCGCCTATCATCCCTGCGGCACATGCAAGATGGGGGATGTCAGCGACCCGATGGCGGTTGTCGATCCCGAATGCCGCGTGATCGGGGTGACGGGGCTCCGAGTTGCGGACAGCTCGATTTTCCCGAGGATCACCAACGGCAACCTCAATGGTCCTTCAATCATGACGGGCGAAAAGGCGTCCGATCATATTCTGGGACGCACGCCGCTGGCCCCGTCGAACGACGAGCCGTGGATCAATCCGAATTGGCGCACAGAGCAGCGCTGAATTGATCAGGGTCAATTCTGGGGGACTGTCTTGGGGGTAATCTGATCTCGACTCAAACGAGGAAGGAAGACCCCGATGACCCATGTTCCCCACCAACTCGCAGAAGAGTTTCCCGAGCAAGCCGCGCAAATTCGCGAGCTCAAGCAGAATGATCCTCATTTTGCTGTGGTTGCGGCCAAGTACGAAGAGGCCAACCATCTTGTCCATTTGGCCGAGACCAACGTCAAACCGCTCGACGACATCGAGATGCTGAACCTGCGCAAAGAGCGCCTTGTTCTCAAGGACGAGATAGCGCAACTGCTTGCGCGGCTCGCGGCCTAGGCCGTTTGCATCTCGATTGTGTTTTGGAGTGCTTCAAAGAACTGGTCCGCGAAATTGCGGGCCAGATCTTTTGCGTGGGGCACGGTTTCACTCGACTGGAAACCTCCAAGCAGGGTGCGGCCGCGATAGCTCAGCTCGGTGCCGCCTTCCACATCGGTGAGGGTGATATTCGCGATGCTCTGGGCATATCCCGCGAGGCCGCCGTATCCGGTGCTGCGGATGGCATAAACCGAATGCTTGGTGACTTCTTCGATTTTGGCCTGTCCCGCAAAGCTCACAGTCATCGGGCCGAACCTCTGGGTAAGGCGCGCTTCGTAACCGGTTTCGGGTGATCCCGAAATGTCATCGCACCCCGGAAGACACCGTCGGAGTGCGGCGGGGTCTTGCAAGGCATGCCAAACAACCATCCGATCGGCATTGATGAGGTGGACGCCACTAAAAGCTATGGTGATTTCGCTGTGAGGATCAGTCGACATTATACGGCAAGACTCCACGATGGTTCGGATCAACTCTAAGTCGTCTCTCCAATGGTGGAACGGCACGTTGGTGACAGTTTTTACGGTCACAAATCCGACAAGAGATACCGATCGGCTCGAAGGCCTGTGGCGTATCGATATCCATATGGTCGGCATAGACCAAAGCGGGGGCGTGGCGCACTTCACATCCGAGGCCGATCGCAAAGCGGCGTGTCGGGGCATCGAAAGCGCCACCTGATTTCGTGACATCGCGCGCAAGGCAGAAATATCGAATGCCATCAGGGGTTTCCGCAAGCTGGCGCAACCAACGGTTCGGACTTTCGAACGCGCGGTGCACATTCCAGAGCGGACAGGCCCCGCCGTATCGTGCGAATTGCAAAGTCGTTGCGGAGTGGCGTTTGGTGATCGTTCCCGCAGGGTCGACGCGTACAAAGAAAAACGGAATCCCCTTGGCTCCCGGTCTTTGCAACGTGGACAGTCGGTGCGCAACCTGTTCGAGCGACGCGCCAAAACGGTCGGCCAGTCGCTCGAGATCGTGGCGCGTTTCCTGCGCCGCGTTCAGGAATTTCGCATAGGGAAGGAGCGCCGCGCCTGCGAAGTAATTGGCCATCCCGACTTTGGCGATGGATCGGGCTTCGGGCGACTGAAAGCGGGCGAAATCGAGTGTCGCGTCGATCAGATCTTCTTTGGTGATCAGAGCCATCTGCAAAAGGAGTTGGAACGTCTGGGTCGCTTGGTTCGATCTGCGCGAGATGACGAGTTTGCGGGTCTCGGCGTCATAGTGGCGCGTGGTGGGGACGTCTTCGAAGCTGACGTTTATTCCCCGCCCTTCCAAAAGGCGGAGCGCTGCAAGGCGCACGTCCCCCGATGGGGCCTGATTTGCAAAGGTCTCGGCAGCGCGGTCAACGGCGTCGATATAGTTGTCGCAGTAATGGAAGAAATCCCGCACCTCTTCCCAAGGGCTTGGTTGAAGGCGGGCATCCTCGCGCCCGAGCGCTTCGTCAAGCGAGGCGAGCCTTTCGTGGGTTTGGCGATAGGCGGAATGCAGATCGAGAAGCGCGCGTGCCAGTGCGGGCGCGTTCGATGCCGCAAGGCGTAGATCGGCGATTGATGGGGCAGGTCCTGTAAAAACGGGATCGGCAAGGGCTTCGCGCATATCCCCGACAAGACGGGCTTCGTCGCCCGATTGGAGTTCGGTAACGTCGAAGCCGAATTCTTGCGCAAGCGAGAGAACAACCGTGGTCGAAACGGGCCTGTTGTTGTTCTCCATTTGGTTCAGATAGGGGAGCGAAACCCCCAGCTTATCTGCAAAAGATTTCTGGGTGAGCCCGAGACGGCCGCGCAGTTCGCGGAGTTTGACGCCTGCATAGAGTTTTTGAACGGCCATGGCTTACCTTTGCAGAAAGACTTTCCTGCAAACTATGCTTTGCAAAGTCTTGTCGCAAGTTGTCTTAGAGTGCTTCTCCAAGGAACCTGTTGCGGCGCCGGACCAAAAGGATCGAGGCGAGGGCCAGAATGCTGCAAATCACCATGATCGAGCTTACGGGCAGTTCGCGCCATTCGGGGTTCAGGATCGAACCTGCCAATCCCGAGAGAAGCGCAGCGCCGCCGAGGAGAAAGAACGAGCTCAGGCCCGCCGCGGTTCCTGCAAGGTGGGGCCGCACCGAGAGTGCCCCTGTCGTGGCATTGGGCATGGTCAGCCCGTTGCCTATCCCCATGATCGCGCAGAGGCCAAAGAAGATATAGACGTTGTTGGCGTTCAAAAGGCTCAGTCCGAACGACGTTGACATACAGGCAAAAGTAACAATGCAGCCCAGCAAAGTGAGTTTGTCGATGCCGTAGCGGACGGCATATTTGCCCGAGAGATAGTTGCCGTAGGCGTAGCCGAGAGCGGGAGCGCCGATGGCAATCCCCGTTTGAGCTGCCGAAAGGTGAAAGACCACGCTCGAGACATAAGAGGCCGCGCCGAGGAGTGAATAGAAACCACCCGCCGTAAAGCTTGTGCAGGCGACATATCCCCAGAACCGAGGCGAACGGAACAGTTCAGGATAGGTTTTCACCTGTTCGATGAACTTGGAATTCCCGCCCTTATAAGTTTCGGGAAGATCGAAATAGGTCAGAAGCCAGACAATCAGACCCGTGGCCGCAAGCATCCAGAAACTTGCCTGCCAGCCAAAGGCTTGATCCAGCGCGCCGCCCAGCATCGGGCCGATCATCGGCACGATGGACATGCCCATTGTGACGTATCCGATCATCGAAGCGGCTTCGGAGGTCGGATAGACGTCGCGCACCACCGCTCGGGACAGTGCCATGCACGAGGCAATCGCGGCTTGGGCGATGCGGCAAAAGAGGAAAACCTCGACCGTTGTTGCGAGCGCAGCGCCGACACTCGCCACGGTGAAAAGCGCAATCGTTATCAGCAAAATCGGACGGCGGCCGAAGCGGTCGGAAAGCGGTCCGAAAAAGAGTTGAAGCACCGCAGTGCCCGCGAAATAGCCGGACACCGACCACTGCATGATGCTGTAGGTCGTGTTGAAATAGGTGGTCATCCCATTGAGCGAGGGCAAGAAAATGGCATTGCTCATTGCCGATATGCCGGCCAAAAGAACAAGCGTCATGATATGGGGAGGCGTCGAGCGATCGAGTAGCCGAGCTTTGATCATTTGTGTCATTGGGGTCTCTCGCCCGCGAACTGTCGGGCCAATCGGCAAGACCATGTGACCGACTGCAGGCAGATGCAACCCATTCAGCCATAATTTGCAAGTTTGCGATTGCAAATTTTAGCTAATCCA
>JALRIK010000240.1 GCA_023255435.1 Marivivens sp.
CAAGAGCAGGAGCTATCACCTGCTGAACCTGATCCCGTTGTTGCTAAGCCCAGCAAGACTGACCTAGCCCCTGCCCTATCTGCGGCAGCAAAAGCGTTTGATCTTTTTGATGCAGGTAAGCTCAGTGAAAGCGCCCTGTTGATCGCGCTTGGTGTGTCTCGTGCGGGGTATGATCCAAGCGAGGAGCTGCGTCTACGGGCGTTGACGGCATTTGAGGCGGAACGGCTCAGTGAAGATGGTTTAACGCGTATACTTGGTGAATAGGGCGGCAAGCGGTCATTCGCTGCGATACGCACTAACTATAAAATTGGACCGGTCAAATGAGGCTGCTCAGGTTCAGTGAGAGAGGCTCAAAACTTCATTAACCTGATTTGGTTGGTAAATCATCGATAGTGAATATCACGTCCCGCTCGGCCAGCCATCTAGAGAAACTTTCAATCTTTTTATCCATTGAACATATGTCAAACAGACAAGCGGGATCGCGAGAGTATTCTTCGCGCAAATCGATTTGTGTTACTTCAGACAAGTCTGACCAACGGGTTGTCTGTTGTTCAATGCGCATGTTCTGCGGTTTGAATGCGTGATTTGATCCAAGTTTCTATATCGTCTATTGGAGCGCCTGAAACGACCATATCCTTAAGCGATAACGACAACATATCTTCAGTCGTCATGAAGCGGACTCTGTCTTTGTGACGCGAAATCCAAAGGCCACATAACTGATTATGAGCATCAGTTTCAGCAATGATTATGGTCT
>JALRIK010000241.1 GCA_023255435.1 Marivivens sp.
CACGTGAGTTAACGCCGTACGCCTATATTTGAGCCTTCATCGCACGGTTTGTGTGATCTGAATATTCTCAGCAAAATGGTCGACCGGATCCGAAAGAGGCATAGTGCGAATGGTATTTAAGAGAGGTGAATTGTTGAATAAGTTGTGTGAACTTGTGTGCGGGATTATCAGCCTGGGGCATGCGACCAAAGGCAGTGTTGAACACAGCAAACACTCTCTAATTACTAGCTACGGATTATCGCATTATGATACACACCTACATTTTTAGTAAATAATATCAATACAAATCAAATACTTAAGTTAGAGTAAATTATTTGCAAATCCGTGTACAGGAGTTCGATTCTCCTACTCGCCTCCATTGAGTATCCCCCTGAAATCTGTGACCTATTTGCCCTCGTAGCCGTAATAGCCGTCGTAGCGGTACGTTTTGTCGCGTCCCTCGTAGCAGTTGAGAACCGTGACCACTTCGGCATCGCTGCGCAATGAGTCGGTCAATTGGTCGAAACTGTTGCGCAGTTCGGATTGTTTGGTGATGCCGTGGCGGACGCAGAGGACCGCACAATCGGCCAGCAGCGCGATATAGCGGGCATCGACCACGGGGACCAATGGCGCTGTGTCGATGATAATCACGTCCAAGGCCCCGCGTGCATTGGAGATCAGGTCGCGGAAGGTGGTGGATTGCAGCGGTGCATCGGTCGGGACCATCGACCTCCGACGGCCCATCATCACGCCCAGTGACGACTTCG
>JALRIK010000242.1 GCA_023255435.1 Marivivens sp.
AAAGAAACGTAAGATATAGTATCTTCAGCTGATATACCAAGACGATCTTTGACCATAGCCTCGAGATCATTTTCATAACCAAGTTGATCAATCAATTTGGCTTTTAGGGCATCTGAAGGCACAGCAATTTTTGAGTCCATTGCTAAAGTATCGAGTGCTGATGGACTCAAGTTTCGAGTCTCTGCAATTTCATCGCGGAGAGTTTCCCAAAGGTCACTCAGTAAGGTTTTAATCTGAAATCGATTGTCATCACTCATTTCATTTTCTAAAAAGGGCTCCACGGCACTTTTGTATTTTCCATGACGAATAACTTCCATTTTTAAACCGTATTGGTCTTGAAAATCTTTGTAGTATAAAACTTCTGAAGCTAGTCCTTTAAACTCTATCATACCCGCAGGATTTAGAATAATGGAATCTGCTACTGAGGTGAGGTAATAAGATTTTTGGCTTGCTATATCATGATAAGCATAAATAAATTTTTCAGTTGTTTTAAATCTCAATAATGCATTTCTAATTTCTCTAATTTGACTCCATCCTGCTGAAATAAAATCAGCTTGTAAAATAATCCCTTCAATATTTGGATGCTGTGCTGCGTTTTCTATCGCGAGTAAAAGATCATGGAGTCCAATAATTTGGTCATTAAGTTCAAACAGGACTTCTAGTTCATTAAATTTTGGGGGACGATCTGCAATTTGGGTATTCAAATTAAGCGTTACCACGCTATTTGGTTTAGAAATTTTTG
>JALRIK010000243.1 GCA_023255435.1 Marivivens sp.
AGACATTTTACCATCAAACAGATTATGTAAAAGTTTACACTCTTCTATAGCTTTGTCAAACTCTTTTGCACGATACATGTCGTGCATTTCGTTGTGCTTACGCTGTGCTACTTTCCAAGCAGGCTTCGGATCATCCAACACTGTGTATATACTTAATCCTACACTTTTACCTTTAACTTGCAAATCATCTACTTTCAAGTAGAAGAAATCGTCTTTGGTTGCTTCATATGTGCTTTCACCAACTAAGCACAAGCACCCATATTCTTTACATTTTGATTCAACTCTAGCGGCTGTACTAACTGCGTCTCCAAGCACATCGTAACTGTGTCGTTTGGTACTACCCATTTCGCCGATATACCCAAGGCCAGTATTAGCACCCCAACCCATGCCAACGGGTGGTCTACCGTCTGGTATGACAACTTCTTCATTAAACTTCTCCACTGCTTTTAACATTTTTAAACCAGTGGCAACTGCCGTACGAGCATGATTCGGATCATCAATCGGTGCGTTATGTATGTGCATACTAGCATCGCCAATATATTTGATAATCATTCCGTCTGCGTCTAACACAGGTTGTGTAATGGCATCCATATAGCCATTCATAATTTTTGTTAGTCCTGCAACATCATCGCCAAAACTTTCACCTAATGGTGTAAAGCCACGCAAGTCACTAAACAGAATACTAACTTCTTTCTTTATTCCACGCTTAACAAGTTCTGGAGACT
>JALRIK010000244.1 GCA_023255435.1 Marivivens sp.
ACGTGAGTTCTTAGAGAAGCAAGCAATTAAGAAACAGTTTGCTGGCTATGCGTCACCAACAGTGGTCAAATTACTACAGGAAAATCCAAGTCTAATCAAAGACGGTACTAAGCGTGAAGTGTCAATTGTATTCTCAGACTTGCGTGGCTTTACTCCGCTAGGTGAAAGTTTTGGTGATGACGTAAAAGGCCTAACAACTATTATGAATGGTTATATGGATGCTATCACAGAGCCAGTGTTAGATGCAGACGGAATGATTATTAAGTACATCGGTGATGCAAGTATGCACATACATAATGCTCCTATTGATGATGCGCATCATCCTCGAACAGCAGTAGCAACCGGACTTAAAATGTTAAAAGCAGTGGAGAAGTTTAATGAAGATATTATCATACCTCAAGGACGCCCGCCAGTTGGAATGGGTGCAGGAATTAATACAGGCTTGGGATACATTGGGGAGATGGGGAGCACCAAGCGCCACAGCTATGATGTACTCGGAGATGCTGTCAGCACCGCTGCACGAATCGAAAGCAAGTGTAAAGAGTATGGATGCTTGTTGCTTGTTGGAGGAGCAACAGTAGAACAGTGCAAGGACGATTTCTTCTTCCTAAAGATAGACGACTTAGCAGTTAAAGGTAAAACTGTAGGAGTTAGTATCTATACTGTACTCGACGATATGAATAACAAATCAGATGTTAAGAGCAAGCAA
>JALRIK010000245.1 GCA_023255435.1 Marivivens sp.
TAGTAGCCTTGGGCATGGGTGAAGCGCACCGCCAACTCCCGAGGCGAGAGTTCAGGCACCTCTAGCGCTAACTCAATGAGCCTGGCCCTTACCTCCTCAGGCAAGCGGTTCCAAGGTCGTGCAGGTCCGCGGTAGTGATTGTTTAAGCCCGCCTCACCACGCGCCTGGTACCTCGCATACCAGCGGTAGAAGGTGGGGCGAGCCACTCCAAGCTTGTCGAGTGTGCGCTTAACACCCAAGTGCGAGTTCTCAACCAAGCGGATGATCTCCAGCTTCTGCTCAGCCGCGTACCTCATCCCCGCTCGTCCCCATCCCCGATCATGCTTTTTTTGAGTAGTCGGTTCTCCAGCGTCAAGTCCGCCACCGCCTCCTTCAACGCTTGGGTCTGAGAGCGCATAGAGCGAACCTCATCATTGTTAGCTGCGCGAGCTGTATCTCCGGCCAAGCGCTTCTTGCCCGCTTCTAGAAACTCTTTGCTCCAGCTGTAGTAAAGCCCCTGCGCAATACCTTCCTTGCGGCACAGCTCAGCAATGCTGTCCTCACCCCTTAGGCCACTGAGAACAACACGTATCTTGTCCTCGGTTGAATAATGCCGCCTGGTGGCTCTTCTAATGTCTTTGACCACCTGCTCTGCAGTGGCCTTGGGTTGATTAGATTTCAATTTCATCTTCACTCCATAAGTTAAAAGATG
>JALRIK010000246.1 GCA_023255435.1 Marivivens sp.
GTTGCGGTTTCGGGGCGCTCTTGAGTTTCACCAACCCAGCCCGAAGCAGCCTCGTCAAGATCGTAGAGACCTTCCAGAGCATCGGTGCTGATGGTTTGTACCGAAGCATAGGCGCGCATGGGCGAGGTCTCGAAGACCTTGGTGACAACGCGGCCCGACATGTCTGGATAGACCACATAGCCGCCATCAGGATCGGAGCCGACCGAAAGCGCCTTCATTTCCTCAGCGCCCATGATCTGATCGCCCTTGCGCAGATAGGACGTGAAGCCAGCCTTGTAGCCGTCCAGTTCCTTTGCGCCGAAGTCGCTTGCACGGGTTCCGCGCTTGCGTGCGATCATGTCGGCCCAATCAAGCGCCTTGGCGTCAAGATCAACCGCATTGCCGCGCTCGTCAGTAACAACGCGCGCTTGACGTTTCGCCATCAGCACGGCGTCATCCGCAACCTTTTGCGCGGCCTCAAGATCCTTTTCGATCTTTGCCAGCTTGGCTTCGGTCACGGGGTCAGCCGCGCCCTTGGATTCGATTTCCTTCAGGCGCGTGTCGTTTGCGGCCTTGAATTCGGAAAACGCGGCGTTGATCTCGTCAACAGCCTTTTTTACTTCATCAGACATGGAATGCCCCTTTCAGCTTTTCCAATGATTGCAATAGGGCTTTTGCCCCCTCATCGCCACCATCCGAAA
>JALRIK010000247.1 GCA_023255435.1 Marivivens sp.
GAAAACAAAAGCGCTGCGGCCGGTAAACGAGCTCTGGACGACAGCCTGGGACACAATCCGGAAAAAAGCAGGTGTCAATCGGCGCGGTCATGATACACGCGCGGCTTTCTGTACCAACATTCTTTCGAGCGGAGCCAGCATTGCGGCCGCAAAGGAGTTGGCCGGCCACCGTTCTATCGAAACCACTATGAAATACGTGAAGGCTGCCAATAACGAGCTACACGCTGCCGTAAATCAAATGGCTGCCAATCGCCCATATATGGTGGAGTCCCACACAGAATTCACACACAAAACTAAGAAGGCAAAAGAAAAGCCGCTAAAAAGCGGCTAACTTATTGTTTTTGTTGGTTGCGGGAGTAGGATTTGAACCTACGACCTTCAGGTTATGAGAAAAAGGCGCTTTTCACAAAAATATTATAACCCTATGAAATGTTTGAAAAAACATATTTCAAAGAAAATTTGATTATTCTATTTTTATCATTGGAACCGGGCGCGTTCCCACACAGATTCACACACAAAATTTACTTTTAGAGTTTCTCAATTTCGGCTTTCTTATCGATCAAATTTTTTTTCGATGATTGGATTTCTATATACAACTCATCTTTATGATCTGGCCTAATATCATACCTAGTCCATAGCGCTTCAATAATGCTAATTGCTTCTAAACCAAGAT
>JALRIK010000248.1 GCA_023255435.1 Marivivens sp.
AAGAATTTTGATAATGACTTCGATATTTTGTATACCGAAATGGTTAATGGTTACAAGAGCGATGCAACCAAAGAAGAAGTGGCGGCCGCACTTACCCGATTGCAGAACCTTTCCTGTTGGCCAATCTCATTTGATCGCACTCATCGTGCACTTGCTCGCTTAAAAGATACGACATCTCAATTAATTGGTCGCTTCGTTCTTGCAGCTGAATTAGAAACTCGCAAGATTCACGGAGATGGCCCGCTCAATCGCTATAACGCCAACCTTGAAATTCCGCGCGAGCAGAAGATTGAGGTAGATTTCTTGAAAGCAGTTGCTGGTCACTACCTCATCAATGCCGCTGCATCGCAAGAACGATATGAAAAACAACAGGTAGTAATTCGTGAATTGGTCGAGATGCTCTTCGAAGCCGCTCCCAATGAACTCGATCCCATCTTCGAGGATGATTGGAAATTGGCCTCTTCAGATTCAGAACGTCTCCGCGTCGTAGTAGACCAGATTGCTAGCCTCACCGACCCCGGCGCATATGCGCTCCATGCGCACCTTTCAAAGCGTCGCTAAGGTAGGAACATGAGCGGTCGCATCAAGGCAGATGACATTGTCTATGTGCGCGAGCATGCCCATATTGATGAAGTAGTTTCTGCTGCGGGTGTAGCACTTAAGAACGCAGG
>JALRIK010000249.1 GCA_023255435.1 Marivivens sp.
TCCGAGGTTAACGAGGCGGCCTTCTGCAAGTAGAAGTAGGCGACGGCCATCCTTCATGACATATTCATCAGTCTGGTGGCGCATCTTCTCGTTCTTCTTGACTGAATTCTGTTCAAGCCATGCGACATCGATTTCAATATCAAAGTGACCTGAGTTGGCCATGATTGCGCCATCCTTCATTACTGCAAAGTGTTCGTCGCGAAGTACATCGCGGTTTCCAGTTACGGTGATGAAGACATCGCCTAACTTAGCGGCGTCAACCATCGGCATGACGCGGAATCCTTGCATCATCGCATCGAGCGCCTTTGTAGGATCGATTTCAGTGACGATGACATCTGCTCCCATGCCTTTTGCACGTTCTGCAACACCTTTACCGCAGTAACCGAAACCTGCCACTACAACAATTCGTCCTGCAAGGAGGAAGTTCGTTGCGCGGAATACAGCGTCAAGCGTTGATTGACCTGTTCCGTAACGGTTGTCGAACATGTGCTTTGTATCAGTGTCATTGACAGCGATCATTGGGAATGTCAGAGCGCCATCTTTTGCCATCTGATTAAGACGGATAACTCCTGTTGTTGTTTCTTCGCAACCACCAGAGATATTTGGAAGGAGCTCTTTACGTGTTGTGTGGAGAGTATTGACCAAATCGCAACCATCATCGAATACT